>NZ_CEFZSK010000042.1:0-152589 GCF_979581665.1 Nitrospira sp. Vd2 | reverse complement strand
CTGGCCAGCGTGGCTCGATTTTGTCAGCGCACTTCAGAGACAGGACACTAGCAGGCTGCTGAACAACGATAGCGTGACCCAGAAGCAACAGTGCTTCACGGTGCAAATGAGCAGAAAAATGTCTGCAGGATGTTCAAAAAGGCTGTCCCATTCCACCCGCCCGACCCCACGCGCGCCAGGACGCGCTCCTTCCCGGCCAAGGCCGCTGCGAGTCGCACGGCGTCGCGGATAAGTGACGCCACGTTTGTGCGCGCCGGCGAGATGGTGAGCGCCCAATGGAAGCTGGCGGCCCTTTTCACCATCCTGCTACTCGTCAGACCGCCTCTCGGTCCAGATACAGCCGATGCCACATTTCGAAATTCAGCAACAGCCAGAGATGTCCGTCCCAGACTTCTCGCCCCTGCGCGTGCTCCCGCCAGAGCCGTTCGATCATCGGGGCATTGAAGTACCCGCGTCGCCGAGCCCGGTCATCCAGCAAAATCTCAAACGCAAACGATCGGAGCGCGCCTCGAAACCACGGATCGGTCGGCACGGAAAATCCGTGTTTCCGCTTCGAGAGCACGGTGGATGGAATGAGCGGCGCCACGGCCTTCTTGAGAATCCGCTTGCCCGACATGCCGCGCAGCTTGAAGCGACTGGGAATTTGAAACGCGAGTTCCACGACGCGGTGATCGAGGAACGGAAGCCGCGCTTCGAGGCCGCACGCCATCGTCGCCTTGTCCACCTTTTCCAGGTAGGTATCCGGCAACCACGTTTTCAGATCGATGTAGAGTAACCGATTGACATGATCGGAAGCCGTTGCATGGTTCAATCGATGATAGTAATAGGGGTACGGAGCGACGGGATCACAGTCGCCATCGGCGTCATCATGGCTCTGCAGCAACTCCGCCTGCATCTCCGGGCTGAACAGGAGCAGCCAGGAGGCGTAACGCCGTCCCGGATCACGGATCGGCAGCGTGCGCGCGGTGCGTTTCAGACGTCGCATCCGCGGCACCGCGCGAAGGGCCGAGGGAATCAACCCGCTGAGGATGAAGGCCGGCAGCCGCTGCGCGACCGTCGCGAACCGGTCGACGGCATACCGGCGATAGCCGGCGAACAGCTCATCGCCGCCGTCGCCGGTCAGCACGACGGTCACATACTGACGCGCGAACCGGCTCAGCAGGTAGACGGGGAAATTCGCGGCGTCGCCAAACGGTTCGTCGTAGTGGTACACGAGGGTGCGAAACGTTTTCACGAGATCGACGTCCTGCACTTCCAGCTCATGGTGGTCGGTTCCCAGGTGTTTCGCCACCACCCGCGCGTCCGCCAATTCGTTGTACGCGCGGTCCATCGTGAAGCCCAACGAGAACGTCTTCACCGGTGCCTCGGTGTGCCGCCGCATCAAGGCGACGACGGAACTGGAGTCGAGGCCGCCGCTCAAAAAGGCGCCGAGGGGCACGTCCGAGATCATCCGCCGCCGCACCGAGTCGTCGAGCAGGGCGAGCAATTCCTCCACGTACCGGTCTTCATCGGGCGCGGTCTCGCTCGGCAAATACGGCTCTTCGCCGACATCCCAATATTGCCGGACGTCGACCCCATGTCGTCCGCCGAGCAGGTAATGACCGGGCATCAACTTGGAGATGTGCCGATAGATCGTGTTCGGCGCCACCGCATGGCCGAAGGCGAGAAAGTTTGCAAGCCCGCGCGGGTCGATGGCGCGCGGGACCGACGGATCAACGAGGATGGCTTTGATTTCCGAGGCGAAGATCAGCCGGTCTTGATCGAGGTAATAGTAGAGCGGCTTCTCGCCGAGCCGATCCCGGGCCATGAGGAGCCGGGCTCGTTCTTCATCCCACAGCGCGAAGGCGAACATGCCGTTGAACTTGGTCAGGCAATCAATGCCCCACTGTTCGTACGCATGGACGATCACTTCCGTATCGCTGTGCGTGGCGAACCGATGGCCCAGGCCTTCGAGTTGGGCTCGCAGGTCGTGGAAGTTGTAGATTTCGCCGTTACAGATGACCGCGCACGTGTGCGTCTCGTTCCAGATCGGCTGCATGCCGTGGGCGACATCGATGATGCTCAACCGGCGCATGCCGAGGACGACGCCCCTTCCTCGCCACACGGCGCCGTCGTCCGGCCCGCGATGCTGAAGGGCTGCTGTCGCCGCTTCTGCATATCGGCCGCAGACAACGTCGGCGCCGAAGCTCAGCTCACCGTAAATGCCGCACATAGAGGTCCTTGTAATGGCGCAATGCGGAATGGATGGGGAGGAGTCGTGATGAAACCGGAGGATGCTATTTCGCTTCTGCGAGCCAGGCCTGAAACATCAAAATGTCCCACAAGTGGTACTGCCAGTTTCTCGCGCCTGACACGTGCTCGGTCCAGGTCTGTCGAACCGGGGCCGGATCGAAGATTCCTTCTTCACGAAGACGCCGCTCGTCCAACAAGGCCTCGGCCCACTCCCGCAACGGCTGCCTCAGCCATGTCTCCAGCGGCACGCCGAATCCCATCTTCGGCCGCTCCAGCAGCGGTTGCGGCACATACCGATACAACACCTGCTTGAGAATCCACTTGCCGACGCCTTGTCGCATCTTCCATGCGACGGGCAAGCGCCACGCAAATTCGATCACGCGATGATCGAGCAAGGGAATCCGTGCCTCGAGGCTGACTCCCATTGTCGCCCGATCGACTTTCACTAAAATGTCGTCGGGTAAGTAACTCTCCAGATCCATGTGCATCATCCGCTCGGCAAGTCCGGGCGTGCGGAGCCAGCGCGTCGAATCCGTCAGCGCCGTCGGCGGCTCCGCCGCCCGATGGACGATCCGGGACGGCTCTCTCCAGTGCGAAACCAAGCCGCGGTAGAGATCCTCGGCGTGCGCGGTGGCCAACAGATCACCGAGTTTGTGCACGCGGTAGCCTGGATTTTTCGAGAGAATGGGCACGAGCCCGCTCGGGACAAGCCCCGCCACCCGGTCCCAGCCTTCGGGAGCAAGGGCAGTGAGGGCGGCGGCGGCCGATCGCCTCAGCCACGATGGACAGCGTCCAATCACCCCCCACAGCTTCAAGCCCTGCGTGTACCGATCATAGCCGCCGAACAATTCATCCCCCGCATCGCCCGACAAGCTGACGGTGACGTGCCGACGCGTGAGCGCCGCGAGCAGATAAGTGGGGATTTGCGAGGAATCGGCGAACGGCTCGTCGTAGAGCGCCGGCAGGCGTGGGATGACCGCCAGCGCTTCTTCCGGCCGCACATACAACTCGACGTGGTCCGTTCCGAGATGTTCGGCCACCGCTTTGGCATGGACGGCCTCGTTGTACCCCGCCTCATGGAAGCCGATCGTGAAGGTGCGCACCGGTGTACGCGACTGGCGTTGCATCAAGGCGACAACGGTGGAGGAATCAATGCCGCCCGAGAGAAAGGCGCCAAGCGGCACATCGGCGACCATCCGCAACTGCACGGCATCGCGAAGCAGCTCATCGAGCGCATCCACGGCCTCCACGGACGATCCGCGGAAGGGATCAGCTAGGCCGGCCTCGGCGCACTGCTTCATCGACCAATACGGGCTGGTATGGGTCGTCCACCGCCCGGCCGTCTCGCTGACCGTGACGATGGTTCCCGGTTGGGCTTTCTTCAATTCGCCATAAATGCAGTACGGGGCCGGGATGTAGTTATGGCGCAGGTAGAGGGCGATTGCATCGCGGTTCAGCGTAGGCGAAAAGCCGGGACAACGGCGGATGGCCTTCAACTCGGACCCAAACACGAACAGAGAGCCGGCCCAGCCGTAGTACAGCGGCTTTTCCCCGGCTCGATCACGCACGAGATGTAAGCGCCGCTCCTCGCGATCCCACAGGGCAAACGCAAACATCCCGTTGAATCGGCGTACGGCCTCGTGGACGCCATAGCGGCACACGGCCGCGAGCAACACCTCCGTATCCGAGTGTCCGCGGAATGGATAGCCCTCGAATTCACGGCGCAGCGCCTGGAAATTGTAGATCTCGCCATTAAAGCTCACGACGTAGCGACCGCAGGCCGACGACATCGGTTGATGGCCCAAAGGCGAGAGATCGACGATTGCCAGCCGCCGGTGCCCCAGCGCGATGCCCGCTCGGGCATCGACCCACGCGCCGCCGTCATCGGGCCCGCGATGGTAGAGCGCATTCGCCATCTCGAGCACGGTAGCCGTCAATTCCGGCTCATCGAGGTGGTGTCGCGTATCGAGGAGTCCGGCAATGCCGCACATAGCAGTATCAATACATCGGCTGAGGTGATGGAGAACGGAGTCGTGATGGACGATCGGAGCGAACCGGTCAGCAGCGATAGAAGCTGCGGTACCACTCGACGAATCGCTCGACGCCGACTTCGATCGGCGTATCGGGTTTGAAGCCGACGGCGTGGATGAGGTCGTCCACGTCGGCATAGGTGGCCGGCACGTCGCCCGGCTGCATCGGGAGAAATTGTTTCGTCGCTTTCCGTCCCAAGGCCTGCTCCAGCAGCTCGATGACATGGAGGAGCCGAACAGGGCGATGGTTGCCGATGTTGTAGACGCGATACGGCGCCTGGCTGGTCGCCGGATCGGGTAAGTCTCCAGACCAGCGTGGATCGGGCACGGCGGGGGTCCGCCACACGCGCACGATGCCCTCGACGATATCGTCGATGTAGGTGAAGTCGCGCTGCATCTCCCCGTGGTTGAAGACCGAAATGGGTTCGCCCGCGAGGATGGCCCGTGTAAAGAGAAAGAGCGCCATGTCGGGCCGGCCCCAGGGACCGTAGACGGTAAAGAAGCGCAGCCCCGTGCACGGAATCCGATACAGGTGCGCATACGCGTGCGCCATCAATTCGTTCGCTTTTTTCGTTGCCGCATAGAGCGACACGGGGTGATCGACTCGATCATGGACGGAAAACGGCATCCGCGTGTTCCCACCATACACGGAACTCGATGAGGCATAGACGAGGTGCTCGATCTCGGCGCTCCGGCATCCTTCCAGAATGTTGAGAAAGCCGACGAGATTGCTGTCGACGTAGGCGTGGGGATTCGTGAGCGAATACCGGACGCCGGCCTGGGCGGCGAGATGGATGACTGATCGAATCCTACGGTCGCCAAAGAGGTCGGCGATGGCCGCGCGATCGGCCACGTCCGCTTTCACGAAGCGAAAGCCAGGGGCGCCGGTGAGTCGGGCCAGCCTCGCTTCTTTGAGCCGTACATCGTAATAGTCGTTGAGGTTGTCCAGACCGACGACGTCGCGTCCTTCGTCGAGCAGAGCCTGAGCCACGTGATACCCGATGAATCCGGCCGCCCCTGTCACAAGAACGCTGCTCACCTCGTCCTCCTCTTCTCACCCATCAATGACACGGCGCGATCATGAGGCTGGCGCCAGCCCACTGCGACCGAGGACCTCGGCCGTGTACGGCGTTCATCGAGCACGTCGCGATACACGGCTTCATACCGAGCAATGATGTCGGGAAGCTTATACTCCGCGAGGACCTTCCGCCGCGCCGCGTCCCCCAATGCCCGTCGCGCGTCCGCATCCATCCGTAGCACACTCCGCCACGCCGCGGCCAGCGCCTCTGGATCGCGGGCAGGCACAACACGTCCCGTGCGACCGACGATTCGGCCTGCATCTCCAACATCGGTCACGACACATGGCACGCCGCACGCCATTGCTTCGCCGATGACGTTTGGAAACCCCTCGGCACACCAGGACGTGAGTGAGGCGAGATCGAACGCCGCGGTAATCCTCGGCATGTCGCTCCGCCGGCCGAGCAGGTGACACCGACCGCGAAGCCCGGTCTCCTCGATCCACGCCTGCAGCTGCGCGTTCGCGGTCGTGATGCCAGCGCCGCACAGCACGAAATGCAGATTCGGATAATCCGGGGCGAGGCGCGCCGCCGCACGGATGAAGGTCCGGTGATCCTTTTGTGGATGAAAACGCGCCGCCAGGCCGATCACCACCGTCTCCGCCGGCAGATTCAATTCCGCTCTCACGTCGAGATACGCCTCGCGGTCCGGTTGAAACCGAATCGTATCACATCCGTTTGGGATCACGGTCATGCGGGCGGCATCATAGCCGGCGCGCTGATGAACCTCATATGAGGCGTGCGAGCAGCAGATGATCCGACGCGGCAGCCACGCCGACAGGGCCGCACAGGTCTTGACCGTCCAGATCGTCGAGCGCTTGAACCCTTCGCGGTCTTGATCACTCGCTTGAAGATTCCAGACAACCGGGATCGTGCCGGCCAGTTTCGCGGCAAGGCCACCCAACAGATCGGCATGATGCATCCACGTCTGGATCATATCGGGCTGTAGCCGCCGTATCCACTGAGTACAGCGCAGGAACGCCCGAAGGCTGGCTTGCCCGCGTCGCATGCCGAGCGATCGAACCGGAATCCCGAGCTGCTCGATCTTTCCCGCCATGGCCCCAGGCTCGATGAGAGAGATGACATGCGCGTCAAAGGTCGCCGGGTCCAGCCCGCTCAGCAGCTTGTAGAGCATCATCTCGGCACCGCCGGTATGCAGCCCGGTGATGATGTGCAGCAGCCGATACTGTGCCATGGTCATCCGTCCAGCATCACGCGGCAGACAACGCTCGGTCGTGCGATGCCAGTGCGTCGTACAGCGATTCGTATCGGCGAACGATGCCAGGCAAGTCGTAGTGTTGCTCGATTCGCCGACGCGCGCGCCGGCCCATCTCCCGCCGGACGTCCGCATCCAGAGCCACGAGATCCTCCAGCGCCTGCGCCAGTGCAACGGGATCTTTCTTCGGCACCACTCGTCCGGTGTCGCTCACGATCGCAGCCGATTCCCCGACGTCCGTGACGACGCACGGCACTTCGCAGGCCATCGCCTCCCCGACAGCATTCGGAAACCCTTCACCGATGGACGAACAGCAGGCAATGTCGACGCTCGCCGCGACTTTCGCCATGTCATCGCGGCGACCCAACAGAAAGACCGCGCCGTCAAGGCCGCCGTCCTTGAGCCACTGCGCCAACAACGGGTTCCCCGACGTCACGCCGTCGCCGCACAACACGAACCGCACATCGGGCCGTCTTCGATGAAGGAGCGCCGCGGCCTGCACGAACGTCTGATGATCCTTCTGGGGATGAAACCGGCTCATGAGGCCGATCAGGATCGTCTCGGCCGGAAGACCCAGTTCCCGCCGCACCGAGAGTCGAGCGGCAGGATCGGGACGAAACGCGGTGACATCGAGCCCGTTGGGAATCACCACCATCTTCTCGGCCGCATAGCCGACCTGCACATGCACGTCGCGTACGGCGTCCGAGCAACAGACGATGCGATCGGGTAGCCATTTCGAGATGCGCGCACACGCCGAGACGGTCAGACGTGTGCGCCGTTTACAGCCCTCGGCGCTCAAGTCGGTTTGTCGGATGCCCCAGGCGATCGGAATCCGGCCGGCGAGTTTTGCGGCCACTCCCCCGATTAAGTCGGCGTGGTACATCCACGTCTGCAGCACGGCGGGACGCCGCACGCGTAGCCAGCGTACGAGACGGACGATCGCATGCGGATTTGGAAGTCCCCGGTCCATCTCCAACGATCGTACCGGCACGCCGAGTTGGCGAATCTTCTCACCCATCGGCCCGATTCGAATCAACGAGATGACCTCGGATTGAAATCGGCTGCGATCGGTCTGGGACAGGAGCTTGTAGAGCATCATCTCGGCGCCGCCGACGTCGAGATCGTTGATCAGATGGAGAACGCGCATCGTAGCGTCCGGTTTCAACACTCGCGCACGGAATTCAGGTCGAAAGGCGTTGCCATGCGGGCGCGAGCACGGCCCGCTGAACACTGGTTCCCGCCTCCTCCCCGCCCGTCTGGGTCCGGCTCAACCGTGTTTCGGTGGCCACGATCGGAAGCAGCGTCAGAAAGGGCAACTCTTCCATCATATTGTGACTCGACAACGCAAACAGAGCGGCCAGCACGGCAAACGTCACGCCTCGTCGTTTCGCCGGGCCGCGCGCGCCCCAGACCGCAGCCACCAATAGCAGCGGGAAGATGATCGCGCCGAGAATGCCGTGATCCGTCATCAGCTTCAGATACAAGTTGTGCGCGCCCAGGTTCGTGAGCTCTTGCCAGGCCAGCGCCGCACCCGTCCCATGCCCCCACCACGGGCTTTCGGCGAACAGCGCCCACGCATTCGCGGCGGCATTGGCCCGACTGCCGGCATCTTCATCGTAGGCCGTCTCGCCCAGAGACGGATTGAGGAACCAGAATATGCGGCCTTCGACGATTTGCGTATTCCCGACCTGATCGAAGAGCGAGAAGAGGTTGTCGATGTTCGGGATCAGGACGCTGATGACGAGCACGAGGGCGACGAGACCGCCGATGGCGAGTTGCCGAACCGTGACGAGGCCGGCGAACGCGTTCAGCGCGAGCGCCAGACACCACGCCATGATTCCGCCTCGAGAGAGCGTCGTGACGATCCCGACGCCGACCAGCACCATATAGGCGAGACGGAACGACTGCGGGACAATCGGCACCGAGACGACCATACCGAGCACCAATGCGATGCCCGCGATGTTGGGATTGAGGTACAGTCCCGCGGAGCGGCCGGGGTAGACACTAAACACGCCAGGGTTGAAGAGTTCGTAGACGTTGAGCAGAGCGCCCACGATGACGACCACCGCGACGACGCTGCGCGCGGTGAGCAGCGCGGCAGGTGCCGAGAAGGTCAGCAACAGCGATACGAGCATGAGCACCGTGATGAAGTGATACCGCACTTCCTGGGAGGCCGCCTCCGGATCGGCGGCATGGAAAAAATAGACGCCGGCGGTCCAGATGTAGAACGCGCACCACGCGAAGATGAGGCAGTCTTGTAGCCGCCACCGGAGCACCTGGAGCATGAAGAAAGGCAGACTCGCGGCGACATAGAGCAGAATCCAGCCCTTCGGTGCTTCAAAAAATCCAAACCGGAGATACAGAAAATTTGGCAGATTGGAATAGAAAATCCCAACCGCGCCGACGGCGAGGAGACACTGGTAGGCTGTCCGCACACGGTCCGTCATAGGGCCGGCATCCCTTGCTTGAGCTGAAGAAAGGCGCGTTCGGTCTTGCGCGCCAACTCAAGCGCCGACAAGCACTCCACCACACGATTTCGGACGAGCGCCGGGTTCGGGAGCGGGCCGTCCAGCAACGTCGCGATGGCGGCCTTCAAGGCCGACGGGTCACGCGGCGGGACGACGTGGCCGGTTTCCCCGACGATCCACGCCGAGTCGCCGACATCGGTGACGACACAGGGAACGCCGCAGGCCATCGCCTCGGCGATGACGTTTGGAAAGCCCTCGCCGTAACTGCTGCTGACCGCAAGATCGAGCGCGTTGAAGACCGCAGGGCCGTCCTGTCGAGCCGGGACCCACAGCACGCGTTCGGAGACACCGAGCTGTTCGGCCAAGGCCACGAGGGATCGCCGATAGTGCTCGGGACCGTCTCCAACGCACACAAACCTCACGTCCTGCCGTTCACGAGACAAGAGACTGGCGGCTCGAAGAAACGTGCCGTGGTCTTTCATTGGATCGAGGCGGCCGACCAAGCCGACCAGTGTTTCATCCGCGTCGATCCGCCACTCCGCGCGCACGCGGAGTCGCGCGTCGCGATCGGGACGGAACCGGTTCGTGTCAATGCCGTTCGGCACGACAACCATCTTGCGATCGGGGAATCCGTTGGACACGTGGTAGGCCGACCCCGCGTGGGAATTGGCAATGATGAGATCGGCGAACCGCGACAGGAGGCAGCTGATCTTGAAGCTCACCGTGCTCAACCAATCATAGTGACGCAAGTCCATATAGGAAGTCCGGATGCCCCAGATGACCTTCATGCCCCTGAGAAACGGCTTCAAGGCGACGAGCACCAGATTTGGCTCCGACAAATACCCGTGAACGATATCGGGACGCTCGACGCGCAGGCGACGGTAGAGGCGCACGAGGAAGCGCCAGATCTCCCACCGCCCCCGCTTCTCCAAGGGACACACGCGAATGCCGAGATCGTGCAGGTCGCCCTCCAGCGGGCCGCCGGCGTAAAACACCAGCACGACGACCTCATGCCCGCGATCCCGCAATCCCTTCGCGAGCGTGACGAGTTGGCGCTCCGCGCCGCCGTAGTTCAGCGAACGGATCAGAAAGGCAATCTTCATGGACTACGAGGGAGCACAGTCGGCGAGCTTGGTGCCGCGCACCTTGGACCTCACGCGCGTCAGGAGGGACTCCCACATGCTCATCACCCTCTCCGCGCCAAACCGCCGCGTAATATCCTTCGCATTGGTCGCAAGCCGGTCCCGCAACGAGGGATCCTCGATCAGCCGCAGCATCATGGCGGCCAGCGCATGGCTGTCTTCGACCGGCGCCAACAAACCGTCCCATCCGTCGCGAATAATCTCCCTGGGCCCCGAATCGCATTCCGCCGCGATGACGGGAAGACCGGCCGCCATGGCTTCGATCAAGGCGTTGGGGAACCCTTCATAGCGAGAGGGAAGGACGAATAGCGCGGCGGCATGGAGAAACGGGGATGGATCCTGCACGCGGCCGGGCAAGCGCACATGGTCCGCGATGCCGAGATCCTTCGCCAGTCGTTCCAGGCCGGTCCGTTCCTCCCCCTCGCCGAGGATCACGAGGTCCCAATCATGATCCCGTGCCCGGACCTCATGAAACGCCCGTACCAGCAGATCAAATCCCTTTTCTCGTGCCAGGCGTCCCATTCCGACGATCGTCCGCTCCGGCACGTCGACCGAATCGGGGACACGTTCACTTCGCGTCGTGCTCACGACGGGATTGGGAATGACATGAACCCGAGACGGAGACACCAGGCGCCGCCCCCACGTCGACATCACGTCCGTCTGTACGACGAGTGCGCTCGCCCGTCGATAGACAAGGCCGCGCAGTCGGCGCCACGCCCACACGATGTAATGCCGCCGAGGATCGGTTCGTTCAGAAATGACGACCGGGACGCCGAAGCCAACGGTCGCGAGCAGCGTCAGGACGTTGGTGGCATCCCCGAAGCTGATGACGGCATCGGGCGCTGCCTTCTTCACCTCCCGCCGCAGGCGGTACAACCGCTGCACGTTTTGATGAATCGCGGCCCCCACGTGGGCCGAGTCACGCATGAGCCCGCATCCCACCCGCCTGACCGTCGAGGCCACCGGATACCAGTCGGTCTCCACGTTCGCCAGCGTGATCAGCGTGATCTCCCACCCGCGAGCGGCCCAGTAGTTGGCCATGGTCGCGATCACGCGTTCGGCCCCACCGGTGGCCAACGACGAGATGACGAGAGCCACCCGCATCAGGTACTCACCGCGGCCACCGGCCGGGCCTCACCCGCGAGTCCCCGCGCCATCAACCGCCAGGCCATCGCCAGAAGGAACGTCATGGAGATCACGTACATCAGTGTGACGGACAAGGACAGCCCCGCGACGCCTAGCCATTGCATGAGCACATAGTTCAGGACCACGTTCGCGACCAAATTGATGGCCGAGCCCCACATCAGGATATGGTTGGCTTTGAGCGCGGAAATCAATCGGACCGCCAGCATGCCGACGCTGAAGAAGGGGATTTGAAGGACGAACAGCATCTGCACCCGGCTGACGAGATGTGTATCGGCCTCGGTAAAGGCTCCGCGTTCGAACAACAGACGAATCACCGGTTCGGAGAAATACACGAGTACAAGGGTGAGCGGGAGTGTGACCAAGAAAATCAACCGGGCGTAGGTCACGAACGTGTGGCGAATCGCCCGCTCATCGCGGCGCGCCACCATCCATGAGAAATGAGGCAAAACCGCCGTGCTGACGGCCAGGGTCCCCACGCCCGTCAGCAACATTGTCAGTTTCGACCCATAGTTGAGGGCCGCCACGCTGCCGGCCGGCAGCATGGCCGCCATCGCTTGGCTGATCAATGTCGTGCTGCCCATCAAGAGGGCGCCGGCCACCATCGGAATGAACTGTCGGGCCACCTGCTTCACGGCCGGCGTGACACCGTACCAATAGGGAAGGATTGAAATCCCTGCCCGCTGCAGACCCCATCCGAGAATCGCCGCTTCGAGCACCATGCCGCTCACCGTCCCCACTGCCAAGGCATAGACGTTCCACTGCTGGCCGAACAGCAGCAGGGAGCCGACCATGCTGAGCGACGTGGTCGCCGGAACCGCGGCCGCCATCGCGAAGCGGCCGGTCGCATTGAGCACCGCGCCCCATGTCGTGGACAGCGCGCTGAAGAGCAGCGACGGTAGCAAGAGGTGATAGAGCATCACGGTCAAGGCCAGCTTGCCGGGCGCGAAGCCAATCGCCAACGTGCGAAGCACCTCGGCCGCCGTCCCCGCCATGAAGAGGCCGACGGCAACGAGCAATGCGAGGGTACCGATCGTGACCGTCGATAAGAGTCGTTGCGCGGCCTCGCAGCCGTGCTGTTCGCGGACCTCGACATACGTGGGAATGATCGCCGCATTCAACGATCCGGCGATCAAGTTGATAGCGAACTGCGGGAGGAGAAACGCAATCAGAAACGCTTCGAGCTGATCTCCCGTCCCAAACTGATAGGCAATGAACACATCCTTGGCGGCAGCGATGGCTTTGACGAGAACCGTCAAGCCGCCCACCGTGCAGATGGCCGAGAAGATCTTTCGGTTTAACGATCCTTCTGTCCAGAGCTGCCATCGCTGCCATCCGATTCGTCCGATCGATAACATGAATCCTTCCTAGCAGGCGAGCTGAAGTCGAAGCGTCGCGGTCAGGGGCCAGGACTAGGAACGGGTATCGAGGAGCGCCGTCGACTGCGTCGCGCGCCCTCCGTTGGTGGCCGCCTCGTAGCCGTTCAGCAAAGGGGTGCAGACCGTCAATTCACGAGGCGACGCTTTTTGGATGACGATGCCGAGCAATCTCGCGCCGCTTCCCACGAGACGCTGGATCGCGGCCCGGCTGGCATCCCGGCTCGTCTCCGGTGCGCTGACGACCAGAAGGACACCCTCGACCATGGTCGAGAGGATCACCCCCTCGGCCACGGACAGCACCTCGGGGCAATCAATAATGATGTGCCACCCCTGCTCGTGGCATCGGGCCAAGAGCATGGCCATCGACCGGGAATGAACCAGTTCGGACGGGTTGCTGGACATCCCGCCTTGCGGGACGATCCAGAGATTCGGGATCTCGGTGGAATGAATAACGGCTTGAAGATCGGCCTGGCCCACCAAGAAATGCCTCAACCCCTTGGGCTCGCCGTGGCCGTTCTTTTTGATCTGGTACACGGGGTGCATTTCGGGATGACGCAGATCGGCGTTGATCAGGATCACTTTCACGTGTTCGAGTTGCGCCATCGTGGTCGCCAGATTCGCCGCCACTGTCGTCTTGCCTTCCCGTGGCCCCGGGCTCGTGACCAACAGTGAACGAGAGCGATCGCGCAACGAGGATAAGAGGAGCGTTGTTCGCAACGCCCGGAACGCTTCCGCCGCGCCGCGGCTGCCGTTACAGTCGGCAAAGGAGAACGCTTGGGCCTCGGCCTTCGGCAACCGCGGCACCGCGGCGAGCACGGGAACGGAGGACAGATAGCGTTGCAGATCGTCGGAGCCGCGAAAGCGCCGGTTGCGCAGCTCGAAAAACAGGCCGACGCCCACGCCGGAAATCAGCCCGGTCATCATGCCGACGATCATGTTGAGTTTCTTCCGCGGCTTTACGGGGAACGGAGTGGGCACCGCGGGATCGGCGAGATAGACCGGCGTGTACTGGCTCTCCGGCGACAACTCACGATCCTTCATCTGCTTGAGGAACGTCTCATACAGCAATCGCGTGCTCTTTGCTTCCCGATCCAGGATGCCGTATTCGATCTCGCGCTGCTCGACCTTGGCCTTCTCTGTCTTTTGCTTGGCCACCGCATCACGGAGCACGCGGACCTTGGCCATGGCCAGGTCGTGCTCATGCTTCAAGGACGAATAGATCTTCTCCACTTCTTGGCGAATCCGCTCACGCAGCTCGGTCAACTCCGATTTGGCATGGGTCAGCTTTGGATGCAGCGGCCCATACTTGTCCATGAGCTCCGCGACTTCGCTCGACGCCTTGATTTCTTGAGCGCGCAGGTTCTGGATGAGCGACGAGGCAAGGACCTCGCTCGACGAATCCAACACCTTCCAGTCGATGCCCGGGATCCCCCCGGCCGACTTCATGATGGAGCTGAGATGCTCGTACCGCGTCTGCGCTTCGGCGAGCTTCATCTCGGCGCGGATCAACTCATTGTTGAGTTCCGCGAGCCGGTGGGCGACGTCCCGTTCCCCGTCGCGGGCATCGACCATGCCGTGCTTCACGCGATACGCGTACAAGCCCTTTTCCGCTTCTTCCACCTTGGCGCGGAGCCGTTCCAGCTGCATCACATACCATTCGCTGGCTTTTTCCTTCGACCGCACGCTGCCCGCGATCCAGCTTTCGATATACGAGGCGGCGACGGCATTGGCCGCCTTGGCGGCAAACACCGGATCTTCGGAGTCGACGGAGACGTACGCCACGCGGGTCCCTCGGACCGGTTTGACCTCGACATGGTCGCTGAACATCTTGAGCAGCCGGTGATCGATTCGCGGCGCATCGTCCGGCGCGGCGTCGGCTTGATCCAGGGCCCGGTCCTCTTCCGCGACGGTGCTCGGGCCAAGGCTGGGCAACAGACGATCGAGCATTTCGCGGAACTGAGAGGGTGGACGACGACGATACTCGGCGTGGGATGCCAGATCGATGCGTTGAGCCGCTTTTTGAAGGACGCCTTGGCTTTTCAACAACTCGAAGTGCGTCTGATAGTACTCCGGGATTAGGAAGTAGTTCCCGCCACGCTCCAAGCTCCCCGCCTCTTCCCGCTCCACGACCACGGAGGCCGTTGCGCGGTACACCGGCGTCTGTCGATACGACCACACCCCGGCGATCAATGCTCCGGCGACCGCGCAGGCCGCGACGACCCACTTCCAGCGGTGGACGATCGCGAACATATCGCTGACGTTGAGATCGATCTCGTGATGCGACACAGCGGCTTTGGCGTGCTGACTCATTTGATGGTTCCTTTAATGCACCGAGTGAACACAACGGGCGGATCTGGACACGAACCGGCCCTACATCAAGAGCTGAGCCGAGAGGACGACCGTGTTGGCGTTGTAGTTGAATTGCTCGACATTGGAGTCGCGCTGTTCGAAGACATACTGAAAAGCAAGGCCGAGCCATTTGACGGCGCGATAGCGGACCCCGACCGCGACATTCGTCAACGTGTCCTTGCGGCCGCCGCTCGTCGAGCCGGAGGGGGTGGAGAACCGATCCTGCTCGTAGCCGAAGTTGGCAGTCAGATCGACGCGCTGGGTCACGGCATGGGTGGCAGAAACGTTGACGCCGGTCGCAGTAAAGAACAACGAATTGATGAAGACGGTTTGCTGAAAACTCCGGTACGGTTGTACCGCCAGCCGCAACTGCGCCGTCGGTGTCCACGCGAGGGTGCCCGAAAAGAAGACGCCGTCGGCCGAATCGGTGCCCGGGGCTCGATTGAATGCGCTCAAGTCGCCTTGCTGCTGCGTGGGTGCTTGGTTGAATCGAAGCATCTGATAGCCCACAAGCAACTCACCAGTGGTCTTGCCCGTCACATCCCATCGGCCTCCGCCGCTGACGGTGTAGAGCGTGCTGTCAAGATTCTTGTTTTGCTCGTAGATGTTCTCGAGCGCGCTGAAGCTCACCAGCACCGAGCTCTTCGGTGAAACGCCGCCGAGAAGCGTCAGCCCGGCATAATTCGTGAGACGGTCCCGAAAGATGGCTTGGTTGTTGTTCAAGAAGTTCCACCGCAGCACTTGGGTGGTCAGAATTGCACCGAGACGCCCGCCCTGGTAATAGGCTTGGCCGGTAAAGCCGTTGGTCGTCCATTTATTGACGTCAAAGGCAAGCAGATCGACGGCGGTTCCCCTCGGATCATGGCCGAGTTTGTGCTCGCCTTGAAAATCAAGATGGAGGCCCCACGGCAGATTGAACTGGAACCGTCCCGAAGCGGTCTGATCCTGGACGTCGTTCGAGGGCGTTCGACTGTAGTATTGAATGTTCGTCCGGTAGTCGATCATGAATAGATGACGCTTCAAGAAGGGCAGTTGCGCTTGGATACCCGGCGATAACACTTGCACGAAGTCATCGCGTCGATTGCTGTTGGTGCGAAAGACGTTATCGGTGAACATCTCCGCGACCCCCATGGAGGGGTGCAAGACCAACGGTCCCGTCACAATGCCGGGCGTGTCAATGATTGGCGCAAGCGGAGTCGGGTAGACCGGGTAATAGCCGGTGAGCGGCAAGTCGGGCGTCAGATACAGGGCTCCGATGACGGCCGGATTGGCGAACTGCGACAGAAACAAATACCCCTGACCGCCGAAGAACTGCGGGATGGGAGCCGCCGGGGCCGCGGGGGGAGCGATCGGCTGTTGGGCGTCCCCGTTCGAGGGTGCGAGCAACAGAACGGCCATCGGCAGGATCACGATGACCGACCACCGATATTCCCGCCTCCGCTCCCATCCCGCGCCTGCATGACCTCGACACATTGCGGTGCAATGCACTTTCGGCTCTCGCGCTAGGCGCGCTAGGATGGATGACCAAGCTCCGGACATCTGCCGGATTCATTGGCACAGCCTGCCTGACCACTGTACTCTCCTGTTTTCGTCAAGCTCCCACCGGGCTTGGTTCGACCATGCGCAACGGGGCCACGCGATCATGGACTCGATGCGTGGGCTTGCCGCCTCACCTCGGAGACGAGACGTTCGCCGAATGAAGATGCGGCGATGGATTCCGCGACGACCTGATGTCCATTGCTATTCCAATGCGCATCAGTGGGAAATTCGAATCGTGTCCCGGCAGCTCGGTGCTCTTCGATGAACGTCGGCTGCATATCGAGCACCTCATAGCCCCCGCGTCGTGCGACGTCGGCAAAATACCGCCGCATCACATCGAAATAACTGCCCTCAGCCTCTCTCAGTCCCTCTTCCGAATACAAATTGGGCCGCATCCCATCGATGACGAACAGGATGCGCGTCGGGTCGAGCGGCACGCGGCGAGCGAGTTCGCGGAAGAACGCGTCGACCACCTGCTTCGAATCCGTCAGACGCGCCTCGGATACATCGCGGGACGTATTGCCGACGTACGCACGAGCTGCACTGGGCCGAATACCGATCGCGCGGGACAAGTCGGCGATTTGGCAATTGCCCCAGAGATACCGAGCCAGAACGAGATGGCGGAGCACGTCCTCCATGGCGCTGGGCCGGTAATCCGTCCTGACGAGACGCAGCTCACCCGCCTCTTTTTCAAAGAGATGGAGACCGCCTCTCATTTTGATCAGGCTTTCATCAAAATCGTTCCCCACGATCACAAACACCATACGACGCGGCTGGAATTCCTTCCACGCAAACTCCGCCATCGCGACATATTGGGCGAGCTGCGCACCCGAGATCCCCAAGCTATAGACCTTCCCCTGGTCCTTGTAGCGAGCGGCCAAACGCCCATGTGCCGTCTCGGCATAGGGAACCGCCATCGCCTCGACATAGCTGTCACCGATGAACGCCAGCAAGACCGGCCCATTCCCGTCTCGCTCATAGTCCTGAGCATTCACGAAGCCGTAATTGTTGATCCGCCCTCGATTCACGACGCTGAAATTCCATCCGACCGAATAGATGAACGATTGATTCGGAGGAAACCGGAGCACCGGATTGCGCTCATCGACCGGCATCTTTTGCAGACTGGTCGACACCGGTAAGAGACGAACGGTGAACTCGAGCAAGAGAAAGGTCACCGCCAGAGCCACCGCCACCGACAGGCCGCTCAGAAGCGCCGTCCTGAAGCGACCCCGCTCCTGCGTGCGCCGCGCGGCGACGCGAAGATCACGGGCTCCGCCCAAGGTCGGCGTGATCGTCGACTTCTCCTTCATGGACTGACCGTTCATCGACGACTCTGATGCCCCAGTCGACCCCAGCTCGCATTGAAGCCGCTATGCGCCGCAGTCCCCGACCAGCAGAAACCCACCACCGGAGCCCACGGCGCGCGGCAACGAGTACTTCGTCAATCCCGCCTCTCGAACCAATCGATGCATTTGGGGCTCGTCGTAAAAATAGACATCGCCCTTTCCGGTCAATTGGTACCGCAGCCGGCGGGCAGGCGAACGAATGATCGAGTGAGTCGGAAAGGAGGCGATGACCTTTCCCCTGGTGACGGACACCATCTTGCGGAGGAACGGAGCGGGATCCGGCAAATAGTCGAAGACGCCCATGGCGATGGTCACATCGAACGTCTCATCAAATTCCGCCTCCATAAAATCGACGTGGCGGAATTCGCATCGGCTACCGACGCCATGGCGCTCGACCGCTCGTTCGGCGAGATCCAACATGTTCCGGGAAAAGTCGAGCCCCACGATGCGCCTCGCCCCCCGCTGTGCAAACGACACGACATAGATGCCGGATCCGCACCCGACGTCCAGCACGGACTTGCCGCGCACGTCGCCCGCCTCTCGGAACGCGCCGTCGAATCGTTCGAAAATTCCCCTCCGCAGAACACGATTGAACCAGTAGGACAGGCTGGAGGCATCTTCTCGGTAAATCGCATCAAAACTTTGCGCCTCTCGCTCGAAGCGCTGGCGTACCATTTCGCGACTGGCCACATTAGGTTCCATTCACTCCCCTCCTTAGAACAACGCGTGTTCTTTCCATGTAGAGGTCACACAAGCGCGCCCATCGATAGGGCGCGACCAAGGCACGCACATGGGACGCGATGGCCGGCGTCTTAAAGTTATGGAGCACGACGGCCTTGAGATACCCCTGATGAAGGGCGCGCCTGAAGCTCAGCCCCGGCAAGGACAGCCGGCCATCGTGAAATTCGTACGGATGAAAGTACAGAACCGCGTTCAAACCTTCCGCGTCGATCGCCTTCAAGGCGGACTGAAGCATCCAACGCGGAAAGAGCCGGAAATAACTGCCGCCCGCCACGGCGAGCTGGGAGTGTCGAACCCGCCACGTGGCGAGGGGAAACTCGTGCAGCGTGCCGTGCTCCGTGGTAATCGTAAAGGGATGCCGGGGCGCCGATTGAAGGCCGTAGCGGACGAATGAAGCCGGAAACACGCTAGAATCGTACTCGATGCCGAGCTCCGTCAACACATCGAAGGCCCAGTGATCAAGCGCGCGGATTGAAAATTCCGGGGCCCGGAATCCGAGCACCGTCGTCCCGGTCAGGTCCTCCAGATACTTCTTGCTGCGTTCGACATCCCGCCGAAACTTCTCGCGGTCCAGGCGGTGCACGAGGTGGTGCGCATGCGAGTGGGTCCCGATTTCATGGCCACGACGCGCAACATCTCGAACCAACTCGGGGCAGCCTTCGGCCAAGAGCCCCACGACAAAGAACGTCGCCCGCACATTGAGTTCATCCAGCAGATCGAGGATGCGGTAGGTGTCCCGTCGCACGGCCTCTGAGGGCGGACGCCACTCGCCGCAGACATGCCGCCAGCCGTGCTGATGCCAATCCTCCAGGTCGAACGTGAGGGCGTGACGAGCCGGCATATCAACCACGTGTCGAGCGATAGTCCGCCAAGAGCGTGTGATAGGCTTTTTCGATTCGGTCAAACACGGCCCGTTCGTCGAATTCCCGCTCGGCCTTCTTTCGCGCCGCTTCTCCATAGCGCCGACGCTTGCCTGGATCCTCAATCAGATCACGAATGGCTTCAGCCAAGCGTTCCGCGTCCCGCACGGGGACCAGATGGCCGGTGACCCCGTCCTCCACGGTTTGACGGCATCCTCTGATATTGGTCGCCACGCACGGCACACCCATTCCACTGGCTTCCATCGTGACACGCGGGAACCCTTCACGATGCGACGGCAGCACGAAGACATCCATCGCGGCATAGAGATCGGCGACGTCATCCCGAAATCCGAGGAACTGACTCACGTCGTCGATGCCCATCTCGCGAAGAAGGCTCGGCGCAAGTTGATCGCTCTTCTGCGGTTCGAGCACGCCGATGAAGACGAACCGGGCCGAAGGCGCGACGCGCTTGATGCGCCGCACGGCTTCGAACATTTCGAGATAGCCTTTCTCGACGAGAAACCGTCCCACCATGCCGACGAGCACGTGCTCGTCGGCGATGCCGAGCGACGCCCGGATCGCTTGACGCCGGACAGGCGAGTAGCGCCGGGGATCGAAGACCGCGAGATCGATGCCGTTCCCGATGCACTCGATGCGGTCGATCGGGGAGATGCGCTCCTCGACGGCAACCGGAACGTCTTCGGGATTTTGCGAGAAGTTCCGGTGGGAGAAGCGCATCGTCACGCGTTCCATCAGCACGTAGAACCAGCGCCGCTTCACGTTCATATGGCCGGGGAAATAGAGGCCGTGAATCGTATGCACCCGGATCGGCACCCGCGCGAGCAAGGCCGCATACTGACCGAGCAAACCGCCCTTCACGGTATGGGTGTGTACGATCGTGAAGCGCTCGCGGCGCATCGCGAGCGCGAGCTGAACGAGCGCGCGCACGTCGTCGCCAAGTGACATCTGGCGCGTCAACGTCGGGATCGCAATATGGCGAATGCCGGCCGCTTCGAGATCGGGCACATGAGGACCGGGTGACGATAGGCCGTAGACCGTGAACCCGGCGGCCTGAAAGCGGCGCAACTGATTAAGAAGCAGGTGGCGGAGCGACCCATCGATGGTCGTGACGTGTGCAATTTTGACAGAGGTCGAATCCATCACCAGACCTGTTTCAGGTGAATGACACTCACTTGCGCTGGGCAGAATCGCGCGGCCAGGGGAAGGACAAGATGAAGATACAGCTTCGCCGTGTCACTTACAGAAGGAAAGCCGAGCGGCCGTCGCCGACTGTAAGTGGGGTTCATGTGTAGCATGGGGCACCTCCCCCTGACAGTAGCGATTTGGGAAAACACGCTACTGGCGACCGCGTGCTGTTCTGTGAGCCAAAGACCTTCATGGCAGCACGTAACCCCGAACGTGACACCAAATTCCGCTACACGCGGACATAGATTTTGTGTATTGATACATAGTCTGATTCCCGGTGCTTCGTAAAAGGGCTGCAATGAGCGACGGAGAGTATCGCCCTCCTGACAGCGAAGTGAAGCTCTATCGCTGGCCCTTCGGCCAGGGACAGCGGTACGTGACGCGAGACGTGATGATGGCAAAAGTTTTCTGGGGTATCGCCGCCTCGGTGGCACTCGTGGCCGTCGTAGCGGGTTGGCTCTACGTCTCACAATCAATGCGGACCGCGCAGCGTGAGCGGGAGGACAAGGACGCCGTCAAGCAATGCTGTTTGAAAGATATCCGCACGGCGCAGGAGGCGCTGACGAAGATTTCCGTGGAAGCACACAAGGTCCAAGTTCGACTCACGACGAACGCGAAGGAGGGTGCTCGCGCCCCTGTCGCGTCATCGATTCAAGTGATCGAAGACCAAGCGCGCTCCGCCTGGGATCAGCTTGAGGCGTTGATCGAGAACGGCGCCAAACGCAGGCAGTTGCGCGACCTGCGGATCACGTTCGAAGGGCTGAAGGAAAACTTCACGGTCGCCGAAGCGTGTTGCAGCAAGGAGTTCAACGGCCTGCCGTCGCTTAAAACCTATTTTCAAACCGCCGAGGGCCGTTTTCAGGCGATCCAGGCCAAGATCGCACCGTCCTATGCCGAATTCGAGATCAGCCCAAGCGAGATGGCGCATGAATCCGGGTACAGCTACGTCGTCCAGCAGAATTTCGATGCCGCGAGCGACAGCATAAAGAATCCGACCGGCTCGACCCTGCGGCTGTACGAAGACGGCGTCGAACTGGGACCGGCGCACTCATCCCACGCGGACATTCGGCAATACGGTGCCGGCCGATTCAGTCATTGGGGCGATACGCTGTATTTTTCGGCATCTGACAATTCCAATCCCATCACGAACAAGCGGCGCTACAGCTACAAGGTCTATACCGGCGCAGCGGTAGACGATCACAAATGACCCACGAGCCGCGCTCACCTCCTTTGGACGCCTACTGAGGCGGCCTCTCGATTGGTTGCCATCCTGCCGACGCGATTGGTAAGCTTCGGGACACAGTTCTTGACTCGACGTGCACTGATTGGTGTTCGCCGTGCGACGCCCCATGCTGTCTCGACTTCGATACGCGCTACTTGTCGGATCCATGGCGGCCGCCTTGATGGCAAGCCACGTGCCGCTTCTCCAGGCTGAAACGTGCCGCGAGGAGTGGGCCGCCCCGAGCAGTCCGCCTGTTCGCCTGCTCCCCGTCGTGAAAGGCCTGCACCAACCGGTCGCGCTCGTTGCGCAAGATCGCCGCGATCGCTTCTTCGTCGTCGAGCAGCCGGGAACGGTTCGCATCGTCGAGCAGGGCCGGCTGCTCGACTCGCCGCTGCTCGACATCCGCGACAAGGTCACCGTCAGCTACGAGATGGGATTACTTGGAATGGCGCTCCATCCCAAATTTCCCTCCGAGCCCTACATCTACATCAATTACACGACGGAGGGCCTGTTCAAATCCCGCCGGACGATCATCTCGGAGATGCGCCTGACCGCGCCGGATCATGCCGATCGATCGACGGAACGGATCATTCTGGAAATCTCGCAACCATATCCCAATCACAAGGGCGGGGACTTGGCGTTCGGCCCGGACGGCATGCTGTACATCGGGACGGGGGACGGCGGGTCCGCCAACGATCCGCACGACAACGGCCAGAGTTTGAGCACGTTGCTCGGGAAGATGCTCCGCATCGATGTCCTTCACCGCGACGGCGAGCGGCCGTATACCATTCCCCCCGACAACCCGTTCATCGGCCGACCGGACGCCCGGCCGGAGATTTGGGCGTATGGATTCCGCAACCCCTGGCGCTATTCGTTCGATTCGGTGACCGGCCTCCTGTATGCCGCCGACGTCGGTCAATACGATCGAGAGGAGATTGACGTCGTCAAGAAAGGCGCGAACTATGGTTGGCGTGTGATGGAGGGAACGATCTGTACGCCAGCCGTATCGAAAACGTGCGAGCGGCGAGGATTCGAAATGCCGATCTACGACTATCCCACGTCACCCCACCGCGTGGTCATCGGCGGATTTGTCTATCGTGGAAGCGCCTTGAAGGGCCTTTGCGGCGCGTATGTGTATGGCGATTACGGAGACGGCGGTATCTTCGCGCTCCGCTATGACGGGAAGCAGATCGTCTCGCATACGGTCCTGCTCGAAACGGATCGCAAGATCAGTTCGTTTGGGCAGGACCGGGACGGAGAGCTCTACGTGGTCGATCACGATGGCGAAGTCCTCAAACTCGTTCCGGCGACGCCGTAACCGACGAAGGCGAGGTCCCGGCCGTTCCGGCGCGTGATGCGGCGGTCACCGAGCCGCCGGCTCTTGATCGCCCCTTGATGCACCGCACCGAGGACCTGCTGGCCTATTGACCGCCTGAGGAGCCATGTCGCTGTCCGTTTTGTGCATCCGCCGCCCGGTATTGGCCACCGTGCTGACGCTCATGGTGGTCCTGCTGGGGCTCGTGGCCTTCGGACGGCTGCCGGTCCGCGAGTACCCCGACATCGAGTTTCCCATCGTGTCGGTCACGACCGAATATCCGGGCGCCAGCGCCTCCCTCGTCGAGACGGACGTCACACGGGTGTTGGAAGAGTCGCTGGCCGGCCTCGAGGGCTTGCGGACGCTCACCTCGGTGAGCCGCGAGGAGCAGTCGCAAATCACCGTCGAGTTCGAGCTAGGGCGCGACCTGGATGCGGCCGTCAACGATGTACGGGACCGCGTCCTCGGCCCTCGCCGATGGCTCCCGCCGACCATCCAGGAGCCGATGATCTTCAAGGCCCGGACGGACGCCGAGCCGACGATCTGGCTCTCGCTGTTCAGCGATCGGCACAACGAGCTGGAGATGACGGATTATGCGGAGCGCCATCTCAAGGACAAGCTGGGGAGCCTGCCGGGGGTCTCCGCGGTGTGGACGTGGGGCGCGCGACGCTACGCGATTCGCGTCTGGCTGGATGCCGACAAACTGGGCTCGCGGGGGCTGACGGTCCAAGATGTCGAAGAGGCGATTCGCAATCAGAACGTGGCGATCCCGTCGGGCCGCATCCAGGGCAAGGACGTGGAGTACGGTGTCCGAACCCGTGGCGAGCTGCAGACGGATGAGCACTTCAACCGCTTGATCGTGAGCTACCGCGATGGCTACCCGATCAGACTGGAAGACGTGGGGTACGCCGAAATTGGTCCGGAGGACGATCGCAAGCTCGTGCGATCGAACGGCAGGCCGACGGTGAGCCTGGGCGTCGTCAAGCAGTCGAAGGCCAATGCGCTTGCCGTCGCGCGGACCGTGCGGGAGAAGTTCAAGGAGATGCAAAGCAGCTTGCCGGAAGGGATGACGCTCAAAATCTCCTCGGATCGCTCCACGGCCATCGAACGCTCGCTTCATGAGGTCTATCTCACGCTTGCCGTCTCCATCACCCTCGTCGTCCTGGTGATCTACGCGTTTCTCGGGCGCCTACGCGCCACGATCATTCCGGCGGTCGCGATACCCGCGTCGCTGCTCGGAACCTTTACCCTCATGTGGCTGGTCGGCTTTTCCATCAACCTCCTGACGCTGTTGGGGCTGGTCCTGGCGGTCGGGCTGGTCGTCGACGACGCCATCGTCGTCCTCGAAAACATTTACCGCCGCATCGAACAGGGTCAGCACCCCTTGCCCGCGGCGATTGACGGAACCCGGGAGATTGGCTTCGCCGTCGTCGCGACGACGATCTCGCTGGTCGCGGTCTTCGCACCGATCGTGTTTCTGACCGATGCCACCGCGCGGCTGTTTCGTGAACTCGCGTTGGCCGTCGCCGGGTCCGTCCTGATCTCCGGGTTCGTCGCGCTCACGCTCACTCCGACCATGAGCGCAAGGCTCCCCATGAGGGATAGCCAGAGAGAGGGTCGGGACGGGGCCGGCATGCCCATGGTCCAGCGGGTGTTCGGCGCACTCGCCGGGGTCTACCGGCGATCGCTGATCGCCGTCCTCAGATGGCGGATGCTTGCGCCCGTCGTGAGCCTGGTGCTTCTCGCCGTTGGCGCGACGCTGTTCTTCAAGCTGCCGGCCGAACTCGCACCGCCGGAAGACACCGGTGCCTTCGGCGTCACGATCGTAGGACCGGAGGGAAGCACGCTCGCCTACACCGATCGCTACGCCCGCGATGTCGAGGCGCTGTATGCCTCCGCCCCGGAAATCAAGTCGCATCTCACGTGGGTGGGGAGTGGATGGCCCGTCAGCCGTGTGAACGCGGGCGGCAGTTGGGTCACGCTCACCGATTGGAGCGAACGAACCCGGAGCCAACAGGCGATCGTGGCCGAGTTGACGGCGAAGATGGCTGCAATCCCCGGCGTCACGGCCGCGCCGTACAATCCGCCCGCGCTCGTCGGTGGCGGCAGCGGCCTGTCACCGGTGCAATTCGTGGTCAGTGGACCAAGCTACGAAGAGGTCGAACGCTACCTGAACACCGTCATGGATTCGGCCCGCCGCAACGAACGTCTCGTGAATGTCACGACCAATCTGGACCTCCACAAGCCCGAAATCGACATTCGTATCTCCCGCGACAAAGCCGCCGACCTCGGCATCTCCCCCAGCCTCGTGGGCCGCACACTCGAAACATTGCTCGGCGGACGACAGGTCACACGGTTCACTCGTGATGGCGTCCAATATCCGGTGATCGTGAAGGTCGCGGACCGACACCGCGACCAGTCCTCGGACATTGCGGCTCTGTACCTGCGCAGTCAGGATCAGCAACTCGTGCAACTGAGCAACCTGGTCACGCTGAATCCGACGACGGTCCCGACCGCGCTGCATCATTACGACAAGATGCGGGCCGGTATTCTCAGCGCCGGACTCGGCCCAGGTTATTCCTTGGGCGACGCGCTCGATTACCTCGAGCGAGCGGCGCGCGGGTCTCTTCCGCCTGCCGCGACCATCAGCTATGCCGGGGAGTCGAAAACCTTCAAGGAAGCCAATCGCGGGCTCTGGGCGTTGTTCCTCGCCACCTTCATCGTCATTTATTTGGTGCTGGCGGCGCAGTTCGAAAGCTTTCTTCATCCCTTCACGATTCTGTTTTCCGTCCCGCCGGCCGTGACAGGCGCGCTGGCCGCCCTCGTGTTCTTCGGCGGCACGATCAACGTGTATAGTCAGATCGGGCTGATCATGTTGATCGGCCTCGTCACCAAGAACGGCATCCTGATCGTGGATTTTGCCAATCAGCTTCGCGCGGAGGGCCGCGATCTTCTCGATGCCGTCGTGACGGCCTCGACGAGGCGGCTGCGTCCGATTTTGATGACCAGTCTCGCCACGATCCTGGGCGCGGTGCCGCTCGTGACGACGAGCGGGGCCGGGGCCGCCGGGCGCGGGCAGTTGGGGTACGTCGTGATCGCGGGCATGTTCTTCTCGACGGCCCTGACACTCTTTCTCGTCCCCTCCACCTACTACGTCATGTCGGTGTTGCGGAAGCCGGAAACGGCTCACGAGGATCTCGCAGCGGTGAATGCGCCGGCCGTGCCGGTGGCAGCGCCATTGGTGGGAAGCCGCGTGGAATAACGACCGCTCTCCTCGTCCACCGTCGAGCAAAGGAACGATGCGGTGATCGATCGAATGGGTGGAACCGTAGGCGTGCTGATCATCGCCACGCTCCTCTCGGCCGCCTGTGCGAGTGTGCCGTGCGAGGACGGACGACCGGGGTATCAACAGGCGTGTTACGAATGTACGCGAGAGGCGGTACGAAAGCGGTCGGAGGCCGATCCCCACACGGGAGCACGCATCGACGTGAATGAGGAGATCAACGCCTGTCTTCGCGAGCATGGATATCCTGGTTCCGACTCGCCGGCCACGCACGGTCATGACCGACGATGAGCGATGTTCGACGATTGGAGGTAGGCGCGAGGACCACCGCGGGTCGACATGGTTGTTCGGCCTTTTCCTTTTGACCGTCTGTTTGACCTCCGTCGGTTGCCGCCTCTCGCACGCCTGGCCGACCCTCTATTTCGCCCTTTCGAGGAACCACGTCGTTCAGAGCGAGATTCTGACTGAATTGGGTCCGCCTCAGTCCGTCGAACTGTTGCCGAGCGGCGGCGCTCGGTGGACCTATCGGATGTGGAATTATGATGCCGGTGATCTGAACCGACCGCCGCACAGTTGGTGCGAGGCGTATCGGCTGACCTTCGATACCGGGCATAGGCTGCGCGAATGGGAGCGCATTGGCTGCTAACGGCACAGATCGTGAGAGCGCGAGCACGGCCGTCGATTCGTGGTCTTTGTCACGCTGTCATGGCTCGGAGGGAGGGGCAAACATTTCATTTACCGCCGTGAATGAAAACCCTGGCGTCGGGCCGCCTGCAATCACGTACATGCGCTTTCGAACTACTCCGGAGCCGAGTCCGTGTCTGGCCGTCGGCATCGAGGCCATGCTCGTCCACCGATCCGTATCGGGACGGTACGCTTCATTCGTCGAGAAGGTCACCGTGGCCGACTCCCCGCCAACCACATAGATCGTCCCATCGATCACACCGGCCGTAATCCCGCTCCGCGGCGTGGGCAAATCAGCCCGCCGGCTCCAGTGGTTCGCGGCCGGATCATACATCTCCGTGACCGCCAGATTATCGGCCTGCCTCCCGCCGATCGCATAGATTCGACCCGCCGCGGTCGCCGTCGCCAAATGATCACGTGGCGTCGGCAACGGAGCGCGGGCGCTCCACCGATCACTGACAGGGTCATACTCCTCGACTGCCGAGGTATCTCCCCGACCGTCCAGCCCCCCGATCGCATAGAGCTTGCCTTCCAGTTCCGTCACGCTGAGCGCCCCTCGGGGCGTCGGCATCGGCGCGCCTTCGGTCCACCGATCGTCATGAGGGTCGTACACGTAGACCGTCGCGACCGGATGCCATCCGGGGGTCGGTAACTGCCTGAATCCGCCAATCACATAGAGCCGGCCGCCAACGGCGGCAATGCCGGCGTGATGGAGCGCGACCGGAAGGGAGGTTTTGGTCGTCCAGCGATCGGCGAGGGCATCGTAGGCTTCGACGCGATCGCTCACGATCGCGGCCGTTGGGTTGCCTCCTCCCGCGTGTTCGAAGCCACCGACGACATAAATCGTCGTGCCGACGACGGCCGCGGCGACTTCTGTTCTCGCTGTTGGCGCGGGGCGGACGCTGACCCAGCCACCCGAGTCGCTGGCGTTTGCGGCCACGCCATACGTGAGGAACACGACCAGAAGAAGGATGTAGAAGCGTCGGAATGTGAGAGCTGGCCCGGGATCGATCATGTTTCTCACCCGCGTAGTCCCTTTGGTGACATGGCGGGGGCGTGTGAGGAGGACCCAAACATCACGCTACACTCAATAATGACGTCAGCGTGCCGCAAAGGACAGTCCGTTGTGTATCTGTTGTGTATCTATGGTGATACCGGCTGTATCTCTTTTGCCTCATCTCAGACGAGTTGCGGGCCATCGAAGAATCCCGGTTTCAGTCCTTTCATCAGTTTGGATGTCACGCCTCTCGGTATCAAGCTTGCTAACCGATTACGCGTGAATGACTGCTCTGATCGAAAAAACCGGACCGACCTCGGTGATCTCCACCGCCGTCGCTCTACCAGTACGGAGTGATCTATGGACGTCTCACTTCTCGTTGAATTCCCGATTTCCGTGACAACCGAGCAGGGACCGGCGCTGTTGTCGATGTTTCCTGGGATCAGGACGATGACACCGCTCGACCAACATCGGGTCCTCGTGGAAATGAGAGATGGCACGACAGCGGATGTCCTAACCGAGGCACTCGATGGTCTCGACGTCAGGACCGGGACCATTCACGTCTATCGAGACAACAGTCGAGGAAGCGTGGCGGCCTGACGCCCCTCACCCTGTCCTAGGACGGTGACCGGCACTTGTTTCCTGGCAGCAGGAAGCTCGTAGCCAGCGGAGCCGAGGTCGGGTCGTGATGCCGACCGTGAGTGGTGCCCCTCGACTGAGGGCGTTGCGCGGCTCCGCGTGGAACGCTCGTGATGGACGCTCACGAGTACCTGTGCCGGCCGAGTCGCGCCATACCAAACCCCACCTCTGCCTTCCTTGCGACCTTCCTCTCTAAAAATCTTGAATTGGTTACCGCTCGTGTGCCCTGGATCGACTTTCGGGTCGATCACTGGGACTCATGGATTAAGGGGGATGAGCACCAGCGAGGGGCAGCGTAATGCGTGCGTTTGTTGCTTTGCCTCGACATCCACCACACACGCGGTCCTTGGTGGAAGCCCTCGCACGGCTTTCGCCTGCTCGATGTGCTCCACAGCCGAGTCGCTGTGACAGCTCACATCGACCACCGCCCCATCGGTCACGGGCCTTCGACCGATCCAGCAATGCTCGCGGCTCATCCGTACAGAGCAGGAGGGCTCCTCATCGTGCGGCAAGTGACATTTCAGACCCTTCACGACGATGCTGCAAGAAGCCGTACAATCGTACACAGCCACAGCGGATGGCGTGGCAGAGGGGACAGCGAGTGTCGGCTGGGCCTGTGAGTTGTCCGGCTCGCCGGCAGCTCCGACCGTCATCTCTTTGACTTGAGCCGGGAAGACCGTCCGCCAGTCTTCGGTGGTAAACAGATGCTGCACCGGTACTTCGCCGCAGGCAAGCATTAACGTACCGATCGCCAAACAAGATAGCGCAGTCCGCCAAGCCGGGCGTCCGAACACGCACCCCCCCTGAGATCACCCTCATCGCCGCCATACTAGGGCTGATGTTCCTGAACGCCTATGGGTCTCATGGGGGCGGAGGGTCGTCTCATGGACCGGCAGGCCGTAGGAACAGCGCCTACCAACTTCTCTAGAGCGAGTGGTGCGACAGACGTGACGTGTTGGTGGGGACCTGCCATTCGATCAACAGGATCTCAGGCGGACAGCGGCGCCGAATCGGCAAGGCGGACCACCCCAAGCCTCGATTGACGTAGAGCCGGCGTCGGCCGTCCGTGTACAAGCCGTCATGATGTCGGCCCCACCCATATGGCAACCACACGGGCGGAATGCCGCCGATGCGGACTTGTCCGCCATGGCTATGACCGCAGAGAATCAGGTCGGCGGCGTGCTCCTCCTCCAACTCTTCTACGATGCGAGGCGCATGGGCCAGGAGAATCGTAAAGCGACTCGCCGTCGATGCGCGCGGGATGCAACGCACATCGGCACGATGTGTAGCGGGATCATCGAGGCCGATGATGCACAGTTCGGACGAACGTAGCGGGACACAGACCACCTGGTTGATGAGGAGCTGGACCTTGTGGCGTTCGGCCTGCTCGACGAACGCATCGACCGGGACCCCGCTGTAATGGTCGTGGTTCCCCAGCGTGACATAGACAGGAGCCACACTTCGCAGCGCCGAGAGAAATCGGAACAGGTCCGGCAAGCCTTCCGGCACGTTGAGCAGATCTCCGGTGACGAAGATCCAATCGGGGCGCGAGGACGCAATGGACTGCACGACGGCATCATGACGCGGCAGGTAGGCGTCCAGATGCAGGTCGGTAATATGCACGGCGCGTCGGCCCGCAAGCGCGGTGTCGTTCAGGATGAGCCATCGGCACTCGTGCTGATCCAGCCCCGATTCGACACGCGGATACCGGCGAACCAGCCGATAGATCGGCGCCTGGATCGTCGCATTGATGTGTGCATGCAGAGATCGATACCACGGGAACCGCTTGTGGCTCATACCGGCTGCTCCTTCGGTCACTGGGGACAAATCGGCATACAATAGGCGACGGCCAACGCGGACGGGCATCCTCGCAGCGCGCAAGATACTGTAGGAGAAACCCCGATCCGGTGGCCGTTCTGACCTCGCCGATTGATACAGAGCCGCCGGTCCTGATCCCGCAAGTCCTCGTAATCTTCCTTCCGATACCCGGCATACCGTGTCCGCGCTATAGGAGTGTCTTTGATCCGACTCAGGACGGCTCGCGTTCCGCCTCGTAGGTCGCGGCGCGTCAGCCCTTTCAGGAGGACGTCATGCTGATGAATCCGCTCCGCGCATGCATGACCGCGATATGGCTACTCATCGGATTACCGCTGGCCTTGGCGCAGGAAGCGCCGAAGGCGGCGCTCGAGCCTGGGGGTGAGGGTCCGGCCTTGTCCGTCATGGACTCGATTCTCCAGAAGGTGCAGCAGGACATTGAAACGGCCAAGCAGAGTTATCGTCGAGAGGCCCAACGCCGGCAGGCCGTCGAACATGAGGCGAAGCGGCTTCGCATGGAGCAGGAACTCGGTCATCAGGAGAACGAAAAGCTCAAACGCGAGCAGGAGTGGTTGCAAACTCGACTCCACGACCTGGAGCAGCAGCGCCACGTCGCGCAAGAGGAGATCGAGGCCGGGCTCGAAGCCTTGCGGGAGGCGAATGCGCGGATTACCGGCCTGACGACTGAAAAACAACATCTCGTCAGCGTGCTGACGGAGACCCGCAAACAGATGCAGGATGTCGAACGCAAGCTGGCGCTCGAGCAAAAAGCGGCGACACTGGCCCGGCAAGCGCGGGAAGGCAGCCTGCGAACCTTGGAAGCGGAGCTCGCCCGCCTGCAGCAGGAGAATACGGTTTTGACGAACGAGCGGCGTGGTCTGGACGCGACGCTCGGTGATCTGCACCAACAGGTCGAGGATGTCGAGAGCCGGCTCGCCGAACGGCAACAGGAACTACACGCGGTGAGCCGAGAGCTTGCCGCCGTCCGACAGGACAAGGAGCAACTGACGGTCGCCTTCGAGCAGGCGAACAAGCAGCTCTCCGATCTGGGTCAGCGACTCACCGCTGAGCAGACGCGAGCCGCGGAGGCGGAGAAGCACGAGCAGGCGGCCTTGACCGCCGCGGCGAATGCGCAGGAAGAGGCGGCTCGGCAGCTCTCGAAGCAAGCGGCCCAGATCGAGATGCAGCTCGCACGACTGACCGAGATCGAAAAGCAGCTCTCCGACCGAGACCACGAGATCGGGGGCCTGCACCTCGATCGTGAAATGCTGAGCGCGCGGGTCGCGCAGCTCAGTACGGCGTTGGAAGAAGCCCAGTCGCGGTTGAGCGGCTTGAATGATGAGCTCAGCGCAGCCGTGACCCGAGCGATGCTGGCTGAGGAGGAGCGCGATCAACTGCTGGCCTATACCAATGAGCAGCGCGCGCTCCTCAATCAGCGGGCCGGCCAATCCGTACAACTGACCGGCTGGCGACCGCGGGACACCTCAGGTGAAGGCGAGACTCACCGGCCCGAGGGCGCGGTGAAGTTTACAAAATGGGGCATGCTGCTGGAGTCGGTCAGCAAGGCGGTTGAGGGGCCGATTACTGCAGGAGAAGCGTCAGTGATCCAGGCGGGCGATCAGGTCAAGATTACGCTCCTCGATCAACTCCTGTTTCACCCGGCGCAGGCGAAACTGAAACCGGAAGCCGTCGCCCTTTTCAAGCGCCTCAACGATGTGTTGAAGCCATGGAAGGAGATCGAGATTCACGTCGCGGGGCACAGCGACAACATCCCGATCGGCCAGAAGCTTCGCTCGCAGTTCTCCAGCAACTGGGAATTGTCCGCGGCACGAGCGACCGCCGTGGTCCGCTATTTCATTGAGGAGGGAGGTATCGACGCGGAGCGCATCTCAGCTGGCGGCTATGCGCATACCCGACCTGTCGCCTCGAACAATACCGCGGAGGGGCGAGCGCTCAATCGCCGCCTGGAGTTGACGCTGACGGCCAAAGAGACCACCGTGGTGGCGCAGCAGCCGACGCGGTAGCCGCGTAACGGTCGTTTTCGGTAGCATCGACCGCCGCAACAGCGTGAGCGTTACCACCAATACGGATAATAGGGATACGGGCCCCACGGGCCCCAACGGCCTCCCCAATACGGATACCCATAGGGATAGGGGTAGGGGCCGGGATATCTCGCGCGGCGATCCTCTTTCGGCCAGACCGTCACGTGCTGAAGGTCGAGCGTCGGGTAGTCGTACTCCGTCTCATCCAGCGGCTGACGCACCACGCCGGTCACCGTGCCAATGATCGTCACGCGCGTGCCTTTGGGAAGCGTGGCCGGATCGAGGAACTGTCGCTGAAAAGCGAGGAAACGACCTTCGGATTTGGTCCGATCGTAGATCGGTGCCTGTCGATCGTTCAGCGGCAGCTCGAGCACCTCTATTCGCGTGCCCTCCTGCCCGAGCCTTGCCGACAGCACCTCGCCTCCCCACATCACCATTCGCCCGTGGTAGTGGTCCGGCGCGTCCTTGATCTCGGCGAACGTCACCCCGAGATCGACCTGAGAAGCCAACTCTGGCGAGATGACGGAGCGCGACGCGCAGCCTGCAAGACAGACAAGCCAGGCGACGCCGACGATCGCTATTGCGCGAGGCAGCATAGTATGATGATTATCGCTGTTCGGTCCGAATATGGGCAAGGAGCGATGACATGAGAACAGGTTTGCTGGCATTTACGCGATTCCTCATCGCGCTCACCTTGAGCGTGGGCGGTGCTTCAGTCCAGCTCCACGCCGCTCCCCCACCGGCTGCGCCGGCGCTCCAGGGGAAGTACACGCTGCTCAAGGAACCGTCCATGCACACGCCGGGCAAGGTGAAGGTGATCGAGTTCGCCGACTTCTATTGCCCCCACTGTCACAAATGGGAGGAGGTCGCCGTCCCACAAATCGAAAAGGAATTCGGGAACAAGGTGGAGATCATCATGGTCCCGTTCCCGGTCATCCCGGGGAAGTTACCGACCGCGTTCGACATGTACGAGCAGGCCAAGGCGATGGGCAAGGGACCGGAAATGAAAAAAGTCCTGTTCCGGGCGATCCACAAGGACCAATTGCACGTCTTCGATCGGATGATTCGTGAATCGTTGATCAAGGAGGTCGGCCTCGACCCGGTCGCGTTCGAGGCGGGCCTCGCAAGCGGCAGACCCGCCAAGGCCGTCGAAGACGGGAAGAAGTGGGGCCAGCGGATCAACGTGGATCACACCCCGACGGTGATCTTGGACGGGAACATCAAGTTGGAATCCATCGATCCGGACAACGTCAAGACCGTCATTCAGAGCATTCTCGCCGCGGACGCGAAGCGATAGCGGGAGCGCCACGAGCCGGTGGAACGCCACCGGCTCCTCTCGTCGTTCCTTACTTCTTCTCTCCCGTCCGCAATCCGATCTGTTCGGGCAAGCGCCTGAGGCCGGCCTCGATGGCTTCATCGCCAGGGGGCTTGATTTCCGGCCTCTCGCTGGGTCCACCCGCGCGTTTCACTCGAATCCCGTGCTCGTACACGAGATGTCCGCCACACCACGCCGAGACGAACAGGCCCATCGTGCCGATCAGCGAAAGCAGTACTGGGACCTTGCCGGGGGCATCGGGGCGCTTGCGTCTCATGAGCACGTTGAGCAACGTGAGGCCGAGGAGGCCGACGTTGAGTGAGCCATGGAGCTTCGCGATTGCACGGGCCGGCGTCTGCTCGTCGATCGTCAGATAATCCGCGGCCCCCACCGCCCCCGCGGCTACACCGCCGACCAGTCCACCGATCATCGTGTAGTAGGCGGCTTCGGCGTACGACCGTTTGCCGGTCGAGAGATGGAGCACATCGAGGACAAGACTGAACGGCAACAGCCCGGCTGGCATGACGATCATCTGGGGATGCAGCGGATGTCCCGTGAACGTCACTTGCGGCATATGGTCCTCCTTTTTGCGTCGTCGGTTTGATTCTACTCTCCGGACCACAGCTTTCCTTATCGGCAACACGTCCCTCCACTTGTCCGCAATCATCCTGAACGCTGCCAGGCTGCCGACAACACGATTCACAGACAATGAGATGACACCGTTACTCGTCTTGTGATCTTCGCACGGCGTGGCACCGTGAAAAGAGGAAGGTCGTGGCTTCTCGCTAACGCGGGGTTCGAGAGGACTGTCTGACGCTAATTATGGATGAGAAACTGGAGAAAGTAGGCGTTCCGAATGGGGAGGTCCGGCACCGTGGCCTTGAGTCGCTCGAATTACCTCATCGCGCACGCGCACTTTCGCCTCGGGGCTCTGTAACGTCGTCAAGCTATTCGAGGCCAACGTGACCAGCACCGCGTCATTGACATGGACCTGATACCGCTCGAGCTTCGCCTTGGCTCGCGCGTCGGTCAGCTCAACGGCGAGCGTGAGGCGCAAGAAGCGGTCATCGGCGAGAGTCACGGTGTACGGGCCGAGCACGACGAGCGCCGACTCCGTCGACGACCGCCCAATGGCGCCGGCGTCAAAGTGGAAGGAGTGACCGAGCGTCAACATGGCGACGAGCGAGCCGGCCGCCATCGCGCTCCCCGCGATGCCGAGCACCCACTTCCAAGACAAGACGAGGTTCCACATGACAGGGCTTCTTCAGACGTCCCAAATGGAAGTGATGAAGGAACGCGACGAAATGACAGCGGATCGATGGCCGACACGGACAATGCAGCAGCGCCTTCCGCCGTTGCTTGAAAAATAGACGGCGGGCAGTAGCCAGTCAAGCCGCAGCGCTCGTTCGTGCCCGTTGTAGATGAGTAGAAGAGGGAAGGCCGGTGTTATGGTGCTCCATCGCCCCCGCGGGCGACTCGCGGTTCTCCTGTCCGTCCGATCCGCCCTGTGCGGTCGCGGGCTGATCCTTCAGATTCCGGCTGTTCATTGCTTCTCGGCGGCTCATCGGGAGCCCGAGCGGACTCCCCCTCCTCGTTATTACCGAGCCGCCGGTCAACCTCTTGTCGAGGGTGCGACATTGCGTTCTCGCTCCACGCTGTACCCTCGCGTCTCCATCATCTCCTTGAAACGCCGAAGGTCCTCTTCCAGCATCCGTTCGGTGTCGTGCCCGAGCATCGACGCCACAAGTGAGCCCAATTTTCCGGCAGGGGGGGCGTATTGGAGCGTGACGATCACCTCGGTGCCTCGGCCGTCGCCGGCGCGCTGGAACCGGACCGAGCCGGCATTTTCCACCTCCGATCCTCGCAGAGAGCGCCATCCGATCAATTCGTTCTCGACTTCGTTGATGATCTCGGCGTCCCATTCGACCTTCGGTCCACCAATCGGCAGCGGCTTCACCGTCCAGTGCGACAGGCGCTCATTGAGGGCCTCCACCGATTCCAGGTGGCTCATGATTCGTGGCAAGTTCTCGAGATTTCGCCAAAACCGGTACAGCTCCTCCGGGCTTCGATCGACGGAGACGCGTTTTTCGATCTTCACCGCTTGCCCCGTCGGAACCTTTCGCCGACCAAGCCGATTCGTATCGGCGCCGAGTGCCTCATACAGCATGCAGTATCCGCTCACGCCTCGATGGAGCAGCGCGGCGCCAACGAGGCTGACAATTCCGCCGATGCGCGAGGGACGCGCCACCCCGACCGCAAGCAAGCCCACGCCGGTGAGAGCCGACACCGCGCGTTCCACGTCACCGACATTTTGCTCGGCCCGCTCTTCCGTCCAGCCCAAATCTTGCTTGTTTGTCCGATATCGCTCACGGCCGGTTAATGACCCCATCTGCCCCTCCTGGTACCTGGTTCAGTTCAGCTCACTCGACCTGCCTCCCGGATCTTTTCTTCGACTATACTGGCCTTCCATGCCGGGCCTGCATCGGTCGATACGGAGGCGAATCGAGGGTACGAGGACTACGCGTGTCGTAGTCGAACATTGTCTCATGATCCTGTTTTGCCGTTGGCCCGCGCAGGAAATCATCCGCGGACGCGAGGACCGTGAGAGGGTCGACATCGGCGACGAAGGACTGCCGGTGTTCACATCGACTCGTCATGCAATTCGTCCCGCACAGCGGACAGTTCAGTCGCCAGGATACCGCCGGCCGGTGCCGTGTGCGTGTGAACGGGCCGCCGTTGACGAGATTGCCGCACCAAAAGATGCCGATCGTACAGGCCCCGACCGCAGCCGCGACATGAAGCGGACCCGAATCGTTGCCGATGAAGACGTCGCACCGCGCAAGCAGCCCGATCAGCGCGCTGAGGGACAGCCGCCCGCACAGATCGGTCGCGCTCAACCTCATCCGGCCACGGACTTCCTCGACAATCGGACGCTCTTCGGCCAGTCCGACCAGGGCGACGTCCGCTCCACGCCGAACGAGGGCGTCGCCCACGGCAGCAAAGTGTGATGCCGGCCAGCGGCGGCGGCCGTCCGTGGCACCGGGGTGCATGACGACCAGCGGCGTATGAGTCGGGGGACAGACTGCGGCGGCCGCCCGCCCGTCCTCATCGATCACCGCGAGGCTGGGGAGACAAGTACGCGGCGGCGCCCCGACCAGAGCCACGACTTCGAGATATCGCATGACTTCCGGCTGGAAGTAGATGTAGGGAATGACGCGATCGAGCGGTTCTGCGTCCGCGGCCTGCATCCCCACGGTCACTCGTGCGCCGAGGCGTCGGATGAACGGGTTCGAATAGCGGCCGCCCCCGTGGAGCTGCAGCGCCAGGTCAAAGCCCTCCCCCTGCATGTGCTCGAAAAACTCGCGCAGTGTCCTCTGGTCTTCGCCGGGCTCGTCTCGCACGCCGCGACAGGGCGGCACCACAACCACGCGATCGACCGGACCGGGCCGGCCGTCAAACAGGGCGGCATGCAGCGGCGTGCCGAGCCAGACGATCTCGGCGCCCGGATACGCCGCCCGCAACGCGTCGGCAGCGGGAAGGGCAAACATCAGATCCCCAAGGCCGTTTGCGCGAAGAACGGCGATCTTCTGGATATCGGACTCCGGGTGCAGGTCGGCCTCATACATCATGGCAGTAACGCGTTAAAACGTTCCCTTGTAAATGGAGCAGGATCGACAGATGTCCGGGGGATCGGCGGATGCGAGCTGTTCACGAAAGCGCTCGTAGTCGGCTCCGTCCCAAATGCTCTGTAGCCCTCCGCCGGCGCTTCCGAAATGAATCCGATCCGGAGTGCCAACCATACAACACGGCATCACGTAACCCTGATAGCTCACGTACATGCCCCGCCACGGCCAATCGCACCGCGGGGACGGCCCGTGCGCGTCCGGCTGCCCGGACACTAACGGCGGGAGCCGCAGCGGGATGCCCACAGCTTCTGCAACTCGGCGCGCCTCGGCGAAATAGTGCATGACGGTGGGCCGATCCGTTTCCGTCAAGGCCTGACCATGGACAAATTGCCGCATCGTCGCATAGCGTGAGGGGAGGCTTGCTTCACCAAAGTCGTGACACAGATGCTGCACGAACACGTCGTCGACGGACCATTCGGCCGCCAGCCGAACCAGGTCGGGCAACTCGTGAAGATTTTGGCGCATGACCACCATGACGAGCCCGACGGCGGGCCGTCGGCTCCCACGCAGTCTCCGTGCCGCGATCACCGCTTGGAGATTTCTCACCACCCGCTGGAACGTCGCCCCGGTTCGAATCCGCTCGTAAGTCTCCGCCGTCGCGCCGTCGACGGAGACCCGCAGGTAGGCCAGTCCGCTTGTCACACACCGCTCCGCGAGCCACGGGCGCAAGACGGTCAAGTTGGAATTCGTCGTCACGCGGATTCCTTTATTGGCGGCATAGGACACGAGATCGAAAAATCGGGGGTGCATCAGCGGCTCGCCCAAGCCTTGCAAGTGCAGCTCGCGCACGCTTTCACATTGATCGATGAGCTCGGTGAACCGCTCGTACGGCATCGCGGCGAGCGCACCGTCGGCAGGCCCGTCCTCGCGAAACTGAATCGCGCACATTCGACAGCGGAGATTGCATTGTCCGACGGGTTCGATCTGAAGAAATGTTGGCGGCGCGACCGCGGAGAGCGTCGAGGTACTGGCGGCCTTCATGGCGTCACCAAATGGGCGAGCACTTTCGGGGCGTCGACGCGACGATCCCGGACGGTGGTCGGCAGCTGTTGATGATAGACGCCGGATGGAATGAGGCCGCAGCCTCCGTATCTCGCCATGACGACCAGTTGGGCCAGCACGTCCTCGCCACAGTGCTCGACGGGGAGGAGGCGCCAAAACGAAAAGCCGCCCGCGTCGCGAAGCTTCCCGACATCATAGAGGACGCACCCGCCGACCCAGGCCACACGATAGAGGCGCTGCTTTTCGGGCGTGAGACCGAGACGCTGCTGCACATGGTAGAGATTGGCGGCATTGTGGAGCTTGTGGCGATTCCATGCGGGGCTCGCCGGCGTGACGACCTCCGGACGAACGGGCCCATCCCACCATTCGATGTGTTGCTCGTGAGGCCGTACGTCGTCGACATGGCTGAGCCCGATGACCGCTGAGCCCACGAACCCGCAACACTGCTGCTGCATCGCGTAGAGCATGCGGGCGACCACGTCCGATTCGAGGATGACGTCATCATCGAGGAACAAGGCATACGGAGCCGTTGCACGATCGAGCAGATATTGACGCTGCTCCGCCAGCCCTCGCCGCGGGAGATGCCGAAGCAGCTCGACCTCGTGACCGTGTGCCCGCAAGACACGGAGAACCGCGGTCAATTCTCCGTGGCTCAGGACATCGACGTCGCTCTGATCGGAAATCACGATGCGGAAATCACAATGCGTCTGTGCGATAAGAGACGTCAATGTTACACTCAGTGCCGCCGGGCGGGAGCAGGTGGGGATCAAGATGTCGATGGTCGCCCGCGCCATGGTCACCGGGGGAGCGAGGAAGGGCCGACGACCATCTCTCCCTTCTTGCTTCGGCCTTTCGCCGCGCCCTTTCGAGGTCGGGCAGCTTGAATCCGCTCGATGATCCCCGTGGTCGAGCGGTCTTCGACGTACGGCAGGAAATGGATCGTCCCCCCGAGTGCCTCGACGACCGGCACCTCCGGCAGCGTCTCACGCCGATAATCGCCGCCCTTCACATACACGTCGGGCCGGATCGTATGGAGGAGCTCCAGAGGCGAGTCCGCGTCGAAGGGAACGAGATGGTCGATGCAGCTCAACGCGGCGAGCACTTGCAGCCGGTCCTCGAGCGAGTTGATCGGCCGGGTCGGTCCCTTCAGCCGCTGGACGCTGCGATCAGAATTGACGCCGACGATCAACACATCGCCGAGTCCTTTGGCCTCGTTCAAACAGGTGATATGGCCGCGATGCAGGAGATCGTAGCAGCCGTTCGTAAAGACGAGGCGCCGTCCTTGACGGCGATAGGCCTCGATACAGGGAGCGAGCCGCGGGACGTCGATAATTTTCGCGACCGGCGCAATCGCCTCTCGGAGTTCTCCCGCCCGACAGACGGCCGTTCCGTCCTTGCCGATAACGAGCGCGGCCGACGCGGAGGCGAGCTCGGCAGCGGCCGGTGTATGGGCACCCGCCGCAAGCGCGAGCGTGAACGCACTGACAAAGGTGTCCCCGGCGCCGGTGGCGTGGGTCGAGCGGGTCCACTTTGGATAGGTGCGATACGGTGGCCGATCGCGCTCCAACACGATGGCCCCTTCCTGATCGAGGGTCACCGCCGCGATTTGCGCGCCGGTCGACGCGAGCAGGCGTTGGCCCGAGGACAGCAGCCAGTCGACTCGGCCCACGCGGTGTCCGTTGGGCGCCCCCAGCAATTCGACTGCCTCCGCATAGTTCGGCTTGATCGCCGTGACGCCGACGTCACGAAACCTGCAGAGCTGGTGGCGTGAATCGGCCACGAGAATTCGTGGCGCCCTTCTCTGCAGATCACCAAGCGCCTGAATCATCACCGACGTCCACACGCCGCATCCGTAATCAGAGACGATCACGGCGTCGTGCTCGCCAAAGAGGTCGATCAACCGCCCGATCAGTCGGTGCTCATCGTGCGCAGCAAGCGGCGCCTCCGTCCCCTCGTCGAAGCGAACGAGAAGATGCGAGTCGGCCAACACGCGGGTCTTCGTCACCGTTTTTCGTGTGGGCACGCGGAGACTCGCACCGGCCATCACGCCGTGGACGCCCAGAAGATCGCACAGCAGCTCGCCTTCCCGGTCGTCGCCCACCGCGGAAAGCAAGGTGACGTGCGCGCCGAGAGCAGCGGCGTTGGCCGCCGTGTTGGCCGCGCCGCCCGGCACATGGGTCCGCTCCGAGACGGTGACGATCGGCACGGGTGCTTCACGACACAGCCGGTCGGTGCCACCCGCGACGTAGCCGTCGAGAATCGCATCACCGACGACAAGGATCCGGAGGTGGGAAAAGGCCGCGATGAATTGCGAGAGGTCGGCTTGCATATCGCTTCCCGTTTTTCCTTGTAGACGATCGCCGCACGTCCCCCTATCGGGGCGGTGCTTATTTCGATGTCACCGACCGTCGAGACCGGTATCAGTAGCGTCCGTACGCTGAACTCCGAGCAGCCTCGGCCGTAGGGACTGCCGGGGCGTCGCGGGGCGGTCTTGGAGCCTCGTTACTTTACAGAGCCGACATTGCGCGAGTACTATCACGCCCCTAGCGAGGGGATCAGCGCCGAATCATGAAACGAGAATTGGGCCTGTTCGTCACCAACATATCCGCCTTCATCCTACTGCTGTCCTTGCCGCTCGGCTCGGATGCGGCCGAGCCGTCTCCCCCGCCGCCGGTCGTGCAAGATCTCCAGAGCCAGATCAAGGCGACCGCGAACAAGGCCACTCCGGGTGTGGTGAACATTTCCTCGACGGTCCTCATCCGCGATCAGACTCCTTTCGATGAAGGCCCGCTCTTCGGCACCCTGCCGCAGTCACCACCCCAGCGGCAATATGGGCAAGGCTCCGGCGTCATCATCTCGGCGGATGGCTACATTGTCACCAATAATCACGTGGTGGCCGATGCGACGGATGTCGATGTGCTGCTCGCGGATCGCCGCCAGTTCAAAGGCCGGGTCATCGCGACCGATCCGAAAACCGACGTCGCGATCATCAAGATCGACGCAACCGGTCTCCCCACCATTCCCTGGGGGGACTCCAGCCGCCTTGGCGTGGGAGACTTCGTGCTGGCCATCGGCAATCCGCTCGGACTCAATCAAACCGTCACCTTCGGTATCGTGAGCGCCGTCGGGCGTGCGGATGTCGGGATCGCGGACTATGAGGATTTCATTCAAACCGATGCGCCGATCAATCCCGGGAATTCGGGTGGCGCCTTGGTGAACATCAAGGGGGAATTGGTCGGCATCAATACCGCTATCGCCAGTCCCACGGGTGCCAGCATTGGCGTCGGCTTCGCCATCCCGAGCAACATGGTTCGTGCGGCGATGCAGAGCCTCCTGAAGACGGGCCGCGTGATTCGGGGCTTTCTCGGCGCGTCCACGCAAGACGTCACGCCGCTGCTCGCCAAACTGTTCAAGCTGCCGGATGTGAAAGGCGCGATCATCACCGACTTGATGGCGAAAGGGTCGGCGGAAAAGGCCGGGTTGCGCCGCGGCGACGTCGTCGTGCGGTTCGACGGGAAAGAAATCGTCGATCCCGGCCGGCTGCAAAATTTGATCGGCAGCGCGCCGATCGGCAGCAAGCACAAGGTCGAGTTCTTTCGCGACGGGAAGCTCGAACAAACGGAGCTCGCCGTTCAGGAGGCGCCCCGCGAGCGGCTCCAGCGGCCCCCGGCCCCGCGAGTGGAATCGACGGCCCATCCGCTCGGCGGTGTCCTGGTCGATGAGCTGAAGCCCGCCGCCGCGCGCCAACTCGGACTGAGTGTCGCCGGAGTGATCGTGACGGGGGTAGAGGAAAATACGGCGGCGGAGGCGGCCGGGCTCATGCAAGGCGACGTGATCGTCGAGGTGAATCGGCAACCCACCCCCACGCTCCTCGCCTATCAACGAATTGTCGAGCCCCTGCGATCGAAGGACCCCACCCTGCTCCTCATCAACCGTCAAGGAACCTTCTTCTACGTTCCCATCGAGGCGGAGTGAGGAGGGACTCCGCCCTGCCTCGCCTCTGCGAGGTCGCTCAGCTGATTCCCCTGGCAGCACGCTTGCCCTGCCGCCATCACTGTGCCGCCTCTCCAAGCCACGTACTTGGGTGTTCGCCGCTGACGGCGGACCGGCAGGTCACCGGCCCTGATAGCTCGAGTTCGCTGCGGTACGTCCTGCCCGTGAAGTGGCCCCCGTGGCCGGCTCGAGGAGATCGTCTTCATCCAAACCTGTTCGACACGAACTGAGAGCAGGTCACCTTCTATTTCCCCTCACGGCTGCGAACGGAGCCGGCCGGGTTGCGGACATCCACTTCGTCCCCGGGGCGCGGCGCTTTGTGATGGGCGGGGTCGCATGGTATTTTTAGGCGATTTCCTATGCGGACTCGACCCTCACCGATCCTCCAACGCGACTACTTTGCGCAACCGACGCTTGAGGTCGCCCGAAACCTCCTCGGCACCTATCTACTCCGGCGCACCAATAAAGGCCTGCGGGCGGGGCGCATCATCGAGGTCGAAGCGTATGTGGGTCCCGAGGACAAGGCATGCCATGCCTCCAAGGGCCGGACGGCACGGACTGACGTGCTTTTTGGTCCACCGGGGATCGCCTACGTCTACCTGATTTACGGGATGTATCACTGCCTGAATGTCGTGACGGAGCGAGAAGGCTTTCCCGCCGCGGTGTTGATCCGAGCAATTGAAGAGCGCCGCTCACCCGCTCACTTGATCGATGGTCCCGGTCGCCTGTGCCGCGCCTTTGAGATCGACCGGACGTTGAATCGATGGGATCTGACGCGGGGGCGGGAGCTGTGGCTGGAAGACCGTGGCGAGACCGTGCCGGACGGCATGGTCATCTGCGCGCCCCGCATTGGCGTGGATTACGCCGGAGAATGGGCCCACAAACCGTGGCGGTTCCGAATCGCCGGCACGGAATCTCGAAAACGATCCGGCACAGCGGGTCGTTAACATTGCACGTGGCCGGATTGGTGATCCATCTTCATCAGCTCACGCAGCACATTCGTGGCATAGGCCCCGGGGGGAAGCGTACATTTCAGTACGAGGGTGGTGTCTTCAACGGACCAATTCAAGTCGGCGGCCTTGAATCGGAGCGGGCGCCGCTCTCCGCGAAATCCGCACGCGCGCGCAGCCGCCTGAAGGCCTTCTGGCGTTTCGCCCGCGCTCTTGACGGCGGCCCGTTCGATCTCCCCTGGCTCACCAGACGCCCACGGCGCACGGGAGCCGAACAGAATCCCGGTCGGGCTGATGTCGAAAGCGACGACCCGCGGCTGCTCCCGCTCGGCGTCCTCGACCTGAAAGCACGCACCGTTGGCATGCTTCATCGCCCAGTCCCCCGGCATCACGCGATCGAGAGTGTGGATTCGGGCCGCGACGATCTTATTGAACAGGAACGATTGGTAGGCATGCAGATACCAAAGCCGCTGTGATCGGCCCATTCGTGTCCGTCCCGCCGCATCCCTCAGCAAGCCCGCGCCGGCTCGGTAGTTCTGGCCGCTCCGGCCCTGCCGCTGACTGCCGAAATAGTTCGGGACACCGCGGCGGCTCATCTCTTCGAGGATGCGGGAGATACGCGGCGCCGCATCGCGGTGAATCTCCCGAACCACCAGACGAAATCGATTCCCGCGGTGATGGCCCGTTCGCAGACGATTGCGATGCCGGCCGAGTACATCAATCGCGAGGATGCGAGGATCACGGGTCAGCCGACCAAGGGACTGCTCATCCACGCCCTGCACCGAGACGTATTGTGTCGTCACCGCGCGCGCATCCTTGAGACCCGCCACCCCAATGCGTTGCGCTTTGACACCCAATACCGACGCGAACATCCTCACCATGTCGGGCGTGGAAAGGCCGCGCTTCGTGACGCGCAGGTACAGGTGTTCGCCGCTTCCAGCCGGCTGATACAGCGGAAGCTCCTCCACCTGAAAGTCTTCGGGTTGCGCCTTGATGATGCCGCCAATGCCTGGAATGGCTTCGGTGAGATAGGGTAAGGTCTCTTCGACAATCGTCTTCGATTGCGTCACGGCCCCGTGGAACTCCGTGTTATACTTCATCCATGCGCAACCGATCCCACTGGGCTGCCGTCGGCACGATAGGCGTCGCCCTGCTGGGACCGTTGTTCATTGAAACGGTCACGGTCGCGATGGCGCGGGCCGACACCGACATCTTCGCGACCTTTACCGCCCATATCGAGCGGCAAATTCAGACCGATAAACGTGCGTTCGTCACGGCACAGCTCTGCACGCAGTGGTTCTACAAACAGCTCTCGCCCACGCCGAAACCGCCCTCGGCGAGCCCTATCGCGTTCGAAGGATCGGGACGCGATCCTCTGGAGGACGCAGCCGCCTGTCGAGGTCGGTACGCCAATCTCGATGCCGCCCGGCACGATACGTCAAAAACGCAATCGGCGCTGTCCGTGACGCTGACATTCTACGAGTTCGCCCTCGTCGGCGATCGCGATGACGACAGCCGCTACAACGAGACCGAGCTCAGGGACATGATGGAATGCTTCGGGCTGATATTCAATGCGGTATTGCCCGCGACCGCGCACCTCGCGGTACTCGACCGGCATTTCGTCTGGATTCAGGAACAGGGCGGATTGGAAGCCCTGATGACAGGCATGGGTCTCCTCTACGACCGTGGCTATCGCCTGACTGCGCACGATCGGACGGCGATCGCGCACATTTCCGAATGAGCGAACCGCGTCCCGGTCTGCCCGCCGCTCGCACCCGTCTCCTTCATCAGTCGTCCAAGCTTTTCCATCATCTCTTCACGCGCGTGCCCGGCTGCGAGTTCGGGTTGTCTCACACGGAGCATACACGGCTCATGTGTAGCCATCGGCCGCTGGCGGGACGCCGGGCGGTTCATCTCAGCGACCTCCATCTGGATCGGTACCTGCCCCGGCACGATCGGCTGCTCAGTGCGATCGCAGACCTTCGCCCCGATTGGGTCTTCATTACCGGCGACCTCATGACCATTCCAAGGGGAGTCGAGCCGCTGTTTCGATTCCTCTCATCCCTGCGCGCGATCGCGCCGGTCTATCTCACGCTCGGCAATCACGACCATTACAGCGGCGTGCCGCTCGATCGTTATCTGGAATTAGCCGATCAGCACAAGGTGTACCTGCTGGTCAACCAGCTCGTGCTGGTCCCCTTCCCCAGCGGGGAACTGGCCATCGCCGGCCTTGACGATCCTTCGCTCCACCGCGCCGACCCGGCGTGCATTCCGCCACGTCACCCCGGTCGCTTCACCGTCGTGTTGGCGCACGCGCCAAACGTGCTCGATCTTCTCGACCACACCCATGCCGCAGACTTGATCCTCTGCGGTCACAGCCACGGTGGGCAGTGTCGCCTGCCGCCGGTTCCGACGGTGTGGTTGCCTCACGGCTGTAACGGACGCGCGAGCGGCCTCCACGAGCGAAACGGGCATCGGCTGTACGTGAATCGCGGCATCGGCTGGTCGATGCTGCCGATCCGCTGGCTGTGCCCGCCGGAGATCGTCATTATCGAATGGGAATAATGGCGTCGCGCACTCACTTACGATAATCGCTCAACGGCCTCGCGCGCCCGGCTCCGCACCGTTTGATCCCAGTCTTCTTTCATCAACGCGAGAAGCTTGTCCTTGGCTTCGATCGCCCGCAACCGACCGAGCCCCAGCGCCGCGCACCCGCGCACGTACGCGTGGTCGTCATCGAGTGCTTTCATCAACAGAGGGATCACCCGCCGGTCTTGAAGCACGCCGAGGTAGCTCGCGGCCATTCCCCGTATCCGGTGCTGTTTGTCTCCAACCGCCGTTCGTAACGTGTCGCTCAGTATGTCCACCAGCATCGGCGCCACCGATTCCAAGCCGTCAACACGATACCGGTTCACCTCAATGAGCGCAAAAGCCAGATCCCGCCGCTTGTCAGGGACCGTCTCTCGCGGGAGGCGGGCGAGCAAGCGCGCGCGCTTGGCCAGGCGTCTTCGTCGTCTTTGAACCGCCAAGACGCCGGCCCACACCGCCGCCACGGTTGCCGCTACCGCAAGCGTAACGGGAATCGCTTGCTCGACCAGATAGTCTTGTGTATCCGGCGAGAGCCGTTTCCAAATCCACACCGCGGCAATGATCACGCCCAGCAGGAGAAAGACGGCCGTGAGATTGACCTGGCCGTGCTGCCCGTACCTCTTCATGCCGCTCATCTTAGCGTGCTCGTTCGATGATTTCGACACGAGCACTCCACGGCCGTCCCGATTGACACCAACCCTCGATCTACGACATAAACCGTCCTGTTTCATTGCCCCACCGAAGTGCCGGAGGCCACGATGGAGAAACGCGCTGAGACCGCGCACCCGATCAACGAGTTGCTCGCACGACGGTGGAGCCCGCGGGCGTTCGGCGACCGGCTCTTGACGCGCGAGGAGATTTGCTCATTGTTCGAAGCCGCGCGCTGGGCCCCGTCGTCGTACAATGAGCAGCCATGGCGTTTCTTGATGGCTACCCGCGATCAGCCGGTCGAGTTTGATCGGATGGTGCGATGCCTCATTGAGGGCAACCAAGTATGGGCGCGCCGCGCACCGCTCCTGATGCTCACCGTGGCGACACTCTCGTTTTCTCAGACAGGCACTCCAAACCGCCATGCCTACCATGACATCGGCCTGGCCGTTGAGAATCTTGTGATTCAAGCGACAGCCATGGGACTCGTGGTACACCAGATGGCGGGCATTCATCTCGACCATATCCGAGCCGAGTATCGACTTCCCGATGGATACGATCCGGTGACAGCTGTGGCCGTCGGCAGGCCGGGTGATCCCGCCATCCTGCCGGACCGCCTGCGCCAGCGCGAATTGGCACCGCGTTCGCGTCGGCCGCTCCCTGACTTCGTCTTCTCGGGTGAGTGGGGAAGGCCGTGGTCACGCCTTGAACGCTGAGCAGCCGGCGACGCGGAGCTTGTGAGGATGATGCAAGTCACGATTCTCGGCTCCGGCACCAACGTCCATCCACGGCGTGCGGCGGCCGGTTATCTCGTACAGACCGATGGCGTCTTCCTGCTGGACTTCGGCCCGCGCACGCTCATGAATCTCATGAAGACGGGAATCGATCGCCATCGATTGACTCACGTGCTCTTCACGCACTTCCACGCCGATCATTTCTCGGATGTCATCACATACCTCTTCGATGAAGTCTATTATTCGCGACACGTCGCACGGCGAGACGATCTGACGCTGATCGGACCGCGGGGGACTCGACGACTCTTCGAGACGATCACGCGCACGTTCCCGAGCTTCAACAAGGGTAAGTTCCGCCTTCGGCTACGCGAAGTCGAAGGGCGGCCGCTTCGGATTGGAGCGACCAAGATCACGCCGGTCACCATGTCCCACACGCCGGACTTGCATTGCGTCGGGTATCGGCTGGAGTACGGCGGCCAATGCGTGGCCTATTCGGGGGATACCGAATACTGTGACGGCGTGGTGCGGCTGTGCGGTGATGCCACGATCGCGATTCTGGATTGTTCATTTCCGGCGCAGCAGCCGGGGCCGGCCCATCTGACTGCCGATCAGTGCGGCCGTGTGGCACGGGAAGCCGGCGCTCAGCGGCTGATCCTGTCACACTTTTATCCTGTCGCGGAGCGCTACGATGTGAAAGCCCAGGCTGGCGAGAAGTTTTCAGGGACGATCACGAAGGCCAGGGACTTGATGACGGTGCGACTCTGACAGGTCGAGCGGCCCGTCTCGAGCCTCAATCACATTCCGCTCGTGTGGTTCCGCCTAAAATCTCCATGAACCGGCCGAGACGGCCCGTCTTCAAGCCGTCGTCCAGCTTCGTGTAAATGGCGATCAAATTCTTGAGCATGCGGATGAGGATGGCGCGGTTGGAGCTTTTGCAGAGATACTTCTCTTCGAATCCATACCCGGCTTGGACCAGGAATCGCGCGCAATCGCGCTCCGTCAAGAGAGCGCCCCCGTTGAAGCAGTCGATGAAGATTTTGTAGCGGTCCGACTCGAATTTGACGAGGAAGTGTCCCGGCATTCCCACGCCATGGAGCGGCAACCTGAGACGGCTCCCGACAAGCAGGTAGACGGTGGAGAGGCTGATCGGGATGCCGGTCCGCCGGTCGATGACGCGATTCAAGTAGCTGTTGTCGGCTTCGTAATAGTTCTTAGTATTGCCACGAAATCCCTGCTCCGCAAAGAGATAGCGATTGAGGATCTTGACCGCCTCTTCCCCGGACACCCGCCGGCCCATGCGGTCACGCACTTCACTCGCCATTGCTTCGATCTTCCTGCGGTAGTCGCAGACATCGAGATTGGGAAACGCATATCGGGCAAGAAGAAAGGCCCCCTTTTCGAGGTCTACTTCTTCATCTGCGGCGGCGCTCAACTCACGGAAGCCGTCCTCCAACCGAGTCCCGCGAATCTCATCGAGGATGGCTTCGATGCGACGGGCCATCTCGGGCTGCTCGATCTCGGCCTCGAGCAGCAGCGGAATCGCGCAATCGCCCATTTCGATCAACCGACTGCTGATGGTCTTCGCAATCCGGTCGTCGTTATCGGAGAGCAAGCGGATCAACGCCCGGATCTTGTGCTCGTTCCCAACCACCGTTTCTCCCGCTTACTCATTATACCTGCAGGCCGGTTGCTCGGTTGCCCTTAGCCGAGCGATCGTTGAAATGCTCGATGGCTTCCATAGAGGCAGACGGCATCGAATATCAGCATGATCACGACCACCATACCGACCCGGGGCAACGCCTGTGTCCAACCGGACAAAATCAGGGGCCGAACGGCATCGATCGCCCACGTCATGGGATTGAGCATCGCGAGGGCCTCCATCCAGGTCGGCATGGCCGTGAGCGGCACCAATGCGGAGCTCAAAAAAATCATCGGAAGCGAGAGGAAGCCCAGAGCGGAAAAGAAATCGCCATGGCTTTTGACCGAGAAGGCCATTGCCATCGAAATCGCGGTCAGGCCCACACCGAACAGGATCCCGATCAGGAGGATGACGGCGACGCCCAGAAATCCCGTGGCCGGATGGACGCCGAAGAGTGAGGCGACACCGAGAATGACGAGGACCTGGAGCGACGTCACCGCCATGACAAAAATGAACCGGCTGAGAATAACAGACGTCCGGTGGATCGGGGTCGACATCAACCGCTCGAGAAAGCCGTTCTCCTTGTCGAAGAGCAAATCCACGCCGCCGGCCAATCCGTTATTCAAGACCGTCATGACCACGACGCCGGCCGCGAGAAAGCTGATGTAGTTGGGCGCCTGCATGACTTGGGTGTCCGCTGCCCGCTGAAAGAGGTTCCCGAAGAAGATCAACCAGAACAACATGGGTTGGACCAGCGTGAAGAGCATGCTGAAGCGCTCGCGGCTCAACCGCCGGACCCAACGCATGGTCAGCGCGCCGATTTCTTGGAGATACTCGTGCATTATCGGTCGTCCTCACCTTGTGGCAGTTCCTCACGGAAGGCGCGCCCCGTGTATGCGATGAATACGTCATCGAGCCGTGCCCGATGATAGTTGATGCCATCGAGCGGACAGCCCGCCCGGCCGGCGGCATCCAATACCGCGGGCAGAGCCTTCTCAAACGAGTCAACGCGAACATCGATCCGGTGGTCCTTGGTCGTCGCCCCCCGGATGCCAGCGAGCCCTTCCAGCGCCCGGCTGAGCGCGGCGAGTTGAGTGGGTGTCGCCTCGGCAATCGAGAGCGACAGCGTGTCCCCTCCGAGCCCGGCCTTCAGCTCGGCTGGCGATCCCAAAGCCTTGATGCGTCCCGCATCGATGATCGCTAGTCGATCGCACAATTGATCCGCCTCATCGAGATAATTGGTCGTCATGACGATGGTGATGCCACGCTCCTTCAGACGACGGATGTAATCCCAGATTCGGAGCCGGCTCTGTACGTCCAACCCCAAGGTCGGCTCATCGAGAAAGATGAGACGCGGGTTGGGCAAGAGACCGCAGGCAATGTCAAGCTTGCGCTTCATGCCTCCGGAATAATTCTTCGCCGGCTGATCGGCGCGATCCTCCAAATCCACGAGACGGAGAAGCTCGGTGATACGCTGCTGGGCTTCGGCCTTCGGCAGGTGGTAGAGGGCCGCCAGCAGTTCCAGGTGTTCGCGCCCGGTGAGGAATCGATCGAGCGCGCGCTCCTGGGGAACATAGCCGATGACGCGGCGAACCTTCTCGGGTTCCCTGGCCACATCATGGCCCAGGACGGTGGCGTGGCCGGCCGTAGGGTGCAGCAAGGTAATCAAGATCCGCAGAGTGGTACTCTTACCCGCGCCGTTCGGCCCGAGCAGGCCAAAAATCTCACCGCCGTACACTTGGAAGGACACATCATCGACCGCGCGATGCGTGCCGAAGGTTTTGGTCAGCCCGACGGTCTCGATCGCGACGGCGCGGCTCATCATCCCCGTCCCATCAGGCCGCCCGATTGTTGACGGCGGAATTGCAGCAGATCGTTGAGCCGGCGCGCGCGTTGCACGAGCGTATCGGCCTCCAGCAATAGTTGTTTCTCAATGACCGTGAGATCCAAGAGGGAGGCCAGGGTGTTGATCAGCACCTCATCGCTCAAGTCCGACGTCAATCCCCGCGTCCAGTCAGGTCGATCCGGCCGTCGGCTCACGGCATTGCGAACCAAGGCAAGCGTACTCGCACGAACGGCGTCAGGCAGGGGATCGATCCGATCGGGCCTGATCTCGATCTGGGCCCGTCGATAACTCCTGTCGTAGAATTCTTGGCAGACCGTGTAACGAGCGAGACCTTGAAGCAGGATGTTGTATCGGCCGTCCGGCAAGCGCTTCACGCGGATCAACCGCCCGATGCAGCCGATCTCATAGATCGGAGGATTGCGCTCATAATCGTGTTCCCATCCTTCTTTGAGCAGCGCCATCCCAATGTATTGCGGACCACCCAGCGTATCAGCGACCATGGCGCGATAGCGCGGCTCGAAAATATGGAGTGGCAAATAGGTCTTGGGAAAAAAGACGACGTTGGGAAGGGGGAAGACGGGAATCCGATCGGGAAGCTGAAGAAGAGACGACTCGTCGGCCGACCGGCTTGATCCCATGGACATTCCACACGATAGCCGATGGTTGTGAATCCTGTCAACGCTTGCAACGGAAAGAGAAACGCGAAAAACCCTTGTTGCCATTGATGATTGCGTGCTCTCGGTGTGCGTGCTATAAGCGGTCCCGTGAAGGCTCGCAGCCATGCCAGCAACCGCGTTCATGACCGCGTGTGGCGCACATTCCTGACCATTACAATTGCCATTGTCGGTATCACGCTCAGCGTCCCAACGTCAGGAAAAGAACGACTCGCCCTGCCCGGCTATCACTACCACTTTCCTGTGGACCATGGATCGCATGACGAGTTTCGAACCGAGTGGTGGTACTACACTGGTCATCTGAGCTCAGAGAACGGCCGACGCTTTGGTTTCGAATTGACATTTTTCCGAGAGAGAATGAACGAGGACCTCGTCCGCGACAATCCGTCCCGGTGGGCGGTGAGACACCTCTACTTGGCACATGCCGCGGTCACCGATGTAGAGAGTGGTCGTTTCCGCTACGCCGAAAAGGTCAGCCGCGCGGCACTTGGCAAGGCTGGTGCCGACCAGGATCGTCTACGCGTCTGGATTGACCGCTGGTTTGCTGAAGCGGCGGAGGACCATCAGTCCTATCGCTTGTCGACTTCTGGGGATGATTTTTCATTTAATCTCACGCTTGTCCCCGCCAAGCCCGCTGTTGTGCACGGCATCGATGGCGTGAGCCGAAAAGGAGATGAGCGCGGGCAGGCGTCGCACTACTATTCGTTCACCCGCTTGCGAACCGAGGGCACGATAACGCTCCAGGGAAAGTCATTCGCCGTCCATGGACTGAGTTGGATGGATCATGAGTTCGGATCAGCAAGCCTGGGACAGGATCAGGTGGGCTGGGATTGGTTTAGTCTCCAACTGCAGGACGAGACGGAGTTGATGTTTTATCGACTGCGGCGGGCAGACGGCTCGACGGATCGTGTGTCCAGCGGGACGTATGTCGGCCGGGATGGGAGCCTGCGCCACCTACAGGTCGATCATCTCCACATCGAGGAGCTGTCGTCATGGAACAGTCCCGCGAGCGGCGCACGCTATCCAAGCCGCTGGCGCCTCACCGTGCCGTCGCTCTCCTTGTCGCTGATCCTCACGCCTCTTGTTGCTGATCAAGAACTCATCACCGCTCGGAGCACGCAAGTGACCTACTGGGAGGGCGCGGTTCAAGTCACCGGCATGAAGAATGGCGCGCCGGTTGCCGGACACGGATACGTTGAACTGACCGGGTATGCCGCGCCCTTCCGTGGCGGCTCGTAAAGATCATCGACAGATGAAGATACTTCGCGCGATCATCAGCGTGGCGTGGAGCAGCGCGGCTGTACGGGTCTGGTCGATCCTTCTCGTGTTGAGCAGCGCCGCGTGCGGCAAAGCCAGTGACGCCATCGTGTCCATTGCGGTTCATCCGACGAATCCTCGCATCCTCTACGTGGCGACGAATGAGTCGGTGTATAAAACGCGTGACGGCGGAGAAACCTGGGAACGCATGGCGACTGATCTCAGCACCTACCGGGTCCTCTCCCTGTCGCTCGATCCGCAGCATCCCGCGACCGTCTACGCCGGGACCATGTTCGATGCGGTGTACAAGAGTCCCGACGGCGGTCAGCACTGGATCGCACACAATGCCGGCCTGAAGGAACATGTGTCGGTCGTCAATCAATTTGCCTTTGACCCACGGGACAGCGAAACAATCTACGCCGCGACAACGGTGGGCGTGTTCCGAAGTACGGATGGCGGCCGCCTGTGGGAGGAACGAATGGCCGGCATGAAGGAAGTGCACATCGTCGTGACGATCGCCATTGATCCACAACGGCCGTCAATCTTGTATGCCGGCACGACAGGGGGCGCGTATCGCAGCACGGACAGCGGCAACAGTTGGAAGAAAATCAACAATGGGCTGATTCCACCAGAGATTCTGGACGCCTCTCTGGCGCTCGGGGTCAATGCCATCGCGGTTGATCCTCAGCGGCCGGACGTGATCTATGCCGGCACAACGAAAGGGCTCTTCAAGTCGGTTGATATGGGGAATTCGTGGACCCGTATCGGAACGGCGTTATCGGATCAATACATCAGCAGTCTCATCATCGACCCTCAGCACACCAATGTACTGTATATCGGAGGCCGCGCCGGTATCCACAAGAGCACGGACGGAGGGGAAACGTGGGAAAGCATGAATACGGGGTTGGAGACGACGAATGTTCGAAGCATCAGCATGAGTCCGCTCAACACCAATAGCCTGTACGTCGGGACAAACGGCAGCGGTCTCTACAAGAGTGAGGACGGCGGTAAGAGCTGGCGACCTCTTCCTCTTTCACCAAAACCATCCTCAATGCCGTCATAACGGCAAGGACAGGCTTCCCCATTCGCCGCTCGCTTGCATGCTTGGCCGGCTCGCCCGAAAGCCAAGGCGCTTTCCCCTTTTAACGCTTTCATTTCTAAATCAACATGCTTAGGTCCTCATCAAGCGCTCACTGTCCCTGGCTGCTTTACTCGCTTACGCATGAGCACGCACTCTACCAACAAGCATTATGATTTTTTTTGTTGACTGCGTATAAAAGCTGTGCTACAAAGCAAGCATGCACACAAGAGGTCTTGCTTGTGGAAGAACTAAAAGACATTCTGGTCGGTCTGGAACAGCGAATTAGCGCCTACAAGAGTCGCTTGCAGGAACTCGAAAAAAAACGGGGCCGCCTCGAGGAAGAAATCGCGACCATCAAGAAGTATTTAGAACTGGCCGAAACTCTCTACCGCGTCGAAGCTGACAAGGCCAAGCTCGCCAGCCTGTCCAGTCAAATCATCCCCGACGACAAGGGCGTTCGCCCTTTACCGGTCATGGACGTCACCGACAAATCCCGAGAGCTGCTCTTGGGACGGAGCAAGTACGTGGGAATGAGTGTGCCTGAGGCGGCGTACCAAATTCTCCGCGAAGCCAAGCACTCGATGCATGCCAAGGAGCTGATTCAGAGATTGGTCGAGGGCGGCATTCAAATCAAAGGGAAAACGCCGCTGACGTCTGTTGCGACCAGCCTCAAGCGCGACAAACGTTTCCGAAAGGTGGGTCCCAATACGTTCGAGGCTGTGGAAGAACCATTAACCGAAGCGGTGTGAACCGTGTGGGCGTAGCCGCTTTAGCCCGTGAAAGGAGGTGAGTTCACTTGGCGACGAAGAAGGCAGCGAAGAAGAAAAAGAAGTAATCCCCCCGGATTCTACGCCGGGAGTAAGGCCACTTACTCCCGGCGTTCTTCCCTCGATGTTTTTCAAACCGAAACGAAACAAGCCTGAGGCGGATCAACAGTAGGAGGCGGGTTGCTGCGCGAAGGCCGGCCTGGGCGGCTGAGTTCCATTCATCCGCTCACTGGCATTAATCAGGACCCACTTGTCGGGCTGAGCGAGAATCGCTTCGACCAATTTCGTGTGAAGGGCATGGCCGGCGCGATCTGCGGTGATGTGACCGATCACGGGGACCCTTAAGAAGGCTAAATCTCCGATGAGGTCCAGGACCTTATGGCGGACGAATTCATCGTGAAATCGAAGGCCGGATTCGTTCAAGACGCCGTCTTCAGAGAGGATGATCGTATTATCGAGTGAGCCACCCTTCCCGAGTCCTCGCGCCCAGAGATATTTCACCTCTTTCATAAAGCCGAATGTCCGGGCTCCGGCGATGGTCTGCTCAAAGAGATCCGTTGACCACTCATAGACGTGAGTCTGCCGTTGGATGAGCGGATGGTCGTACTGAATGGAGTACGTAATGCGCGTCGTCGGCGACGGCTCGATCACGATTCGCTTCACCCCATCCACGACTTCAATCGGCTCCGTGATCTTTAAAAAGGCCTGCGGCATGGCTTGTGGCGCGATTCCGGCAGCCTGAATGAGGTGCACGAATGGGGCGGCGCTGCCGTCCATGACCGGAACCTCTCCAGCAGTCACCTCCAAAAACACATTATCGACGCCGAGGCCGGAAAGAGCCGCGAGGATATGCTCAACAGTCTTAACGGCCACGCCGTTGGCACTAATTGTCGTGCACAGCTCTGCAGGAACGAGGTTCTTGACGGACGCGGAGAGGGCCACTTCGCGCCCTTCGTGGCGATGAACAAAGACGATGCCCGTTCCCGGCGGTGCAGGGGAGAGGGTCATGGTCACCGGAAGGCCGCTGTGGAGCCCGATCCCCGAGCAGGTCATCGATCGAGCAATCGTCTGTTGTGTGCGCATAATCATATGCCGGGATACCAAGCAACCCATGTGCCAACGATGCCAACGTTTAACGGCATCAGAAGACTTTGTAGTATAAACGCTTTTATCTGAGATCCGTGAAATCGATATGCCTTCGTGTTGCAAAAACAAAACAGTGTGGTGTTTAGAAGTCCGTCACCGGGTGGTTTTCCTTCAGGATAGCAATCGTAGCGTATTGCATGGTTTTTAGTAGAAGCCGCACGACTCAAACTTCTATTCGCCCGTGCTCAACACTCTACTTGCATGAACGAATAATCAGGCTGAAACACGTTCATGTGTACTCCCCAAACAGAGTCTCCGTGCAGAGACAGATGTGTGACGGATCCATGACGATTTTCAACGCGTGCGCGTAAGGAAGAATTTGCCATCATTCTCCGCTTCCAGTAGAATGAACCGATTCGAGAGGGATGCGCTACCCGGCATGACAGTTTCACCCCGCCCGTGGATCTCGGTCGTCATCCCCATCAAGGATGAACGCGACAACCTCCCTCCTCTCACGGAACAACTGTTAAAGATCCTCGCCACCGCACCACGTTCAGCATCCACCGACTTCGAAATCTTGTTCGTCGACGATGGCAGCTCCGATGGCAGCGCTCAGGTGCTCGACAACTTAGCGGCGATGTACCGACAGGTCCGCGTGCTCCACTTCGACCGAAATTATGGGCAAACGTCGGCATTCGATGCAGGCTTCCGGCATGCGGCCGGTGAACTGATCGCAACCATGGACGGGGATCTTCAGTTTGACGCGGCGGATATTCTGACTCTCCTCCCCCTCTCAGCCCGGTATGATCTTGTGTGTGGCTGGCGGAAGGATCGCCATGACAATATCGTCCGAAAGATTTCCTCTCGGATCGCGAACCGCGTCCGCAGTACCATTACAGGCGATCGTGTGCATGACACCGGCTGCTCACTGAAGATCTTTCGCCGCGCCGTCGTCGAACGCATCGCCCTCTTTGAGGGTATGCATCGCTTCTTTCCTGCCCTGGCACTCATGCATGGCTTTACCGTCACCGAAGTGCCGGTCCGGCATTTTCCCCGCGCCCATGGCGTGTCGAAATACGGCGTCGGGAATCGATTGTTCAAGAGTCTCTACGATCTCATTGCGGTTCGTTGGATGCAGTCCCGCTGCCTGCACTATCGCTATCGTGAGGAAGCCGGTCCATCACCTCGGTCGTGACCTTCCCTTCCGATTGCCGTACGCCCTATGCCGAGCGCTGAGACGATTTGGATCCTGATCGGCTTTCTCGGTCAGGGCATTTTCTTCCTCCGCTGGCTCGTGCAGTGGCTCGCGTCAGAGCGCAGTGCTGAAAGCCGCGTCCCAATCGGCTTTTGGTATCTGAGCTTGATTGGCGGCCTCATCACCCTCGCGTATGCGCTGTACCGCAAGGATCCGGTGTTCATTGCCGGGCAGAGCATCGGCACGTTGGTGTACGTGCGAAATTTGATGTTGATCCGCAAGACGGTGCCGCCGACCGCATTGAAGTCTCCCTCTCCGGGAACCGCAACAGGTCAGCATTGAAGACACGCCTTCCGTTGCTGGCCTTGCTCGCCTTCGCCGCCTTCCTGTTCTTTCTCGATCTCGGGGAACTCGGCTTAACGGATCGGGATGAGGGAAGTAATGCCGAGGCCGCACGCGAGATGGTCGAGAGCGGCAACTGGCTCTACCCGACGCTGAACGGAGAGCCGCGCTTCGCCAAACCCATTCTCATCTACTGGCTGACCTCCGCCGCTTATCTCCTCCTCGGCGTGAGTGAATTTTCTGCGCGGTTCCCATCCGCGCTTTTTGCGGTGGGTCTGATCGTTCTTCAATACCGCTTTGCTTACACAGTAAAGGGACCGCTCGTCGCCATGCTCGCCGGCCTCATGCTGCTGCTGAACATAGAAATGCTCGCCATCGGCCGTATGGCGTTGACCGACAGCGTCTTGATCTTCTGGACCACTCTGGCTCTGTACGGTTTTTGGCTCGGGCTTCACGGGACGGGCCGTCAGCGTCACTACATCTGGCTGTTCTATGTTGGAATGGGATTGGCAACGTTGACCAAAGGTCCTGTGGGTATCATCGTCCCGTTATTGGCCGTCGGCCCCTACCTCTTTCTCACAAGACGGTGGCCCGAATTCTGGAGGCGGGGATTTCCAGTCGCGGGCCTTGTGCTGTTTCTCGCCATTGCCGTCCCGTGGTACGCCGCGATGCTGGCCATTCATGGCTCGCGGTACACGGCATCGGCGCAAGCCGATACGGTCGGCCGCTTTCTGAACGTCATCGGCGGCCATGACGGCACCCTGTTGTTCTACATTCCGGTCCTGTTGATCGGTCTCTTTCCCTGGAGCGGCTTTCTTCCGGCCGCCCTCTATGAGGCCATCCGCCGATGGCGCACGGTGAAATGGACAAGGGAAGCGGACGATGCGCGACGACAAGCAGAGCTTGAACTGTTTGCGGCGCTATGGGTGATGGGTGTGTTTGTGTTTTTCACAGTGTCGGCCACACGATTGCCCCATTACATTGGCCCCCTGTTTCCGCCTGCGACGTTGCTGATCGGCATCTACTGGGTTCGCATGCTCGGGGTGCCGGCGACCAGCGGGCTCAAATGGGCTCTACGCCTCACGATGCTCGTTGGGTATCTCCTCGGCTTTGCGCTGGTCTCCGCATCGAGCTTGTACTCGACGTTCCTGACCCAAATCGCGAAGGAGTTTCCGGCGGCGGCGCAGGCGGACCCGGGCAATGGACCGTTTGCCGCCGGCTTGATTCTGCTGGTCGGGATGGGGCTGGTGGGCTACTTCGGATTTTCGGATGATCGGCGGGCTGGCGCGATCTGGACATCCGCGGTGACGTTCGTCCTCGTCGTGCTGATCGCGGTCGAAGTGACCCTTCCGCGGTTTAGCCGCTACTTTATCGATCCGCCTCACCAGTTAAGTTACATCGCCGGGCTGAACCTCAAGCCGGAAGAAGAATTGATCGTCTACGGCCCCCCCAAACCGTCGGTCCTCTTTTACGCCAAACGCCGAGCCGTGATGATCAAGCCCGGGGAAGAAGGTCAAATGAAATCGCACCTCACCGCCGGCGGACGAACGATGATCCTCCTCCCTTCACGGCTCAAGGCGCGCCTGCCGGCCGAAGCCGACGGATTTTCCCCCCTGCTCGACCGATACGGCTATACGCTACTGGCGAACCAGCCGATCGTGAACGTTCCGCAGCCTCAATCACCTCTTCCGCCGAATCCTCACGGGCTGTAGCCGACAAGGCTCACTTCTCTGGTCTAAAGAATCGGCAGCATGCCGCTGATCTGCTGAATCGCCAACATCGCCAGGACGAGACCGATGGCCACTGGCACTTCATGGAGAAGCAGATCGAGGGTCGACATTCGCGACCGCCATTGATACGGATGAAAGACGTTTAGGCGAAGCGTGGCAGCGGAGGATGACTCCATCCGCATCTCCTTTCCATGGAGCGTATACACGAGACACACCAATACGACGAGGCCCATGATCAGGAAGGACCGCGTCGTGATCGCCAAAGCGAGAACAATCAATGCGGCGGCATATGACGGTGCACACTGGCCCTGCACGCGATAATACACACGAGCGGAGAATCCGGCGACCATTGCCACCGCGCCGACGAGCACCGCAACGATATGGTGCTCGACGGTGCCCCTACTGTGCGAGGCCAGCCAAAGAACGGTCAACAGCCCCAGCAGTGGTGGAAGCATCGCGACTGTCGCCTCCATCGCGGATTGCCTCCAGAACCGAAGGGGATGGACGACGATGGCGCCGATCAGCATGCCGAGACAGAGGCCGGCTGCGATGTCCGTCGGGAAATGTGATCCTCGCACAACGCGGCTGACCGCGACGAAGCCGGCGAGTGCATACACCAGCCACGCTGTGCGCGGAAAGCGTTGTGCGATCACGGTTGCGACGGCAAACGACGCCGTCGTGTGCCCGGACGGAAACGAATCAAGCCCGGCGTCGAAGGACGGCCCCCACGGGAATCCTTCAGTACCGTGAAGCAGACGTGGACGCGGCCGTCCCACCGTATGCTTCAAACCCTGCGTGATCAATGCCGCCACACCGTGCGCGATGAGTGTTTGTATGCCCGTGAGACGGAGTTCGAGATGTCGTCGAAGCAATCCTCCGGCGGCGATGACCACGCTGATCACGACGAGGACGAGTCCGCTCCCCAGACTCGTGCCCACGTCGCCGATCCGTTCCAACATCGGGAGATGAACTGACCTCATGAATCGCGCCAGCGGCAGGTCTATTTGGAAGAGCGCCCAGAAGATGAGCGAGAGAATGAGCACGGACAAGAGGCTGGCGAGCACACGCCGTGATCGCGGATTCAAGAGCGTCACGGAACCCAGTCGGCGAGAAAGACGTTGAACTCACCGCGCGCCGACGCGTTGCGGTCCGAGATCCACACCAATTTCTTGCCGTCGGGGGAGAACATGGGGAAGCTGTTGAAGGTGCCGTCAAACGTAATACGTTCCAGACCGCTGCCGTCGTCGCTGATCAAGAAGAGATGAAAGGACGGCGGGCCGTTCGATTCCGGATCGTGCTCATTGGAGGAGTAGATGATTCGCCGCCCATCAGGGTGAAAGAACGGGGCAAAGTTCGACCGGCCATTGCGGGTCACCTGGCGCTTGGCGCTGCCGTCCGCATTCATCACAAAAATTTCCAGGTGACTCGGCTCGACGAGTTGCTGCGCGAGCAGTGCGCGATACGCTTCGACCTCCTCGGGTGCTCTCGGATGGGACGCGCGATACACGATGCGCCGGCTATCGGGCGAGAAGAAAGCTCCTCCGTCGTATCCGAGTTCCTCGGTCAGTCTTCGAACGTGGGTGCCATCGAGATTCATCGCATAGACGTCGAGATCGCCATCTCTCATCGACGTAAAGACAATGGTCTTGCCGTCCGGCGAGATCGTCGCCTCGGCATCATAGCCCGACGTCGCGGTCAGCCGATGCATCTCCTGACCGTCGAGTCGAACCGAGAAAATATCGTAGTCATCGAGCGCCCAGCGGTAGCGTCCTTCCCGTTTGGCCTTGGGGGGGCAGCTCGGGGCCTTTAGATGCGTCGAGGAGAAGAGGACTCGTCGATCACCCGGGAAGAAATATCCGCACGTCGTCGCACCGACGCCTGGGCTCACCAAACGAATGACCTGGCTTTCCAAGTCGAGAACATACATCTGGTAGCAGTCGAAGCCCGCTGCACTCTTGTGCTGGCTTTCGGCAAAACTGCCGGCCGTCCAATTGTTCGTCGATTGGAAAATCAACTTGGTGCCGTCAAAGGAGAAATAGGCCTCGGCGTTCTGTCGGCCAAAGGTCAACTGTCGGATGTTGGCCAAGTGGCGTTCTCGGCGGTCGGCTGATTTCGCTGGCTGGGCGAATTCTCCAGCATCCAAGAGCAGCGCTGGAATCGCTATCACTGCGGCAACAACGGCAAGCAAGAGCGTCTTGGCACTCATGGAAGATGAACCGTCAAAGGATCCTCCTCGATAAAATCACCTCGCGCAATGACTTTTCCTTCATCGAATATCACATAGCTTGCCCATCCATAAAAAAACAAGAGGCGTGCGACCTTCCCAACACCGGCGGGCGTGCCATCGAAGAAGGTGACGACCGCGTTTCGATCCCCTGCCCTCCGGCACGAGATGAGAAAGGCCAGTTGTGCTCCTCGGAAATCACGCTCCCCTATGACAATCCCGTCCGCGTGCCTCTTCACGCGGTCTCCGCATGCCGCCCACGCGGTCTCCGCAGTTCCGCCGACCGATGTCCCACCGAGAATCAGCACCGATCCTCGAGGGGGTAACCGATCTGCAGCCGTGACGACATCGATCCCGCCCGCCTGCGTCCTCAACCGTCCGACCACTTCACTGTATGGTCCCTTTTGATCTGCGGAGCCAGCCACGAGCACCGAACGGTGGTCGTCTGTCACAAACAGATTGAGCATCGGTGGAAGCGCGTGCCGAGGAATCCGGCGGAACACCTCTAGGTCCGGATCGAACGCCACTGTGCGGGGCCGGCGAGGGACAAGCACTTCGAGCGTCTGCGTCCTCGAGTTGACCGACACGCTTCTGACCACCCTCGTTCCGTCGTCCAATTCGAGATGGAGGGGTATGAGGAGCCGATACGCCGGGCGGCTTTGCTCAACTTTCACCGTCACTCGGTAGCTCGACTCGCGGTCAGCGGGGATCGCGGCAGCGGAGAAAGATGTAATCTCCGGTGCTCCCGGCTGATCCACCCATTGTGCAAAGAACCAACCCAGATCCCGACCGGCTGACGCTGAGAATATTTCGGCGATGTCCGCCCAAGCGGCATAGTGTTGCGCGTATCGCTGAACGAGGGTACGAAGCCCGCTCCAAAAGGCGTCCTCGCCGATTTCCCGGCGGAGCATATGAAAGACCATCGCTGCTTTTTGATACCCAATGGCATTGTCCTTCTGATCGGTCTTCCGCGTAAATTCACCGATCGCATAGTCGCGATCCGGAGGCACATAGACGGCGTAGCCGGCGATCATCAGGCGCCGTTGCTCTCGGGTTTTGGCCGGCGTTCCGGTCAGCTCATCATAGTAGTAGTTGGCCAGATAGGTGGTAAGGCCTTCGACCCAATTGCCGGACTCGGGCTGATTGAACACCCAATTCCCTATCCAGCTGTGGACGATCTCATGGCCCAAGGCATAAGGCTGAACATAGTGCCGCTTGATCACGCCGCTCCCGAGCAGCGTCAACGACGGCATGCCGAGGCCGCTCGCAAAAAAATTCTCGACCACGGCAAACTTCGGGTACGGATAGGGACCGAGCCTTTCCGTATAGGTTTCAAGATAACGGGTCGACGCATCAAGATACTCGGGCGCGAGCGCCTGATCCTCCTCGAATAAATACGTCTCCACGTCAATATCCCGCCAGGGGCGCGTCGACCTCACGAACCGATTCGCGACGAGTGTCAAGGCTTCGGTCTTGGCCGTCACCGTCCATGTACTGCTCCATTTTCCGTTGGACATCGATTCTCCGACCCGCCTGCCGTGTGTCACGGCCTGCCAGCCCTGCGGAAGGCTGACCTCAATATCAAAGACGGGCAGCGAATCCGCCAGATCTGGATACCAATGCGTTTCGCCACTCAAATACACGCCTTCCGGGCCGATGTGACCGGCCGTCTCACTTGGCGTCACGAACCGAAGATGCCGCGGCTCGCGTGGTGGATCGTCAATGAGGCCACCGTACTCCCACACCAAGACTACGGAGTCATTCTGAGACAGAGTCCCAGCCCATTCGACAATGATGAGTCGGGCGCCTTGTTCTGCTTCTTTCGTCCCTTCCGGCCCGTAAGTCAAACGCACATCCGTTTCGATACCGTCATGGTCAAGATTCACACGTTTCGGCATCAACGCTTTGTGCAGAAGGAACGCCAGCCGCGCTCGGCCGCTCCGGTGAATCCTCACAACGAGACGGTCAAGGACTCGGAGTTGATGGTGCGTCGGTGTGACATCGACGGTGAGGTGGTGAGAATCAATCTGAGCGACCGCATCCGGCAGCATCTGATCTTCATCGGCTTGCGCGCTAGAGGCCGTTGAGGCGAGGACAAAGACGAAGACCGAGAGGAGCCGCGCCATGACTGAAGACGGGCCCGGCTCACGAAGCCGCGGTATCTTTCGCAAATAGCGCATCGACAAATTCCTGTGCATGGAAATCCTGAAGATCCTCGGCACTCTCTCCCACCCCGATCAGACGGACTGGAAGCTTCAGCTCCTCACTGATCGCAACCACAATCCCGCCTCGTGCCGTCCCGTCCAGTTTTGTCAACGCGATACCGGTGACCCCCACCGCCTCATGAAACTGGCGGGCTTGCGACAAGGCGTTCTGCCCCACCGTCGCGTCCAGCGTGAGCAGAACTTCATGGGGCGCACCTGGCAACTCGCGTGCAAGCACCCGTTTGACTTTCCGCAGTTCCTCCATCAGATTTGTTTTGGTGTGAAGCCGACCGGCGGTATCGATGAGCACGACATCCACGTGCCGGGCCCTGGCGGCGGCGAGACCATCAAAAACGACGGCGGCAGGGTCGGCGCCCTGCCGATGCGTGATGACGTCGACTCCAATTCTTTCCCCCCAGGTTTGCAGTTGTTCGATGGCTGCAGCGCGAAATGTGTCAGCGGCAACAAGGAGGGACTTGAAGCCATCCTGCTTCAGCCGTTGGGCAAGTTTCGCCAACGTGGTGGTCTTCCCGACACCGTTGACGCCGACGGCCAGAATGACAAACGGCCGCGGACCGTCCTTGATGAGCTGTTCAACCGGTCGCTCCTCAGCAAAACGGAGTGTCTCCAGGAGAGTGCCCTTGACGATCTCCAGAGCGATTTGCGACCGATTCCCTGCTCCATGCGCTTCCTTGAGGCGATCGATGAGCCGCTGGACCGTGCTCACACCAAGGTCCGCCGAGATCAGCGCAGCTTCCAGTTCGTCCAACACCTCGGGATCGAGACCACGACCGATCAGGCGGTCCACCGACTGACGAACGGCGTTGCGGGTCTTCGTCAACCCGCTTGTTAAGCGGTCAAACCACCCCATTCTTACTCCCTTCTCGAGCCATGCGATCGTTGACGGGATCGTCGATCCGGCGCGACCAGTCGAGGCGCGGGCGCAACTTCGCGTAGAAGCTGCTGTTCCTTTCGGCGCATCAGACGGGCCTCGGCCTCTTCGCGCTCATGGTCATAGCCGAGAAGGTGCAACACGCCGTGAACGAGCAATATCACTATTTCTTGACTGACGCTGTGACGATGGTGGCACGCTTGTCTGGCGGCCTGTGGAACCGAAATGACGAGATCACCGAGCAACGGAGAGGAGGGACCTCCAGCCTCCCGTGTTGCAAACGCCAAGATGTCCGTCGTGCGGTCCACCTGGCGATAGCGGTGGTTCAACCGTTGCATTCTTCCATCGCCAATGAACTCGACGCTGAGGAGATCATTGTGACAGCCGAGGCGTGACAAGATGTGCTCGAGCACGCGCTCAACTGCCGACACGCGTACGTGCGTCGCGCGGAGCCGACTCCTCACCAGCACGGGCATCAGTGGGGCTGACCGTCGAGGCCTTCGCGCGACGAACGGCGAGTGGAAGATCGTGCGGGACGGGCTGAATGAGAGGGATCAGGATGTTCATCTGACCGGGCCGGCTGCCTCTGACCGTGGCGGTCGTACGCCTTGATAATCTCCTGTACGAGCCGATGTCGGACCACGTCTTTGTCGCTAAAGTAGACGAACTCGATCCCAGGGATGTCTTTCAGAATCTCTTTGATCTGCACAAGCCCAGAAATACGCTCGGCCGGAAGGTCCACCTGTGTAATATCGCCGGTCACGACCGCCTTCGAATTGAATCCCAACCGCGTCAGGAACATCTTCATCTGCTCGGCGGTCGCGTTTTGTGCCTCATCAAGAATAACAAACGAATCATTCAACGTGCGGCCCCGCATGAAAGCCAGGGGGGCGATCTCAATCTCACCCCGCTCGACCAGTCGGTTCGCGCGTTCGAGATCCATCATATCGTAAAGCGCATCGTAGAGCGGCCGAAGATACGGGTTGACTTTCGCGTACATGTCTCCGGGTAAAAAGCCCAGCTTTTCTCCGGCCTCTACCGCGGGCCGCGCAAGAATGATTCGGCTGACCTGCCTCCGCATTAAAGCCGCGACCGCCATGGCCATCGCCAAGTAGGTCTTACCCGTTCCGGCCGGCCCAATGCCAATGACCACATCGTATTTTTCGATCGCTTCGATGTAGGCCTTTTGGGCAGCCGACTTCGGCGCGACCAAGCGCTTCTTCGTTGAAACCGGGACGCTTGTTTGAAGGAGATCTTTGAGAGGGGCGGCGTCGCTGTGACGGGAAGCCTTCAGAGCCAGCGTCACGTCTTCGGCGCGTAGATCATAGCCCTGAGAAGTGAGCGCCGCCAACTCGTGAAGGACGCCCTCAGCGCTGCGAACCGCTTCGGATGGTCCATCCAATGCGACTTCGTCCCCACGCGCGGAGATCCGCACGCCAAGCTCATCCTCAATCAACTTGAGATGAAGGTCATGTCGACCGAAGAGACTAGCGGTATTCGTGCCCTCTCGAAGCTTGAGCTTACGCACGCCTGACGAGTGCTGTCCTCCTTCTGAACGTCATTCTAACAGAGCACGATTTTGAGTGACAAGGCGGGTGTGCACGCTCGGAGCTTTCGAGAAGTGCAGTCGAGAGGCGGTTGGGGCGGAAGCAAACGTCAAATCGAACTCTTGATACGCGTGCGAGTCGTATGGGTCAGTGGCGGTTACCCGAACGCGAAACGACCCGACTGTTTTTCCGGAGAGCGGCCACTCGATTCGACCACTTTTGCGGTCGATCCGCATGCCCTCCGGCGCAGCTTCGAGTGCATAGGTAAGCGGGTCGCCATCGCGGTCTTCGGCTAAGACTTGGTAGATGAATTGCCCTCGTTCGATCTTATCGGGAGGCACCGAGTTGATGACGGGATGACTGTTGACAATAACGACGGGGCCGGAAACCCTTGCTTTGCCCTTCGTGGTCTCATCAAAAGGTGTCACTTCTACAAATATGACGTCACCCCGGGAAAACTCGGCAGTAGCTAAGGCATCTTCTTCTCCGTCCGCAACCTTGCTCTCGTTTCGGAACCAACGATAGCGGTAATGGATTGGATCGCCATCGGGATCGAACGCACTGATCGTGGCACGAACAATGTCACCACGTTTCGGCTCTTCAGGCCCTAAGACCAATTCTTTGATGTCGGGAGGAGTATTCCCGACAATCGCGTCGGTATGGGCTACCACTCCCGCTGTATGCCCGTCATACGGCGTGACGTCAACTGAGACGTGATCCCCTCGCTTCAGCCCATGCCACTCAAATATGTCATGCGTTGCACCTTCAACGATCTGTCCGTTTACTTTCCACCGATGTCGAAACGTGATGAGATCGCTGTCGGCATCATGGCCTTGAGTAACGGCTGAGACAGGCCTATTCAAAACGATGGGGTCTGGCTGAATGCGGACACTCACAATCACGGGGGGGTGGTTCACCGCCAATGATGAAGTCGCCGGAGTTGAAGATCCTTCTCCCGGCTGAACAGAGTCAGCGGTACATCCTTCGAACAAGAGAACGATACCAGCAAAGGCAAGTAGACATGCCAGCGCGGAGCTAGAAGAAAAGAAAGGTGTAGGGCCGTTCCTACTTAGGATAGCCCTACACCTTCCCATGTTAGCGGTGCAACCTCAAAGCCGCTGGTTGTTCCACGATAGATAGCGGCTCCAGACAGGCTGAGTTTTGACGCAGCTCACAGTTGTCGCATTGAGTGTCGACTGACCCACAATCGTCACTCGTCCAGCGCAACCACTCGGAGAAGAGGTACTCCCCATGCTCCCACTGCCCTCGGCTCCGATATGGACGGAGAGCTGACCGGTTTGACCTGCTCCTAGGTACATCGACGAGTTGACCTGATTTCCACCAGCGCCGCCCAGACCGATGACATTTTGATTCCATGCTGTCCCGGTCTGATAGAACAGCGCGTACAGGTACGACGACCCATTCGATGAGCAAATCGTCGTGTCCGGTACAAACGACGGGAAGAAGACGATACCGCCTATCACTGTGGGCTTAACCAAGACGCGTTCCAATGGCGGTGACGATGGGCGCATGAGCTTTGTCACCCATCCTCGATACGTGCTCGCGATCAAACCCTGGAGCGAACTCGAACTATTACCGATCAGTGTGCTCGGCGATAGCCCGCCCGCTGTTATGCCCAGGAGCGTGTTGTCGGTAAAGACTTGGGCGTTCGACACGTCGACCAAATTATTGTCGATACAACTTGTCGCACCACTTTGCGGGCATGGCGCCATAGAGAAAACCGAATCCTTGATCCCGAAGAAGTACTGTTGTTCGGCCAATGACTTGTCGGACGAGTCATAAAACCGACCGGTCCCAAAAAACACCCACAAATTGTTCGCGTCATCCATCGTAATGCTGGGCGCGGCAGTCACGGGACCGACAGGATTGCCGCCAAACGTGCTGATAATCTTTGTCGGCGTCCTGTTACCGGTCCCCGAAACGCCCCACGTATTCGTGCTGCAGGACATCCCGGGACATGGCGTCGTGAGGCGGTACATCTCTCCTTTCCACGGAGAAGTACTGTCTTTTATAAGACTGCCGCCGTACATCACATCAACAAGATAGTCGATATCTTTATCGACGGTGACCACGTCGCCAATAAAGGATTCGACCGCGGGATACGGGCTAAATTGCGTCGAGACGTCGAAGACAGTCTTCGACGGCGTCGTTGTCAGATCAAACACGAACACTCTCGACCCTTGCTTAATCGTATCGACCTTGTAGTTGGTCGGCCCGGATCCAAAGAGGATGTACCACTTCGCACCCGCGGCCTGCCAATTCTTGCACGTCGATGTCGTACATGGCGGCTTTACACGAGCGACAGTCGGATAGCTTGTGGTAAAGCCAAGGCTAGGATCCGTGAAGCTCCATAGCAACTTCGGTCCGGTGGTCATGAAGACTTCCGGATCTGTAATATCGAGCACCACGTAGGCACTATAGAAATTCCGCGTGTCACCTGGGTCTGTCATATTCCCATTTGGCGGATCACTGAAGTCGGACGTCACCGTCATCGTCCTCACGGCATTATTGGCGCTTTGGCAATTGGCGGCGCCGCAGCTTCCCCCGAAACGGAATCCGATAATCAGGATCGTTCCCCAACCATTCGGGTGATCTACGCCGGCCTGACCTTGCACACACGGCGTGCCAAGGGATTCAACAGTCCCGCCTGAATCACAGAAGATCCGAACATCGGTAATCCGCGGCTTGAGGTCGACATAATAAACATGGCTGTAGTTCTCACTCGCCAGCCAGCGGAGATGCGGCAGTAATTCCATCGGGATGAACGCAAACATTTCATCCCCGAGCGGTCCCGTATAGGAGACGGGATTCGTCGCTCGCTGGACTGAGAAATAGCCATGTTCGACCTTTGTCGTCGTGCTCGGATCGTCCCCTGCTGTGTAAAACCCGCCATTAAAGGCATGGAGCATGCCATCATTGGCCCCGGCAAAAATCACCTGCCGTCGGTTTGCATACTTCTTATAGAATTCCTGATATGTCGGATCGCCATAGATAAGATCATATCGTTCTCGAGGGGCGGCCGACACCGTGGGACTTGAATTAATGATATCGCCGAGCTTCCAGATTTTTTTCCCGTAACCCCCGACCGTCAACGACCGATCACGAAGGAGGAGATTGCCGCTGCTATCGGTGACATCGTCTCCCCTCACCCATTTGATCAAGCTATGCTCATCGAACGGAGACGCTGACGCGGCCAGGTATGGCTTTAGGAGTGTCGCGTTGGAGTCGTCGAAGGAAATGAACTCATTGTTTCCGACGATGCCGTCGTTGTTGCGGTCGACCCAAGTCCAGATGTGTCGATTGACCGCATCTTTGATCGCAAGCTGTGTCCCCGCCTCCCAGATCGGAGCCAGCGCTGTCAGATCGATATCAGGAGAAACCGGTTGTGGTGTGTCCGGCTTTCCATCGCCGTTCGTGTCTAGGATTGGATCAGCCTTTCCATCCTCATCCAAATCCTGATATCGATGAACTTTCACGTTTTGAGTAACAGGGTCCAGAAACCATGTGAGAATGTAATCGTCTTTGTAGACAAGCTTTTGATCCCTGATCGTATCCTCACGGATGTTGCCAAACTTGTCCACCCAGAGACCTTGCGTATAACCGGTCCAGAGGATTGTATTTAATCCTTCCGTCACTTGTGGGAAGAACGACGCCTGATAGATCGCTCCTTCACCCGTCGATGAACTGGACAAGACAGATGCAGCGGTACCTGACGCACTCCTCTGCAGAATACTGTTGATCGTCGCGAGCAACTTATCCTTCAAGTCATCGGCATTCGACGATTCAAAATACGTATCTGGGAGGCCGTCAGGGCCTTTGGCGCCCGTGTAGTTGTTAACCTTATCCCATTCCTGTTGAAGGTCTGGGATATTGTTCCCATTGATGTCGTCAAATCCACCAAGCTTGGCCGTATCCTTCAAAATGTTCGAGCCGGTGCCGAACGCAAAGAAGGTATAGACCGTCAAGTTGTGAAAGTTCGTTGGGCTATCACCAGGGATGGGAGTGCCCGGGACGCCGAGCACCGGCAAATTTCCCGACTGCGGGCGCAAGTTGGTCGTATGGGCATAGTAGGCAACGTCATCTAAATAGTGTCCCCCGCTGTATTGGCACGGGTCCGACTGATCGCCTCCATAGTATTTGGAGCAGTTGTCATGATGCTCATTAATTGTATTGTCGTGATCAGTGATTGAGGGGCTGGGGTAATTCTCTGCGTGCTTGGGCGGTGGACCGTTGCCGGCGGCGATATCACTCGTACAACCTGCCGGCACATTGCAGTGCAAACTTGTCCCGTGATTCCCAACGGTATGGGCATAGTCCATCAGACCCGCTGGGATATTGGTATCCATCGTGGGCTGGCCATCGGTGAAGACAATGACAAAGCTCTTGCAACACGGTACATATGTCCCCGGGTTACTGGCCCATGGCGCTTTAAAATAGTATGGATCATTATTTGTATTGACGGCATAATCCGATCCCGGGAATGCCGGCGGGATTTGAGCGAAGTATCGAGTGGCCTCATACAGGGATTCGGCTAACGGAGTCCATGTGTTGGCACTGGTATTCTCAATCCCCGTGATCATAGAAACCGTATTATCGCCGACGTACGTTTGAATTTTCCCACCATCGGAGGTTGAGCCACTGCCTGACTTAAATTCCATCAAACCAAAACGAGCCTTATTGCCGATGGCTTGAATAATTCCACTAGGCTCCGAAGAGATATCGACGGTCAGTGAATAAGCCGTGCCGCTGCTGCTGTTGACAGGGCAACTCCCTCCACTTAGACTCTGCACGCGTAGGTTCGCATTGCTTCGGAAAAAGCATTTTGTTCCTGATGCGACAGAGGACGGCACGAGGCCAGTGGCCGAAATCATGATTCCGACTTGGTCTCTGCTGCTGTTCTCGAGATTCATTTTCCCGCCCGGATAACAGCTGGCGGTGGTCACAGCCCGCGGCGAACATTTCCCCCCCATCATCACCCATTTCACAATCTCGATGCGTGTCATCGTGACATAGTTGAGGAAATTTCCGTCCCATTGGTTATTCCCGCCGCATGTGCTTCCTGAACCCGGGGCAGGTCGAGTGATACCAGGCGTGAAGCGGCTGCTTCCATACGTGTAGCACATTGTATTATCGAAATAGCCACCATAAGCTCTCATCGGATCGTATATATCGCTTCCCGTTGGTTGAGCCGGAATCTCTGACGTGCTTTGATGGTATGCCGAGTCGTCCATGCTGCCTGAATTGTCGACCAACAATAGAATGTTCGGCGGCACGACCGAAGGCAGAAAGGGCGGCAAGGCGGTGTAGTCGCTGTTGCTCGGTGCGGTGACCGCGGCGAATACGTTCGTGGACATCAATAATGCGAGAAGCACTATCACTGCGGTGCGCGTCGAGAGTGGGCATTTCATGATGTCCCTCCCTGTCATTCTCGTCTTCGCTTTTCGGAGCTTCGATTGTCGTCCAACATCTTTAGCGCGGAAGAATGATCACGAGTTGATCGATTCGCCCTTGCGACAGGTGGTAGGCGATGGGGCCTCCCACTTCTACGTCCTTAAGATCCCGTCCATTATGAAGCGAGTCCTCAATCACTACTGACTGTGCCAATTCGTATTTCTTGCCGTCGATCACAATATAGTGCTGTCCGACTTGATTGACTTCCCCTCTTATCAGACTTCCAACCCCCAGCTGATTCATAATTTGCCCATGTACCGAACTCGAAATGAATCCAACCCATAGAGTTACGAACAGGGCCAGGATTCTGATCCAGTGGGTTCTTCTGTTAGCTCTCATCACTCCTCCTAAATCTTTCGCTGGCAGGAGTCGCCTTGTACGGCACATGCATATATTGCCGTGATTCGGCTATTGGTGCTCGTCGCCGCGTTTGTGGCCATGCAGTCGATGCGGTAAATGATGTCGACTCCGCCACCTCCTGGACTGCCGTCATAGCCGGAGGCAAATTCAATCGCGCTGCCGGTCCGAACCTTTGCATACAATCGATCGAGGTCACCGTTAACTGTGTAACCGCCGATGGCCATTTGAAGGTTTGGTACCACGTCCGTCACCGAATCAGCATTGTTATCCAATTGCCCGAAGATTTCTTGGGCTACTGTGGGTGCATTTGCATCCGGGACAGGGCCACCGTTACTAGCCTTGAACGCATCCGGGAGAGCGCTGAGAGGAATAGACTGCATGATGACATTGACGGCGGTCCCAACACAGGATTCAGCAGCTGTGGCGGCCGCCTCACCGGTCCGCTGAAAGCCAGCGATTCGGTTTTCAAGCGCGGTGACGGTGATTCCCGCTATGCCGATTACCGTCATGATCACCATGATTAACAGCACGGTAATCATGGCTACGCCATGTTCATTTAAATAACCGCTGCTGATACTCGTCTTGGGCCTCATGCGCATCTCACTATTAGGTCACAATCCAATATTTCGTACTTCCACTGTCCTCGTGACGATCCTGCGGCGGTACTGCTGATATGTCGCCAACGAGTATCCGGAATCCAGCGCGGGATTGTGGTCAGATACGGTAATCGGCGAAGGTGAATTCGTTGTCATCGTCGCGTTGCCTTCCCCAAAGCCCTGGTCCGGTCGGGTCTCTCTTGCGACGATATTCACGAGCACCAAGCGAATCGTATCTCCAGTCATCGGTGCGACGATCCAGGAATTATCGGACACGAAATCTGCGAGCGTGAATTGGTTATCGACGGCGCCTTGGTCATCAATAATCCCATCCGCCACTCCTGCATTCATCGCCGCATTACAGCCGTCGCATGCGTATGATAACTGCACGTCTTCAACGCCATCTGTAATAGCAACGCACGCGGTCGTCCCGCCCGGCCCGTTACAGTCCATCCGTCCTCCTACAAGAGGGGCGTTTATTCCACGGACCAAGCAGGGAGCATTACCGCCGCAAACCGATGCATTGACATCGGTCGGCCGTATGACCTGATACGTCACGCATTGCAATAGGTACACGGGCGTACCAGCCGTAAAGGTCATCGGTTTCGGATAACTGTTTTGCAGCGTCAGAGTCGTACCCGATACCACTGATACCGTGGTTGATGCCATTCCGCCTATCGATATCGGATCACCGACATTCACAGCACTCGTCAAATTGACGTCGATTGATTGGATAGGCCACACTGACGTCGTCGTGTTCACCGTGCCAACCTGCGCCGGAACCACCAGAGAGATAGAATCAGGACCGTTATCTGCTCCGCCAACATTGTTGTCCGCTGGTACAATTGCTTGATTGCAATTGCCAACTGGCCCTGCCATGGCAAAGCCGGCCATCTTAATGTCATGTGACAGCAGTTCCATGGCTATCCTTGCGCTCTGCTGAGTCTGGGCCGTCTGATCACTCACTCGCGTGGCTTTGCTGCTTGTCGTTAACATCGTAAACGCAGCGGCCGCGACGAGGAAGGCAATGATGGCACCGACAAGCAGTTCTATCAGGGTGAATCCGTGTTCTTTGCAAACGATGATCTCTCGCGTCTCTTCCACCGGCTGCTACTCCAGTGCAATGACTCCAACAAGAGAGACGTTTTTGCTTCGCGCTAGAATGCTGCCGCCCGACACTTTTCCCTGCCACGTTACCTGTACGGTAACGAGATTCTCATTGAGTGGAGGGGCGCTTGGGCCCGTTGGTACGACCCTGACGATTCCTTGCGCTTTCTGCAGGGGAGAGTTTTGCAGGCGAGCCAGCCACTGCGCGTAGTCACCACTCGCCATGGTGCTCGAACTAGGTGGCGCCGTGCCGAGAACGGTATCAATATTGTTGTACGCCGATATGTTTCGTCGATTAAACTGTATACGTTCCATCATGTCCGCGGCTAAATTCGTCGCAATGGTTAGTTCATTCGCATCGACATTGCGGCCTAGCGACACCCCTTGCATTCCTGCGAGAGCGAGCAACCCAATCGCAAGTATGACGGCCGCCAACATTCCTTCTAGAATTGTAAAGCCCGACTCAGTTTTCATTGCAATTTAATTGCAAACACTAACTGGGCACCACCGGACTTTGCCGGCCGGTGTCACGACGACTGAATAGGTCAATGCGTCAGCATTGGTGATCGTGATCTGTTGTGGTCCGGCAGGCCCGCCCGATCGAAGGCCTAGTGAGTTAAACTGTATCTGCGCCGGCACCACTACCGGCGTAAGAGTAGCTGTTACCCCACTCCCTTGAATTATAACGGGAGGCAGTACCCCGAAAGTCGTCACACCTCCCGACGTTGCACTGAAGCTGACTCCATATTGGCCGCAATAAACGGTATTCGGAGGGCAAGCAATGGTTCCAAGGGACGCCGTAACCGTCGCGTTCCGGTTCATTGCCGTCATTCTGGCAAGGCTGAGACTACTTTGAAGATTTGTCGTCATTTGCCGAAGTTGATAGGTCCGATTCCACTGAAGGTAATTAGGGATGGCGAGCACAACGGCTGTTGTAATGATCCCAAGGACAACCATCAGCTCGATAAGCGTGACGCCCGCATTAGCTTCTCGTGTGGCCTTAGAACTCATCTCAGGGCAATCCATAGCGCTGAAAAGTGTAGCACGGGCTATGCCGACGGCAGCCAATAGAGGCGGGGTGGCGTCTAAGCCGTTGCTATTAGGTGCGATGTCGGTCAGCTGCCAATGAGAAGCGCTGATGAACAGAGTGAAGGAAGGGACAATTTTTCGTCGAGGCTAGTACCTTTCTTGCCATGTCCCAGGTGCTGGATAGACGACAGGAAGCCCAGGATAATAGCCTCTGCTAAAGTCGTAATTATACCAGGCTTCAATGGGACGAGCGCCTGCAGTAATAGGGCTCACAGCCCCTTGTACAACCAGCGCTCCAAAGAGTCGGAGGTCGCCTTCGTAGGTCAGATTACCGGCCACGTGGAGCAGGCCGTTGACGTGAATATTGTTGAGCATCACAGCGATTCGAGCTCCCCCTGGCATGTCGGGTGGACTTAACGCCGAGACGCTTTGACCTACTCTGTATGACTTTAGATGCACGTTAGCGTTGATCACGAATACACCCTCAGCATACTCAACATCAATAATCACCGTTCCAAGGTTGTCAGGACGAGGCGGCTTTTGATCTAAGGTATCAACGAAAACCAGTCCGCGGTTGTCCTCTCCAGAAGCGGACCGCATAACGTCGTTAATATCAATTCCGGTTCCAGCTGCAACCCTTCCGTCCCGATACAGTAATCCATCACCTCCGCGCACATAGTAAGTCCCAAAAGCCTTTGCATATTTCTTCAAATCTTCGTACGGCCAGCGATCCAAATGTAGGCCGGGCATCGGTTCCTGATGCTCTTGTATATTAGATGGAATCGCTGACGAAGGGGCAAACAAGGCATCGAAGCTGCCAGCACCGGCCAGGAGCAGTTCGAACCACCGATCCTCTCGTCTACCCATGTCCGCATAGGATACGTCGCTCACCGGCGCCAATAGGCTTTTCGTCGGAACATCGGCCACTGGTGGAAGGAGCTGATCACCGTTTACTTTCGCACTTCCCCAATGAAGAACGACGGGGAAGGGCACTGTCGTGCTTCCCACGCCTATCTGGACGCCGGATCGAATGGGTCTCAGAGAAACGGCCGACAGTTGCAATGAAACGGTTCTCGTCGCCCTCGACGTGGCGGCAGTGACTTCCACAGTGCACAAGAGATCGGCCCGCTGGGGCGAAAACACTTTGAGCGCACGAATCTCCCCGAGACGATACAATGGCGCAAACCACCCTGTTCCGGGATCATTCAACAGTCGGTCATCAGCAGGACGAGCGGCATCATAAAGAATGTCGGGTGCGGCGCTCGTGCCCGTAAATTGAGAGCGCCCGGCCATGTCAAAAAATGAAGGACCGCGGTCCACCAAGTTGAATCGCTTGCCCAGAAGTTCTCCTGGCTGACCTTGCTTGACGTCTGGCTGGTTGAACCACTGCGTGACAAGCTCGAGTCCGGCCTCGGCGAGGTATCGTGTCGCCGTCTCTTCTCGCAGATCGGCGACCATCTGTACTTCCTGCATCGCGAGGTTCACGGACACCAGACCCAAGATCGACAAGATCAGCGTGATGAGCAGGACACCCAGCAATGCCATGCCGCGTTCGCTGTTTCTATCGTATTGACTGATATTATCCACGTATACCGACCTCCGTTTTCAATGCAATTCGGTCTTCGCCAACATTGAGTTCAAGCCCGATTCGTCGGACATCGCCTGGAAGGACCACGGTGGCTCCGTCGCGATCAAGGTAGACCAACTTAAAGTACGTCACTTCGCCAATCAGCGAATTCGTGCCTCCGTCGACACGGCGCATCAAGGTCTGTTTCCCATCGCGTCCTGTTTTGAGGTAGTAGGCGACCTGATTCGACATCACCACTTCGCTTCCAGCGGCAAATGCTTCTCCGAGCGGCGCCGTGATCGACAAAGCGTTGCTGCGGCCATCTCGTGCAAGTTCAGCTTCGGCACATCGTTCCGATTCGCAGATAAGAATCCGCTTGCCCTTTCTCCAGTCCAGCCCGCTCGCCACGGTGAGTTCTCGATCCACCGATGAAGCCGGTGCAGTCAACACGGTAGTGAGTCCGTCAAGATTGGCATAGAATTCAACCTCGCGCTCTTCGGTTTTGATAAAGGCCGGCATGGGCGGCCGCGCGCCAGATCCCGCCATCCGCAACTCGTCCTCTAATACTCCAAGTCCCAGACGGTGGTCCTGATGAAGATTGACCCTCTGTTGCTGATTCGACAGCTTCCCGTGCAGTGCCGTGAGAATCTGAAATGCTGCAGAAAGCACGACAAGGCCAGCCGCCATGGCGATCAAGACTTCGGCGAGGCAGACGCCGACTTGGGTGTTGAGGCGACACCGAGTTCGGGTCGCGTTTGCGCTTACATCAATGGATGCCAACATAGGCTGGATTTGCTCGAAAGGTTGAGAGTGACAAACGCTTTGTCGCTCCACCGGCTTCGTATTGAGCGCGTGACTCGATCATGACCGCGATGGCAGCGGGGAGACGGTCTGCGCCTATCGGGGTGACGGTCCATTCGACAACAATCCCATTGGCCTCCATCTGGCCGGTATAGGTTCCATCGCCGGGATGAGCGTCACCACGAAGACCGTCGTCACCCATGAAGACATCGGGTATTCCGTCTAAATCGAGATCATCAGCTAACAGCTTCGCCCAAGGAGAGGTACGTTTGGCTTCGATCCGAGCCTGCGCGAGCGCCAGGGCCTTTGTTCCTCGGTCTCCCATCCGTACTCCGCCATCCGCTACTTGAAACATGGCTGTCACTCCGAGAATTGAAAAGGCCAGAATCACCATGGCGGTCATCACCTCGATCAGACTTCCTCCCGCCTCGTTCTTGCTCGGCATAGCGAAACTCTTTTGCTCAGGAGGCCGCGACGCGGCCCGTGATGCTCACAGTGAGACGCCTGACTTCACCGGAATCCCTTCGGATCGTAATCGTCGTCGGCGTCGCCACTCGCCCGCTCGGATAAAAGATGATCTTCTCGCCACTCGACAGGGATTCAACGATGACCCCGCGACGTGCGAACTGATATTCGCGAAACAACACCCTGCTTTTCACTAGCTCCGTTTTGAGGCTACTCGACGCTAGATCGAACACCACCTCTACCGGCTCCCGCTTCTGCACGGCCAGATGCCGCGCAAATCGCAACTCGGCAGCCAATTCCACCTCCACGGCCTTTGCCTTCTCCCGCATCGCGGCTCCAACCAACGACTCGGCACCGGCGAGCAGCGCAGCAGCGATCCCGAGTGCGATGAGGAGTTCAACAAGTGATACGCCGCGTTGTCCCATGGTCGTCTCCGGCAACTTTCCCCGCTCCATCAAGACTCATGCCGTGCTCACGCGATAGATGAAGCAGGATGAAAAGCGCTCAAAGTGATTACAGAGAATGATAATTGCTCGGGAGTGCTCGCGGGCAGGATCAGATCTTGGGAGTCACCAGAAGATACAAAGCAATCCGAAAAGATACGGATCGGAGGGAATCCGGCTAAGCGTGAGACTCAATGGCCGGACATCAAGTTGAGATACCAGTCGAACAGTTCATGATGAAAAAACATGGAAATGGCACCCCCGAAAGCGAGGAAGGGGCCGAACGGTAGATATTGGTCCCGTCGCATGACATTCATGAGGATGAGGGAAATCCCGACCCCCGCCCCCGTTACTGCGCCGATCAGCATCGTCAGTACGACGGGCTGCCATCCCAAAAAAGCGCCAATCATCGCCAGGAGCTTAATATCCCCCCCGCCCATCCCTTCTTTTCCAAACAAGTACGGACTCGCCCATGCCAATAGCCATAACAGACCACCGCCGAGGAGAAACCCCACGAGCGAATTCCATAACCCGACCGGTAGCACGGTGACCGAGGTCAGGAAGCCGACGACTATGCCGGGCAACGTAATGACATCGGGAATAATCTGATGATCCAAATCGATGTAGGTCACAACGAGCAGCGCCGAAAACAAGAGCGCGTACACCACGGCCTCGCCAGTGAGCCCGAAGTGCCAGGCAATCAGACCGTAGCCAGCCCCATTGATCAATTCAACAACCGGATAGCGAACGGGAATAGGAGAGCGACACGATCGACATCGTCCCCTCAATCGAAGATAGCTAATGAGAGGGATGTTATCAGCCGGCCGTATGGGTGCGAGGCACGACGGGCAATGCGACGGTGGCCAGGCAACCGACTGCTTGCGGGGAAGTCGATAAATGCAGACGTTCAGGAAGCTACCGACAATGAGCCCGATGAGCAGCACGACCAGGTACGGCATTAGGCGCCGCCCGGGCTGCAAGTGTGCCTGTGATCCGCTGTCTGTTCGTCAATGAGGATCGTCGCCGTCACAGTCACCCTCTAGGGATTTCTCTCAATTTACACACCTGAACCGGATTGAGATAATGGTCTAAGTAGTTGATCGTTCCCGTGGTCAAGGCATGGATCGCGTGACAAAGGAGAGAAAGGACCCGGCGCCGAAACGTAAGCGACCGGAAGCATTGACGAACCGGGAGCAAGAGATCCTGCAATTGATCTGGTCCGGCCTCAAGAATCGAGAAATCGCACAGCGGCTGAAAATAAGCGTCAAGACAGTGGAGGCGCACCGAGCCACCATGATGAAGAAGGTGCGGGTCTCCAATACGGCGCAACTCCTCAAAGCTGCCATCCAGGACGGGATCATTCAGATCCGCTGAGCTGTCGCTGCCTCACTGCTTCAAAGAGCACAACCGCCGCCGCCGCTGACACGTTGAGCGAAGCGATCCGGCCGTGCATCGGAATACGTGCCCGCTCATCACATTTCTCGAGCACGCCTCGCCGGATGCCGCTGCCCTCCCCACCGAGCACAAGAGCCATGGGACCTTTGAAATCAAGATCAAGATAGGGCCTCCTCGCTCCCGCGTCAAATCCGTAGACCCACAGGCCACGGGTTTGCAGATCCTCGATCAGCCTTGAGATGTTCGTCACCGCCGCGACGGGAAGATGCTCGATCGCTCCGGCAGAGGTCTTTGCCACGGCAGGTGTCAGTCCCACCGCTCGACGGTCCGGGATGCAGACGCCATGCGCGCCTGCCGCTTCGGCGGTTCGCACGATCGCGCCAAAATTAAATGGGTCCTGCACCCCGTCAAGGATCAGGATTAAGGCCGGTTCCCCCCGCTCAGTCGCACGGACGAACATGTCTTCAACGTCTGCATACTGTCTAGCGCCAACCAAGGCCACCACACTTTGGTGTTTCCCAGAGGGGACAAGTCGGTCCAGGGCGGCTTTAGGCTCGAAATGCACCCGCACACCGGCACTCCGCGCAAGGGTTACGAGCTCGGCTGTTTGCGCGTCTCGTCGTGACAGAAGGACTTTGAGGAGGGGGCGATGGCCCGAACGGAGTGCCTCGCGGACGGCGTGATATCCATAGACCATTTCGGGAGTCTTACCGCTTCCACCGGGTGGTCCCATCGGGCCGATCCTCGATTGTGATGCCTGCTTCTGCCAGTTCAGCTCGGATGCGGTCGGCCTTCTTGAAGTCTCTGCTGTTCCGCGCCTGCCTGCGCTGCTCGATCAAGGCCGCCACCTGCTCATCGGGGATCCATGCGCGGGGATGCGCGTCAGTCCCGACGCCAATGCTGTCCGACACAGCGATCTGAATCGGATTAAATCGCCAATCCTCGAGCCGAACGCGAAAGAGACCGATGACGCCGCCGTAACGCTGGAGCACGTCAGCGACCTGCCCGCGATCATCGCGCGATAATCCCTCGGCCAACAATTTGTTGACATCTGCCCTGAACCGCTGAAAGGCAGCGAGTGCCGCCGGCGTATTCAAGTCATCGTCCATCGCCGTATGAAAGGCCCGGTCCAGTTCGGCAAGGTGCTCTTGCAGGGACCCACTCGTCCCACCTGTCGGCCCATCACCCTCTCGAAGCCTCAGGAGTAGGCCATAGAATCCGTCGAGCGTTCGCTTCGCTTCTTCCAACGCTTGATCGGAAAAATCGATGGGACTTCGATAGTGAGTCGCAAGCAGAAAATACCGCAGCATCTCAGCCGTCACCGGCCCGGGCCACCGGCTCTGGCCGAATATCTCCCGAATCGTGAAAAAGTTCCCCAAAGACTTCGACATCTTCTCCTGATTCACCCGCACGAAGCCGTTATGAATCCAGTAGCGGGCAAAGGGGCGACCGGTTGCACCAGTCGACTGAGCAATTTCGTTTTCATGGTGAGGAAAAATCAAATCCTCGCCTCCACCATGAATGTCGAACGTTTCCCCCAAATGTTTCATCGACATAGCGGAACATTCGATATGCCAACCCGGCCGGCCCGGTCCCCACGGGCTGTCCCACGCCGGCTCATCCGGCTTGGCGGCCTTCCACAACGCGAAGTCGATGGGATGGCGCTTCCGCTCGTCGATCTCGACGCGCGCACCAGCCTGCAGTTCATCGAGCTTCCGCTTTGATAAGTGGCCATAGGCTGGAAACTTCTCCACCGCAAAGTACACGTCCCCATTGACCGGGTACGCGAATCCTTTCTCAACGAGCCGACGGATAAGCGCAATGATGTCGGCCATATGATCCGTGGCCTTCGGCTCGACGGTCGCGCCCTGGACACCAAGGCGGCCCATGTCCTCATGGTAGGCATCGATATAGGTCTTCGTGATCTGCTCCCACAGCAGCTTCTGCTCACGGGCTCGATTGATGATTTTGTCGTCCACGTCGGTAAAGTTCTTGACGAACGTCACCGAGTAGCCGCGATGCTCCAAGTACCGCCGCAGGACATCGAACACCATCGCGCTGCGGGCGTGGCCCAAATGACAATAGTCGTAGACGGTGACACCGCAGACATACATGCGGACCTGTCCCGGCGTCAGCGGCTCGAAGCGTTCCTTCATGGCCGTCATCGTGTTGTACAGGGTCATCGGCTGCATCGTCGGTGTGGTGCCCATCCTTCCTCGATCACTTGGACTGCGCACGCATGTTGGCCACCGAACTGCTCCTCGTTGCCTGTGCCTTTTTCGTCCGCGCTAGGGCGGCTTTGACCACCCTACGATTTTTTCCAATCGCTTCCCACTGCCGGAGTGTCTCCAGCGCCGGATAATTGGTCAAATCCATGTGAAGCGGGGTAATTGAGACGTAGCCGCGCCGAATCGATTCGTAGTCGGAGTCGCCACGCCGTTCCCACGAGACACGAGTTCCCGCAATCCAGTAATACTTCCTTCCCCGCGGATCGATCTTTTCGATCACGGGATTGACGAAACGCCTCCGGCTCAACGAGGTCATCTTGACTCCCGCGACCGCCGACCGGCTGCGATCCGGGACATTGATGTTCAACAGCGTCTCCTCTGGCAGTCCATGTCGAAGCACCGCTCGTGCCACGTGCACGGCAAAATGTGCAGCGGTGGCGAATCTGAAGATGTAGGCCCCTTCCTGAGAAATCGCGAGAGAAGGAATGCCGAGTAACGTCCCTTCAAGCGCGGCCGCCACCGTGCCCGAGTAGGTCACGTCATCGCCCAAATTCAGACCGCGATTGATGCCGGACACAATGAGCGCCGGCTTTAAACGAAGGATCGTCGTCACTCCGAGCAGGACGCAATCGGAGGGCGTTCCATTCACGGCATAGACGCCCTTCTCGACGCGATTGACGCGCAAGGGCTTGTGCAAGGTGACGGCATGGCCGACGGCGCCCCGCTCGCGCTCGGGCGCCACCACGGTGACATGTCCGAGGCGGCTCATCGCCTCTGCCAATGCGGAAAGTCCGCGTGATGACACACCGTCATCGTTCGTCACGAGAATGTTGATCATCTCATGAAATAAAAAAAGCTGCCGAAGCAGCTTTGCTGATCCACTCCCTCATCTGGCCTACGCCTTCGGGACGTCCCGCTGCGGCAATAAGAAAAATGGTCGGGGCGAGCCGATTTGAACGGCCGACCTCTCGCACCCCAAGCGAGTGCGCTACCAGGCTGCGCTACGCCCCGACCCGTCGATCCTGATTATGACGGCCCCACCGCCCGCTACCGGTCGTAGGACTCCATGATCTTGAGAATTGCGTGGAGCTCTCCACGCATACGCTCCGCAACCTCTCGGGGTGTCTTGCGTCCGCCCGCATGCCGATTGCGTCGCGCCCAGAAGCGATTGACTCCGGCGATTGTGTAGCCCTCATCGTACAGCATCCGCTTGATCTCCAGCAGCTGCTCGATGTCTCGCCGAACATACAAGCGCTGATTGCCCCGGCTTTTTCGAGGGCGGAGAAAGCGGAACTCCGACTCCCAAAAGCGTAGCACGTATGCCGGCAAGTCGATCAGCTCGCTGACTTCTCCGATTTTATAGAAGACCTTGCTGCCCAGCGAGGGCTTGGCCGCCATCACCGATCCTCGTAAGGCCGCTCGGTGGATGTTCCCCTCGTTATTGATTGACAAACTTCTTGAAGACTTGGCTAGGTCGGAAGGTGACGACACGGCGAGGCGTAATGCCGATCTCTTGCCCGGTTCGTGGATTGCGGCCTTTTCTGGCGCCCTTGCTGCGCACCATAAAGTTTCCGAACCCGGCGATCTTCACGGATTCGCCCTTTTGCAGTACCGACTTCAACAGATTGAGGATGAGCTCTACGATGTCCGCCGCTTCTTTCTTGGAGACACCGACCTTCTCGAAAATTTCATTCGCGATATCGGCCTTTCTCATACCTCCTCCCTGCTGAAGCCTCTCCTCGCCCGAACACCAAAAACCCGGCGCTACTGGCCTAAGTTTTCCAATAACTTAGGCGAGCCAATCTAGCGTGTCAAGGGATTTTTTACTCAGCGGCGGGTTCGTCGGTAGGGAGAAGTTTGTACTCGATACTGTCGGCCAAGGCTTGCCAGCTCGCTTCCATGATGTTCTCGGATACACCAACGGTGCCCCACTTCTCCTTATGGTCCCCGGATTCCAGCAGCACGCGGACTTTGGATTGAGTGCCGCGGTTCGCCGTCAAGACGCGAACTTTGTAGTCGAGCAACGTCACTTCCGCAAGCTGGGGGTAAAACTTCTCCAACGCCTTTCGCAGCGCATGATCCAACGCATTGACCGGCCCGACGCCCACGCCCGCCGTATGTTCGATGAGTTCGCCGACCTTGATCATGACGGTCGCTTCAGAAATTGGCGCCTCATTGGCATGCCGCTTTTCAACGATGACGCGGAAGCCCAACAGTTCAAACGACGGTTTGTGCCGGCCGACCGCTTTTCGGATCAGCAGTTCGAGCGATCCCTCTGCTCCTTCGTACTGATAGCCTTGATTCTCCAGTTCCTTGAGCGTCTCCAACAATTCCTTGAGCTTGGGATTCTGCTTGGACAGCTTGATACCGTATTCCTCGACTTTGCCGAGCAAGCCGCTACGACCGGTGTAGTCGGACACGAGCATCCGCTGTCGATTTCCAATCAATTCCGGGATCACATGCTCATAGGTCGCCGGATTTTTCTGCACGGCATGAATGTGCACGCCGCCTTTGTGCGCAAACGCCGAGTCGCCCACATAGGGCTGGTGCTTGTTCGGCATCAGATTCGCGATCTCCGTGACGAAGTTTGACACTTCCCGCAATCGCGTCAACCGGTGGTCCGCGAGCACCCGTCGCTTCATCTTTAATTCCAGATTCGGCAGGATCGAGCAGAGATTGGCATTACCGCACCGCTCGCCAATGCCATTGATCGTCCCTTGCACCTGAAGAATCCCGGCTTCAATCGCCACGAGGGAGTTGGCCACCGCCATCTCGGTATCATTGTGTGCGTGGATGCCGAGTGGAACCTGACACTCCCGTTTCACCGCCGCGCAGATTTCCTTGATCTCCCACGGCATCGTCCCGCCGTTCGTATCGCAGAGAATCACCCGCTCCGCGCCTTCCGCCACGGCACGTCGAATGGTCGTCAACGCATAGTCGGGGTTGGCCTTGTAGCCGTCGAAGAAATGCTCGGCGTCATAGAAGACGCGACGCTGCTTCGACCGCAAATACGCGATCGACTCTCCAATCATGTCGAGGTTCTGTTGCAGCGTAATGCCGAGCGCGTCCGTCACGTGCAGGGTCCACGTTTTCCCGAACAGTGTGATCAACCCGGTCCCCGCTTCCAGCAACGCCTGGAGATTAGGATCCTTGTGAACGCTGTTCCCGGCTTTCCGCGTTGAGCCGAATGCCACGACGGTGGCGTGTTGGAGCGGAGTCGTTTTGATCGTCCGGAAAAATTCGATATCTTTTGGATTGGCACCCGGCCAGCCGCCTTCGATGTAGTGGACGCCGAGCTCATCGAGCTTTTGCGCCACGCGCACCTTGTCTTCGGCTGAAAAGCTCACGTCTTCGGCCTGTGCCCCGTCACGCAACGTCGTGTCGTAGATTTCCAACGACCCCAGCATCGCTGCCGGCAGGGCCGACAAGGCTGCCGGGATATGGGTCCTGGCACCGCTCGTGTCTCTGTTGGCTTTCCGTGGGCTCATCGTTTAGCCGGAGACGGGTGAAGGCGCTTCATCAAGGCCAAATGCCGCGTGTAACGCACGGATCGCGAGCTCTAGGTACTTCTCATCGATCACACAGGAAATCTTGATCTCAGATGTACTGATCATTTGAATGTTGATGCCTTCCCGGGACAAGACCTCAAACATCTTCGCGGCGACCCCGGAATGCGTCCGCATCCCAACTCCCACGAGCGAGACCTTAACGATGGAATCGGTCACCGCCATGGATTTTGCACCAATGTCTTTGACGATCCGCTGCACCAACTCGACCGCTTTCCCCAGATCGGCTCGCGGCACTGTAAACGAGATGTCCGTGAGCGATCCCTGGCCGACGTTCTGAATGATCATGTCGACGATGATGTTGGCCTCGGCGATCGCACTGAAGATCCGCGCCGCGATCCCGGGCCGGTCCGGCACACCGACGATCGTGAGCTTCGCTTGATTGCGATCGCCCGTCACACCAGAGACCGTGACCCGCTCCATGTCTGCGTCTTCTTTCGCCACGAGCGTTCCCTGCCCTTCTTTAAAGCTCGACTGGACCTCGACCGGCACGTTGAACCGGGCGGCGAATTCCACCGAGCGGCTTTGTAGCACTTTCGCGCCGAGGCTGGCGAGCTCCAACATCTCCTCATAGGAGATTTTATTGAGTCGCCTGGCATTCGGTACAATATTCGGATCAGCGGTGTAGACGCCATCAACATCGGTATAGATGATGCAGCGGTCGGCCTTCAACGCGGCGGCGAGCGCGACGGCCGTCAAATCCGATCCCCCGCGGCCGAGCGTCGTCACATCGGACTGCTCGTTGATGCCCTGAAAGCCGGCCACGATCGGGATCATCCCTTCGTTCAGTGCCTGCTTGATACGGTCTGCGGTAATCCGGGCAATTCGCGCTTTGGTGTGGCGATTGTCAGTGATGATACCTACTTGCCGTCCCGTGAAGGAGCGGGCGTTGATGCCCCGGCCTCGCAGCTCCATCGCGAGCAGCGCAATCGTGACCCGCTCACCGGTGGACAGCAACATGTCCATCTCACGTTCGTCGGGGTGGGGCGTCACTTCGTGTGCGAGTTTGACCAAGCGGTCCGTCTCGCCGCTCATCGCCGACAGCACGACGACCAGACGGTGCCCCTCTTTGTGAAAATTCACCACCCGGTCGGCGACGCGGTGAATGCGCTCGACGCTGCCGACTGAGGTCCCGCCATATTTGTGAACGATCAGGGCCATGTCACGCCGTCCGGGGCATCAGCCGGGCCATGAGCTTTGTAGCATCCCGCGCTCCTGCCTGCGCTGTGTGAGCGGCTGCAGAAAAGCGGTTGGCGCCGCTCGTCGACCTGCCGGCGCTGTCGTAAAACGCGTAGGGCATGAGGGGGACCACAGGCGGCTTCACGTCGACGATAAATCCGTCACACACGAGAAGAACCCGGTGATGGCCTTTTTGTGATGCCGCCTGAAGTAGCGGCCCGACCAGGTGACGATCATAGTCTTCAATCGCACTCACCTTCGCCTTCCCGTCGTCCCGCTGGGCGTTCGTGTTCGTCACCGCGCTATGGACGTACACGAGATCTTTCTTGCCCAATTCGCGCACGGCGACCTCTGCTTGGGTTCGAAAGTCGAGGGGCTCCGCTTCGGCCGCCACGTCGATGCCCTCCAAGCCAGCCGCCATCGCCACGCCTCGATGGAGCGCGCTCATCGCCGTCACCGACCCGGTGATCTGTCGCTCCTCGGTCAAAGGGGTCAGGTGCGGACTGCGGCCTTGCCCCCACAGCCACATTGCATTGATCGGTTTGAGTCCGGCCTCCTCGCGTTGATCGTTAATGGGGTGACTACTGAGAATCACGATCGACGCGTCCATTAGCTTTCGGAGAATGTCCGCGCCGTCTCCGGACGGAAGCGCCTCTCCGATCGTGCGGTTCAGAATTTCCTCCGGATTGACGCACGTCGTCTTCGCCTTCCCGTTCACCCACACCATAAAATGCCGATCACCAGGGCCTGGGTAGAACTGAATTGTCTCAGAGCCGAGCTGCTCGTTGATCGCGTCGATGCATTCTCGCGCGTCCTCGACATCGAGGCACACGGCCGCTTCCTCCATAACCGCGGTCGGGAGCAGCTTTTTCAAGTCTCGCGGTTTCTTGTTGTCGCTGCGCAGCGTGACGAGATTGCAGCGATAGACGACGTCTTGCTCACCGACCGCGATACCCAGCCCGATGGCTTCGAACGGCGCCGGCCCCGGATAAACTTTTTTCGGATCGTATCCCAACAAGGCCACTGGGACGACGTCGGCACCTCCTTGCGGTCCGTCGGTCGGCAGAATGGCCACACCCAACTCTCCCTCGCCGGCGAGCCGATCCATATTCGGCGTCCCGGCGGCTTCCAACGGTGTACGTCCGTCGAGATCGGATTTCGGCACATCGGCAAACCCTTGAGCATGGAGGATCAGGTACTTCATCGTCCGCACTCACAACTCGAGCAATCGCATCACATCGTCTCGGGTTGCTTTCACCGTCCGCGGCTGGCACGACACGGAGATTGCACTGTCAGGATCCTTGAGGCCGTGGCCGGTGAGCGTGCACACTACCGAATCGCCTTCATGAAACAGTCCGGCTCGATGCATTTTGGCCACGCCCGCCAACGAGGCAGCCGAGGCCGGCTCGCAGAACACGCCTTCCTCGGCCGCGACCCGCCTGTACGCGTCGAGAATCTCTTCATCGGTGACGAGATCGATCTTCCCGTTCGACTCTTCGACTGCATTCAACGCGCCTCTCCAACTCGCCGGATTGCCGATGCGGATCGCCGTCGCGATCGTATTGGGGTTCTCCACGATGCGGCCCAGGACGATCGGCGCCGCGCCGGCGGCTTGAAAACCGAACATGCGCGGCAACCGCGTGATCTGACCCGCCGCACGGTACTCCTTGTACCCTTTCCAATAGGCGGTGATATTGCCGGCATTGCCCACCGGGAGCACGTGCAGGGTCGGGGCAAAGCCAAGCTGATCACAGACCTCCATCGCCGCGGTCTTCTGCCCCTCGATCCGGAAGGGGTTGATCGAGTTCACCAACTCGATGTGCTCGGTTTGGGCGATGTCCTTGACGATCATGAGTGCCTGGTCAAAGTTGCCCTCGATCTGGATGACCGTGGCGCGATGCATGATCGCCTGCGACAACTTGCCTAGCGCGATCTTGCCGGCCGGGATCAGAACATACACCGCGAGGCCCGCGTGCGCGCCGTACGCAGCTGCCGACGCCGACGTGTTGCCGGTGGAGGCGCACATCACCGCGCGCGCGCCCGCTTCGACGGCTTTCGAGATGGCCATCGTCATCCCGCGGTCCTTAAACGACCCGGTCGGATTCGCGCCTTCGAACTTCAAATAGAGATCGATGCCGGGCGCCAAACTTTCCGCCAAGCGCTTCGCGCGAATCAACGGGGTGCTGCCTTCGCCAAGCGTCACGACCGGCGTCCGTTCGGTGACCGGCAGGAACTTTCTGTACTCTTCGATCACCCCGCGCCAACGGATCATAGATGCACCATGACTTGAAACAAACAGAGACCGGAGGAGAAGGGACACATGAGATTACTCGTCGTGCCCCTCGACGCGGATCAGGGTGGCAGGCTCTGAGATGAATGGCATCCGGTTGATTTCCCGCAAAGCCGACTGCACATCGCGCTCGGTGGCCGTGTGCGTCATAATGACAACCGGCACCGTCTGTCCTTCCTTGCGTCCCTTTTGGAGAACGGAAGAAATGCTGATGCCGTGTTGACCGAGCACACCGGAAATCTGCGACAGCACGCCCGGGCGATCAACAACCATAAAACGCAGATAGTACAGCGAGACGATGTCCTCCATCGGCCGAATGCGGACCGGAAGACGCTGATCCGGCTGAAAAGACGCCGGCGGCACTCGCCCTGCGCAGCCGGCCAGGACATTGCGCGCGATGTCGATGATGTCGCTCACCACCGCGCTTCCCGTCGGTAACGATCCCGCGCCCTGCCCATAGAGCACGATGTCGCCGACCGCGTCGCCGACGAGCTGAATGGCATTGTAGACGCCCTCGACCTGAGCGATCGGGGAGGCCGTGGGGATCATCGTCGGGTGCACACGTGCCTCGATGTCGCTATTGAGGAGTTTTGCGATACCGAGCAGCTTGATGGTGTAGCCGAACTCGCGGGCATATTCGATATCGAGAGGCGTTAAATGGGTAATGCCCTCCGTATAGACGTCCTTGAAGTTCACCGGACTGCCGTACGCCAACGTCACCATGATGGAAAGCTTATGGGCTGAATCGATCCCCGCCACATCGAAGGTTGGGTCCGCTTCTGCATACCCGGCCCGTTGCGCCTCGGCCAGTACCTCTTGAAAGCTGTGACCCTCTCGCGTCATCCGGCTCAGGATGTAGTTGGACGTCCCGTTGATGATGCCGTACATCGAACACAGCGAGTTGGCCGCCAAGCCCTGCGTCAACGCCCGAATGACCGGAATCCCGCCGCCGACGCTGGCTTCAAACCCGATGTCGACACACCGGCGTGCCGCCGCCTCGAAAAGTTCTTCCCCGTGCACGGCGAGCAGGGCTTTGTTCGCGGTCACGACGGATTTGCCTTTCGCAATGGCTTCGAGCAGCACGCGCTTGGCGGTGTCGTATCCGCCGATTAATTCCAACACAATATCGATCTGCGGGTCATCGAGGACACGCCGAAGGTCGGAAACGAGGACGCCGTGGGGCAGCCTCACACCGCGATCCCGGGTCGTATCCAAATCCGCCACACGAACCAACTCGACCGGGACGCCGACTCGTCGCCGGATGACTGCCGCATTGTCGAGTAGGATTTTGGCGACCCCGGTCCCGACGGTCCCAAAGCCGATCATGCCGACGGCGATCGACGATTTCTTCACTGATCGCCTCCGTCGAGCTTCAAGGCCTTCTTGATGCCCCGCACCGCCTGTCTCGTCCGATGCTCGTTCTCCACCAATGCAAACCGAACATATTCATCGCCGCCTTCGCCGAATCCGATACCTGGAGACACGGCAACCTTCGCATCCTTTAATAGGAGTTTGGAAAACTCCAACGACCCCATGCCGCGATACGGCTGCGGGATACGGCCCCAGACGAACATCGTTGCGCGCGGCTTGGCTACCGGCCACCCGATGCGATTCAAGCCTCCCACGAGCACATCCCGCCGGCGTTGATAGCGGGCGACCGTTTCCCTGACGCAGTCTTGCGATCCGTTCAAGGCAATGATGCTCGCAATTTGAATCGGCTGAAAGATGCCATAATCGAGGTAACTCTTGATCTTGGCCAGCGCGCCCACCACTTCGCGGTTTCCGACACAAAATCCGACTCGCCATCCCGGCATGTTGTAACTCTTGGACAGCGTATAAAACTCCACCCCAATATCCTTCGCTTCCGGAACCTGAAGCAGACTCGGCGCCCGATACCCATCGAACACGATGTCGGCATAGGCGAGGTCGTGAATGACGATGACGTCGTGCTCTTTGGCGAATGCGACGATCTTCTTGAAGAACTCCAGATCGACGACGGCCGTCGTGGGGTTGTGCGGGAAGTTGATGACGAGAATACGGGGACGCGGCAGCGTTTGTCGATACACCCGCTGCAGGTCATCGAAAAAATCGCTGTCTTGGCGCAACTCGATCCCGCGCACCTCCCCGCCCGCGATAATGACGCTATACATGTGGATCGGGTAGGTCGGTGTCGGCGTCAAGACGACATCGCCCGGGCCGATCATCGCCAACGCGAGATGCGCGATCCCTTCTTTCGACCCGATCGTCACGATCGACTCCGTCTCGGGATCGAGATCGACGTCGTAGTTCCGCTTGTACCACCCGCAGATGGCATGCCGAAGCCGGGTGATCCCTTTTGACGCGGAATAGCGATGGTTGCGGGCGATCCTTGCCGCCTGGATCATTTTCTCGACGATGTGATCCGGTGTCGGCTGGTCCGGATTGCCCATGCCGAAATCGATGATGTCCTCGCCCCGATGGCGAGCATCGAGTTTTAGAGCCTGGACCTGCGCGAAGACGTACGGTGGGAGGCGATTGATGCGATAAAAGCCCTGCACAATTCCTCGGGCGCTAGGAGCCTTTTTGAAGTTCGACTGTCATGGGACGAAGAGTGGACCAATTGTAATGCAGAGCCTTAAATTCAGTCAATTTCTTCTACACTTCAGTCTCGTTGATCGCTGACGTCGGATCAAAACCGTGCCCGCTCAACAACAACGGCTGTCGTAGCAGGAGCCGCAGTATTGCTCTTCCTTCCTGTCGAATAGCCGTGAGCGGTTACCTTGTCACGCCGTCGGATTTTTGCCATAATGCCGCCATTCTCTTACAAAACAAGCAATTAGTAAGGTGTCATGCCGAGACTCGGCGTCAATGTTGATCACGTCGCGACTCTTCGACAGGCCCGGGGCGGGGCGGAGCCGGACCCGATTGCGGCGGCCGTCGTAGCCGAACTGGCCGGCGCGGATGGGCTCGTTGTTCACCTCCGTGAAGATCGGCGGCACATTCAAGAGCGTGATGTCGCGTTGCTCCGGCAAGTCATTCGAACGAAACTGGATCTGGAGATCGCGGCAGACGAGACGATGGTCAAGCTCGCGTTGACCTTCAAGCCCCATCTCGTGACGCTGGTGCCAGAGCGGCGTCAGGAACTGACGACGGAAGGAGGGTTGGAGATCGCCGGGCAACGCGAGCGGATCAAGGCGCTGGTCGACATGCTCCACGACGCCGGTATCCCGGTGAGTCTATTTGTCGAAGCCGATGCTGATCAGATCAAAGCAGCCCACAAGGTGACCGCCGACTACGTCGAGTTGCACACCGGCCGCTACGCCAATGCACGGATGCTGAAAGAGGAACAAGCCGCGCTAGAGGCAATCGCCCATGCGGCCAAGTTGGCCTACAAGCTCGGCATGGGCGTGAGCGCCGGCCATGGGCTTACCTATCGCAACGTGAAACGGCTCACTCACATCCCGGAGATCGTCGAGTACAACATTGGCCACGGCATCATATCTCGTGCGGTGTTCGTCGGGCTGGAGCAAGCGGTGCGCGAGATGAAACAATTGTTGAGCTAGCATGTCAATCCTTGGGGTCGGCATCGACATCGTTCACATACCTCGCCTTCGATTAATCGCCGAGCGGTGGCAAGACAAGTTTCTGGGACGCGTGTATACGGAGGCCGAGCGTTCGATTGTCCGGCGCCGCGCTGCCCCCTACGCCTCCTTGGCGGGCCGTTTCGCGGCCAAGGAAGCCATCTTGAAGGCGCTGGGAACGGGCTGGAGCGACGGCATTTCATGGCGGGATATCGAGGTACTGAACGATGCGGCAGGCAAACCGGTCGCCACGGTATCCGGTAAGACGAGCGCGCTCATGGCCAGGGCCGGAGTCACGGAAATACATCTCACCCTCGCCCACGATACCGACTATGCAATCGCCCAAGTGATTCTGACGGACGACGGCGCCCGGCGCCATTGATCACACTCTCCTCATTCTTCACACGTGTCTCCATGAAGCTCGTGACCGCAGGTCAAATGCAGGCTCTCGACCGCCGGACCATTGAGGAAGCGGGTGTGCCCGGGGCCACGCTCATGACCCGAGCCGGAAGCGGCGTCGTCGCAGCGATGGAGCGCATCTACGGATCGATGCGGGGCAAGGCTGTCACTGTCGTCTGCGGCAAAGGCAACAACGGCGGAGACGGATTTGTCGTCGCGCGGCTCCTTCGACAGCGCGGTGCGCGGGTCACCGTCCTGCTGTACGCGAAGGCCGCCGATCTGAAGGGTGACGCCAAGACGATGTATCGTCGGTGGGTCGCCGCCGCAGGCCACAAAGCGGTACTGACCCAACCGGTTACCGACACCCTGGAGTCGGCGCTCAGGTCGGCGGATTTCATCGTCGACGCCCTTCTCGGAACGGGTCTGTCTGCTTCAGTGGCCGAACCCTATGCCACCGCTATCCGATTGATCAATGCTGCGCGCAGTACTGGACGCCCTCGCACCGTGGCCGTCGATCTGCCGTCTGGGATTCATGCAGATACGGGAGCGGTCATGGGTGCCGCTGTGAGGGCAACGCTCACCGTGACCTTTGGCCTGCCGAAGCTCGGCCTGTTTCTTGGCGCCGGCATCGATCACGCGGGTCAAGTGGAGGTCGTCGATCTCGGGATCCCGCCGTCCTACGTCGACGACCTCAAAACCACGGTCTCGCTCATCGATCGTCAAGATGTGGCGCGACTGATCCCGGCCCGGCCGCCGTCAGCCCACAAGGGCACCTTTGGACACGCGGCCATTATTGCGGGCTCCGTCGGAAAGACAGGGGCAGCCGCCATGACGGCACAGGCCGCGCTACGCATCGGCACCGGTCTGGTCACCGTGGCCACACCGGTCAGTGCGAACAGTATTCTCGAAGCAAAGCTTCTCGAAGCGATGACGGTTCCGATGCCGGAAACCGACGCCCACACGTTGTCGTCGGCCGCCTACGATCCACTTGTGGCCTTCAGCCAGGAACGGACGGCCGTCGCAATTGGCCCAGGACTCACCACCCATCCGGATACCGTGCAGCTGGTGAGGCGATTGCTCCCGGCGCTTGAGAAACCCGTCGTGGTCGACGCGGACGGCCTCAATGCCCTTCAAGGGCACAGCCCGCTTCTGGCACAATGCAAGTCTCGCCCTATTGTGACGCCCCATCCCGGCGAGATGGCCAAGTTGGCAGATTTGACCGCCACTCAATCGGTCAACGCCGATCGGCTGGGGACCGCCACTCAATTTGCGGAAGGCCATCATTGTATCGTTGTGCTGAAAGGCGCTCGGACCGTCGTCGCCAGTCCTGATGGGATGGTGGGCATCTGCTCCACTGGCAATCCCGGCATGGCGACCGGCGGCACCGGCGATGCCCTCACCGGGATGATCGTCGGGCTCCTGGCTCAACGGCTCTCGCCGTGGGATGCGGCGCGCGCCGGGGTGTATCTTCACGGCCTTGCCGGGGACCTGGCCGCTGCACGCATCGGCGAAGCCGGCATGATCGCCTGCGACTTGATCGAACACATTCCCCATGCCATTCAGCACACCCTCGAGCGATGAACGCGACGGCATGGCGACTTCGCGGGCAAGCGTGACAAGAGGGCCATGGACGTATCGATCGCGTTCGGTCGGTGAGACACGCCGATTGGCCGAAGCCATCGGTCGACGGTTGGCCGGAGGCGAGGTCTTCGCCCTGTATGGCGAAATGGGGAGCGGGAAGACGGCATTTGTGGCCGGGCTGGCCGCCGGCCTCGAGGTACCCGCACAGCACGTGAGCAGTCCGACGTTTGTGCTCGTCCATGAATACCGCGGCCGGCGGCTTCTCGTCCACGGGGATCTCTATCGTGTCGACCAGTCGGATATCGGGAATCTGGGACTCGACGACTACTTCGATGATCAAACCGTGGTGGCGATTGAGTGGGCCGATCGAGCCGGGAACCTGCTGCCGACGGATCGCGTTGATGTTCGCTTTGCTCATGACGGGAAGAGACGAAGGGTGATGGCGTTTCGTTCCACTGGACCGCGATCGGATACGGTCCTCGACCGTATTATTGATGCCGCCGGCACTCCTTCAAGCGACAGCGAGGGCTAAGAGCATGCGGAGGTACGCCCTCCAGATCCGCCAACTTCCATTGCGCGGCCTGTCATGATCAGACTCATCCTTGTCGGCATCCTGCTGTTGCTTGCCCTGTCGTTCTTCCTTCACAATCAGGAGCAAGAGGTCACGCTCCGCTATTTCTTCGGTCTGCGCTCCGCGTCGACGCCGATCTACAAGCCCATCCTCAGCGCCTTTGCGATCGGCGCGCTCGTCGCGTCGATCTTACTCTTTCCCGCCTGGGTTCGCGGACGGATCGAATTGCGGCGAAAGACGAAGGCCCTGCAACAGGCGGAAGCCGATCTCGAGGCGCTCCGGAAGGCGCTGGGCAAACTGACCGCTCAACATCCGCAGACCGACGATGAGGAGTTTCATCATGAGTGATGGCGATGTCACACCGTTGATGCGGCAATACCGGGACGTCAAGGCTGCGCACCACGACGCCATTGTCTTTTTTCGAGTCGGTGACTTCTATGAGATGTTCTACGAGGACGCCAAAATCGCCTCACGGATTCTCAATATCGCGCTCACCTCTCGCGACAAGACCCGGCCCGACCCGGTGCCGCTTTGTGGGGTACCTCATCATGCCGCCACCGCGTACATTGCCAAGCTCTTGAAGGCCGGGCGAACAGTCGCGCTCTGCGATCAGGTCGAAGACCCGAAGCTCGCCAAAGGGCTCGTCCGACGCGAAGTGGTGCGCGTCTATACGCCCGGGACGTTGATCGACGCGGAGTTGCTGCCGCCGACCGAATCCGTGTTTCTCAGCGCCCTCGAGGTGGACGGTCCTGACGGCGGGACTCAGCGCGCCGGGCTGGCCGCATTGGACTCGTCCACCGGTGAATTTTGGGTGATGGAATTCCATGGGCTTAACGTGACGATTCCGCTCTCCGATGAAATCGCCCGCTTGGATCCCCGTGAGCTGTTATACCCGCCGACACTGCCTTCGTCCGTGACCACCTGGCTGGCGACAGTAAAGGGCCCGCGCCAGGCCGCCGTTGATCGCCTGGACACGGCTCGGGCGGTTCGCCTCCTCCAAGAGCATTTCCGTGTCGCCTCGCTCGATGGATTCGGGTGCTACGGCCTGACGGCCGCTGTGCGCGCCGCCGCTTCAATTCTTCGCTATGTCCGTGACACGCAGCCTGCGACCGACCTGGGACATATTTCCCGACTGCGCGTTCGGCACCGAGGCGAGTCGATGCATCTCGACGCCGCGACGATTCGCAATTTGGAATTGGTGAAGCCCCTCGTCGAAGATCGGCGCGATGCGACGCTCGTGTCTGTACTGGACAGGACCGTCTCGGCGATGGGAAGCCGACTGCTGCGTGAATGGATTCTCCGCCCGCTCGTGGAACCCGGCGCGATCACCGCGCGCTTGGATGCCGTGGAGGAATTGCATCGATCCTTCGCCGCTCGATCTGCGATTCGGCGCGCGTTGGGTCATGTACAGGATATCGCTCGACTGGCCAGCCGCCTCTCGATGCGGGTTGCGACACCGCGCGATCTGCTCGCCGTCAAGGATTCACTAGTCGTCCTGCCCGAGATCCATGCTCGGCTCGCGGACTCGCAAGCATCGCTGCTCAAAGATCTCATCGCCTCCTGGGATAGTCTTTCGGATGTCGCCGGCCTCATCGATACGACGATTCTGCCGGATGCGCCGGCCTCGGTGCGTGAGGGGGGGATCATCCGGGACGGTTATCACAACGAGCTCGATGAGTTGCGCAAGATCGGCCGAGAGGGGAAGAACTGGATCGCCGCCTTGGAAGCAGAGGAACGCCGACGAACCGGAATCGAGACACTGAAGATCCGCTTCAATCAGGTCTTCGGCTACTACATCGAGGTTTCGAAAACGAATGCAACGAAGGTCCCCGACCGATACGTCCGGAAGCAGACGCTCGCAAACGCCGAGCGCTTCACGACTCCGGAGCTCAAGGAGTTGGAAGACCGTGTCCTGGGTGCCGACGCGAAGCAGCTTGTGCTCGAGCAGGAGCTGTTCGAGTGCCTTCGCGCCCGGCTCGCTGAGGCTACCGGCCGGCTTCAAGCAATGGCCCAGGCGGTCGCGCTCCTGGATGTCATCACCGCGCTAGCGGAAGTCGCCGCACTGAATCAATATGTCCGGCCGCACGTTGACGGCGGCGACACGATCGAGATCATCGACGGCCGGCATCCCGTCGTTGAGCGACTCACTCCAGCAGGCGGGTTCATCCCGAATGACGCGACCCTCGACCTGCGCTCTCATCGGCTGGTCATTCTCACAGGACCCAACATGGCCGGGAAGAGCACCTATCTCCGGCAAATTGCGCTCATCGTATTGTTGGCTCAGATGGGGAGCTTCGTACCGGCCAAGCGGGCGGTGATCGGCGTCGCCGATCGCATCTTTACCCGTGTCGGCGCCAATGACAACCTGGCTGCCGGGCAAAGCACCTTCATGGTAGAAATGGCCGAGACGGCCCAGATCCTCACGAACGCGACGCGGCGCAGCCTTATCCTGTTGGATGAAATCGGACGCGGAACAAGCACCTACGATGGGCTGAGCATCGCCTGGGCAGTCGCCGAGCATATTCTCGACCCGCTGCGCCTTGGCGCACGGACCCTGTTCGCCACCCATTATCACGAGATGACCGAATTGGGACGTCTCCATGAGGGCGCGCGGAACTTCAGCGTACTCGTGAAGGAACGAGACCAGGAGATCATCTTTCTCAGAAAAATCGTCGAGGGCGGTGCCGACCGGAGCTACGGGATCCACGTCGCTCGACTGGCCGGTCTTCCGGGAGACGTGATTCAGCGCGCCACCGAAGTGCTCGACCGCTTGGAGTCGACGAACGCCTCGGCTTCGCATTCGTCCGATGCACCATCGATGATCGATCAGACGCTTCCCACTCCTCACCCTATTGTCGAGGAAGTCCGCCAGATGGATCTGTTCTCGATGACCCCGTTGGAAGCCCTGAATCGATTGGCGGATCTGCAGCGGCGCTTGGATCAGCCCGCGGCTCGCTGAGCAAATAGAAACAAATAAAAACGGCGGCGCCTTTTGGAGGCGCCGCCGTCAATCACCAATCTCTGTTACCGCTTAGTGGCTGCTGCCACCACCCGTGTTGTATGGCGCAGTCCACGGAATCAACCCGGCCGCCGGCTTTCCACCGGGGAGCAGGACGTCGTACTGCATGTATACATTCGCTTCGCCCTTCGGCGACGTATTGAGCTCCTGCTTGGCCTTGTAGCAGTTCGAATCGTATTCGCCCTTCCCGTCACAGCCCTTCACTCGCAATGAAGAGATGCTGCGAGGATTGGCCGGGTCCCCCGCATTCTCATTGAGCTTCTTGACGGATGAGATCACACGGCGATTCTGCTCGACCTCCTGGGCCGTGAACTCGATCAGCGTGGTCGGTGAGGCAGGCGGCACTTCCTTCGCCGCAGCCGGACCGGCGTGCGGCCGCGCCATCGACTTGAGCTGATCCCAAACTTCCTTGTTGGCAGCATAGAACTTTAGGTTCTTACCAGGATGAATCTTCTGCCAGAAGTAGCCACTTTCGGCATTACCGCCAAACACCGCGATGTTGACCCATACCGCTTCATCGTATGGATCGAGAATGATGACGCGCCCCTGGAGGGTCGTCGGCTTGCTCATATCACCCCATTCAAAACGCTCCTGGAACGCTTCGATGGCGAGCGCAACTGTCGCCAGACTCATGACGAGAGCCGTGGCGATGACGACCGCCAATCCTTTCTGTTGTGTCATGATGACGTCCTCCCTATCAAAGCCTTAGAGATAATGATTGCGGTCGATAAAACTAATCCTTCAACACCTTGAATCCGGTGATCGTGCGTCCGTCCAGCGAGACCTCCAGCGCGACGAGGTCCTGGGACGCTTTGATCAATTGATCCATCAGTGCCTTGTCCTTCACCTGGAGGCGAACGGTGGCCTGGGCGTGATACCACCCGGCATAGGGATTGTTCCGTTCGGTTCCACCCGTAAAGCCCCACGCGCAGCAGGCAAACAGAGGATCGGGCGGCTTCACATCAAGATCGCTCGATGTCCGACCGAACGGGTTACCGGAAGCCGGATCGCCGGTATTCCAATATTGGATGCCGAAAAGAACTTCCTTGTCGGGGTTGTCGGCCCATTGCGACCACACGCGCCCCTTCAACGTCTTGACGGTTTCGCCCTTCAGCGATTGTCCACCGACAATCTTACTGGCCGGCCCGCCACCGGCCGGCGCATCGGCTGCGGCGGCATAACCAGCCGTCAACAACCCGAGCCCAAAGAATGCGGTTGCGGCTATGACGACCCCCCTCATCATACGTCTCCCTCCTTCATAAAGCATGAAAACCGACATGACAAATGAGTGAATTGAGCGAGATGGCGATCACAAGAAAAGACCGAAAGAAAGAGAAAGATGCTCTCGGTGAACGAGCAGTCGACACCTCCTTTCTCTTTAGTCTTCGAAGAGTCGTAGAGAGATGAAGAGCCATGAGTAGGCGCTGATCGTAGCGAATCGCGCCGGCCTTGTCAACGGAATTGTTGGCCGAGAGCCGCCATGAAGAAGAAGGCCTGAAGGGCCAGACGATGGCGAAGTTTCAAACAGTTAGGCCATTGCCGCCACGAGACTTCCTTCCGAGATGGGCCCGACGGCCGTCACTGACAGAGAGGAGGAATCAAAGAGGGAACGCGCCAGATCAACGATCTGATGATTGGAAACTTCGTCGATCCTCGTCATCATTTCATCAAGTGACACATGACGCCCGTGATACAGCTCATCCTTTGCCAACTTGCTCATGCGGCTCTGCGTGCTCTCGAGACCGAGCATCAAACTGCCCTTCATCTGGTCCTTGGTCTTCTGGAGTTCCTTCCGTTCGACACCCTCGCGGGAGAGACGGGTCATACTTCGGCGGATCAGTTCGACCACTCGCGCCGCTTCCCGTGGACGAGTCGCCGCATAGATTGTGAACAATCCGGTATCGGAGAACGACGACGCGTATGAATAGATCGAATAGGCAAGCCCGCGCCGTTCCCGGATTTCCTGAAACAATCGTGAACTGACGCTCCCGCCGACGATCGAATTCAGGGCGAGCAAGGCATACCGATCCTTATCGTCGAGCCGCAGTCCCCGGTAGCCCACGCAGAGATGCACCTGCTGTAACGGCTTCCGCTTGACTTGGATACCGCCATGGATCGCCGAAGGCCACCGAGCGACGCTCGGGCGATGGGTCGCCCTATGGGAGGCAAACAGGTGATCGAGCAACGCATGTAACGCTTTGACCTCAAAGTTTCCGCTTACCGCGATCACTGTCTCATGAGGATGGTAATGGGCGTCAACGAACCGAAGGAGATCGCTCCGTGATAGCCCTCGGATCGTCCCCGGATCGCCGAGGATCGGCCTTCCCAACGGATGCGTCTTCAACACCTGCTCGGTATGGAGATCCTGGACCAAGTCCTCCGGATCGTCCTCCACCATCCGCATCTCTTCGAGCACGACCTGTTTTTCCTTTTCGACTTCCCGCTTGTGAAATTGTGAATGGTGGAAGAGATCGGCAAGGAGGGACAGGCCGGGCACCACATGTTGGTCGAGCACTTTGACGTAGAAGGTGGTGCTTTCACGGCCAGTGAACGCGTTCATCTCCCCGCCCAGCGCGTCGATCTCCAGTGAAATCTGTGTCGCGGAGCGGGTCCTCGTTCCCTTGAAGAACATGTGCTCGATGAAATGCGAGAAGCCTTCCTCGCCCTTCGCTTCATCGCGCGATCCGACCGCCACCCAGATGCCGGCCGTGACCGATTTAGTGGCCGGCATCCGTTCAGTGACGACACGGATACCGTTCTCGAGCACGAATTTCCGATACATGTCAGCCGGCAGTCGGAGCGGTGGGCGCGGGCATCGCTTCTTTTCGGCTCAGGCGGATTTTCCCCTGTTTGTCGATTTCGAGGACCTTCACCATGATTTTGTCCCCTTCGGACACCTCATCGGATACTGCCTTCACCCGGTGGTGGGCCAACTGGGAAATGTGGACAAGACCGTCGGTTCCCGGAAGGATTTCCACGAACGCGCCGAAGTCCATGATCTTGCGGACCGTCCCGAGATAAATCTTGCCGACCTCCACTTCCTCGGTCAGGCGGCCGATCATCTCTTTCGCCTTTTGCGCGGACGCCTCGTCGGTCGCCGCAATCGAGATGTCGCCGGAGTCCTCCACATTGATCTTGACGCCGCACTCCGCGATGATTCCCCGGATCGTTTTCCCTCCCGGGCCGATGACATCGCGGATCTTGTCCTGCTTCACCTTCATCGTAAAGATGCGGGGTGCGAATGCCGAGAGCTTTTCACGTGGAGCACCGAGGGTCTCCGCCATCCGGTCCAAAATATAGAGCCGACCCTCACGTGCCTGTCGCAAGGCTTCACGCATCAATTCGGGCGTGATCCCGGCAATCTTGATGTCCATCTGAAGGGCCGTCACCCCACGGCGGGTCCCGGTGACCTTGAAGTCCATATCGCCCAGGTGGTCCTCCAGCCCCAAGATATCCGACAAGACCATGACCCGGTCGCCTTCCTTGATCAACCCCATCGCGATCCCGGCGACCGGTTCCTTGATCGGCACGCCCGCGTCCATCAACGCGAGCGTCCCGCCGCACACCGTCGCCATCGAGGATGAGCCGTTGGACTCCAAAATGTCCGAGACGATTCTCAAGGTGTACGGGAACTTGTCTTTGCCCGGGATGACGGGACGCAACGCTCGCTCGGCAAGCGCCCCGTGGCCCACCTCACGCCGGCCCGGTGAACGTAACGGACGGGCCTCTCCGACGCTGAAGGGGGGGAAATTGTAGTGGAGCATGAAGGTTCGATAGTACTCGCCTTCCAACGCATCAATTCGCTGCTCATCTTCGGTGGTGCCCAACGTGACGACGGCGAGACTTTGCGTTTCCCCACGGGTGAACAAGGCCGAGCCGTGCGTTCGCGGCAGCACGCCGACCTCACACGTGATTTTTCTGATATCGCTCGGCCCGCGACCATCGGCGCGCTTGCCTTGCTCCAGGATCATGTTCCGGACTTCACTGTACTCGAGCGAATGGAAGATCAGCTTCACATGGCGTTCGCGATTGGGGTCGTCGCTCTTCAGTTTCTCGACGGCCTCATCGCGAATGTGATCCAACCGTTCCTGTCGGGCCGTCTTGTTCGGGATCAAGATCGCATCCCGGATGGCCGGCGCCACCATTGCGCGGACCTGTTCGGTCAAGGCTGGATCGATCTCCTCGGCCTTCACCGGCCGTTTCATCTTGCCGGCCTGTGCCTTGAGTTCAAGAATTTTCGCGACGATGCGCTTGATCTCGCGGTGCGCAATCTCGATGGCCTCGATCATGACAGACTCGGGCATCTCGTTTGCGCCCCCCTCCACCATCATCACGGCATCAGCAGTACCCGCGACGACAAGGTTCAATTCACAATTTTCGAAGACCGACATATCGGGGTTGACGACGAATTCCCCGTTGACCCGTCCGATCTTCACGCCGGCGACCGGGCCCTGAAAGGGAATATCCGAGACATCGAGCGCCGCGGAAGCGGCGATCATGGCCACGACGTCGGATGAACCGGTTTGATCGGCCGAAAGGACCGAGGCGATCACTTGTGTTTCGTAGTAGTAGCCTTCAGGAAACAGGGGACGCATGGGCCGGTCGATAAGCCGGCTCGTCAACACTTCCTTTTCCGACGGCCGCCCCTCGCGCTTGAAATAACCGCCGGGGATCTTGCCGGCGGCATACGCCTTTTCTTGATAATCCACGGTGAGCGGCAAGAAATCGGTCCCCGGCTTGACCGTTTGAGAGGCGACGGCCGTCGCCAGCACCACGGTATCTCCGTACGACGCGAGGACCGAACCATCGGCCTGTTTCGCGACGCGGCCGGTTTCAAGGCGAAGCGTTCGTCCGGCGAACTCCATCTCAACGACATGTGTCATCTGTGCTCTCCTTTTCTCTTGGCCCCACAGATGCCCACAGAGATAGACTCACCTTCCGGCTGAGCGCGATGGAAGTTTCTGGCCTCCGGCTGCTCCATGAGTCTATGTCCGTGTTCACCTGTGAGGATGACGCGGAGCCCATCAGTGGGCCCGCGCGCTTTACTTTCGCAGACCGAGGCGGTCCAGCACGGCGCGATAACGCCCCGCGTCATGCCGCCGGAGGTAATCCAGCAACCGCCGCCGCTGACCGACCAGTTGCAGCAGCCCTCGCCGTGAATGGTGATCCTTTCGATGGAGTTTGAAATGCTCCGTCAAGTAGCTGATCCGATTCGTCAGAATCGCGATCTGGACCTCCGGCGAGCCGGTATCGCTCGGATGCTGCTTGAATTGATCAATAAGGCCGGTCTTTACGTCCTTCGTCAGTGCCATCTCCCTCTCCTCTTCTAGGCTCTCTCTTCCTGTTGACCATCATCCGCCAATACTTTCACCATCCGGACGACCGGACTTGGACCTGACTCACGGTGAACCGCGCCCACGGCGAGTACGGTGCCCTGCGCAGATTTCACCCGCACGCGCTGACCGGCCGGCATGCTTGAGATCGCCTCGCATGACATGGCTTCCAGCGACTCCACACCGATCGCCCCGCCGTGGCGGGCGCGGGCGGTACCGCCGTCCGTCACGGTGAGCGCAGGGAGGTGGTGCAGGGCGCGGTCCAATGTGACGATGATCTCGTTGAGCCGACCGAGGCGAGCGTACGCGAGGACATCGTCGATCGTGATGGATTCCTCGAGAGCCAATGGCCCGACCCGTGTCCGCTCCAGACATCGCACATGGCCGCCGACGCCCAACGCCTCCCCGATGTCGGCGCAGAGCGTCCTGACGTACGTGCCCTTGGAACATCGGACGCGCAAGGTGATCGTCGGCCCGTCGACCTCGAGCACCTCTAAATCATGGACGATGATTTCCCGGGAGGACCGGTCAACGGTCTTTCCGGCGCGCGCCGTCTTATACAAGGGCACACCCGCCACTTTCACGGCCGAATACATGGGCGGCATCTGCCTGATACGGCCGGTAAACCGTGCGGCCGCTTCACGCACCGCGGCCTCGGTGACATGCTCGGTCGGCCGTCGAGTCACGACGCTCCCATCCGCGTCTTGCGTGTCCGTCGACTCGCCCAAACGCATGACAGCCCGATACTCCTTGTCCCAGTCCAGCAGGTATTCGGCGATGCGGGTTGCCCGGCCGATCAGGATCGGAAGCACGCCGGTGGCGGCAGGGTCCAACGTGCCGCCGTGGCCCACCTTCGCACCGCCAAAGCCGCCTCGCAGTTTCGCGACGATGTCGTGGGACGTCCAGTCACGCGGCTTGTTGACATTCAACAGACCATCTGCGACATCCGCTCTCTTCGCGTGGGTCGTCATCAACATCTTGACTGGGGCTCTCCGGGTCCCGACTCTTTGGCGTTCTGTCCTTCCAGTCGATCGAGCAAGGCAAGGATCCGATCCCCGCGCGGCCCGGTCGTATCCTTATGAAAGTGCAATTCCGGTGTGTAGCGCAGGTTCAAACGACGCCCTAATTCACCGCGGATGAACCCGGATGCTTTGAGAAGCCCGGCGAATGCGTCGGCCTCTCGTTGCTCGTCCGGACCCGCCGTGACGAAGACGTGGGCCAGCCGCAAATCATTCGTGAGTTCGACGTCGGTGACCGTCACGATGCCGATGCGAGGATCCTTGGTTTTCCGCATAAGGATATCGGCGACCTCGGTGCGGATTTGGTCCGCCACCCGCGTCGCGCGTTTAAACCCAGTCTTTGACACGATCCCGGCCTCACAGAAACTCAATCTGGAACTTGACCAACTCGGCAGCCGGCGCCGAACGGATGACATTCATAGCCTGATCGAGCACCTGGTTCACATGTTTCTGCTCGTTCGCGACACAGGCCAAGCCGAGCACAGCCTTTTGCCACAAATCCTGGTCACCCACTTCGGCGATCGACACGTTGAACCGCTCGCGAATCCGGTCCTTCAGACTCATCAGCACCTGTCGTTTCGCCTTCAATGAATGACTATCCGGAAGGTACAGTTCAATGGTGCACAGCCCGACAATCATGCGGACGCGAGGGGAAGAGGGAGGCTACGAGAGCTTGGCCGCCACCTTATCGACCGTGTACACCTCGAGAATATCGCCCGGCTTGATGTCGCTGAAATTCTCCACGCCGATGCCGCATTCATACCCTTGCTGAACCTCGCGCACGTCGTCTTTGAAGCGGCGCAATGAACCGAGGCGGCCCTCATAGATGACGACATGGTCGCGGATCACCCGTACGCCGCTGCTCGCACGGGAAATCGTGCCGTCGACCACATAGCTGCCGGCAATGGCGCCCGCCTTCGGGATATTGAAGACCTGCCGCACCTCGGCACGACCCAATATCCGTTCCTTGAGCGTCGGCTCCAGCAGGCCTTCCATCGCCGCCTTAATGTCGTTGATCGCGTCGTAAATGATCGTGTAGAGGCGGATGTCCACGCCTTCCCGTTCGGCCAGCGCCGAGGCTTTTGGCTCGGGCCGAATATTGAACCCAATGATGATCGCGCGGGACGCGGACGCCAGCAGCACGTCCGTTTCGGTGATCCCGCCAACGCCGCTATGGATCACGCGGAGCTTCACCGCCTGCGTGGAGAGTTTCTGCACCGCATCTGAGAGCGCCTCGGCCGATCCTTGGACGTCGGCCTTGATCACGACGGCCAACTCTTTGACGTCGCCTTCCTTGATTCGGGCGTAGAGATCGTCCAGCGAGACGCGGCCGGCGCCGGCCGCAAGCTCGGCAGCCCGTTGTTTCTCGAGTCGGCTTTCGGCGACCTCGCGCGCGACTCGTTCGTCGGCCACCACCACGAATGAATCTCCCGCGGCCGGCACGCCGGGTAGGCCAATGACTTCAACCGGAACAGAGGGTCCCGCCTCGGTGACTTTCGCCCCAGTATCACTGACCAGCGCACGGACGCGGCCGCTGAAGCTGCCGACGACGAAGGCGTCGCCGACATGCAATGTCCCGCCTTGAACGAGGACCGTAGCCACGGGTCCGCGCCCGCGCTCCAGCTTCGCTTCGATAACCGTGCCTTTCGTCAGTCGCGTGGGGTCGGCCTTCAACTCAAGGACCTCGGCCTGAAGCAGGATCATTTCGAGGAGGGTGTCCAGCCCGAGCTTTTGCTTGGCGGACACCTCCACAAAGATTGTCTGGCCCCCCCACGATTCCGGAATGAGGTTATGTTCGGCCAGTGCATGTTTCACGCGCTCGGGATTCGCACCCGGCTTGTCGATCTTGTTGATCGCCACGATGATCGGCACATTGGCCGCCGTGGCATGGGCAATCGCTTCGATCGTTTGCGGCATCACGCCGTCGTCCGCCGCGACGACGAGCACGACGATATCGGTGACCTTGGCTCCCCGGGCCCGCATCGCGGTAAACGCTTCGTGCCCCGGGGTATCGAGGAAGGTAATCCGCTTGTCATGCGCATGGACGACATACGCGCCGATGTGTTGCGTGATTCCTCCCGCCTCCTGCTCGGTAACATGCGTTTGCCGAATCGCATCGAGCAGGGAAGTTTTGCCATGGTCCACGTGACCCATGATCGTGACCACGGGAGGGCGGGGCTCCAAACGCTCGGCTTCCTCGGTCTCGGCCACCTCTTGCAGCAACTCTTCGCCTTGTTTCTCGACGGTCACCTCCGCCTTCACCCCAAACTGCTCGGCCAGCAGCGCGGCCGCGTCAAGGTTGATGGGCTGGTTCATCGTCAAGAGCTGGCCCATCTCCATCAGCTTCTTGATGATGTCGGACGGCCGCTGCCCGACCAACTCGGCAAAGTCCTTGACCGTGAGACCAGGCGTCAATTTAATGATCTTCTTTCGAGGCTTCGTGATTTCCGTGACGACGGAGGGCTGTTGGTGCCGCGAGCGATCGTCGCGGCGGTGTACTGGAATGGCGCGCAAGTCCTGCCACCGAGTGACATCTTCTCGGAACTTGTATTCCTCCTCCTCGCGGACACGGCCGGGCTTCTTGGCCTTCTTGAGCTTGTCTTTGGCGCCAGCTTCGTCCGGCGTCGCCACCACGGCTTCCGAGCGGCGTTTCTCGCCGGGCGATGCCGCAACTGCGGCGGCGGCCGGCGCGCCAAGAGATGGAGCCAGAGGGGCAGTCGGCGGCACAACAGGCCTGGGCTGCTCGATGTCACGCCGCCGCTGACCGTGCTCATGCTCCGTCTCACTCGTCGGTGCCGCTTCTCGAGAAGCCGGCATGGCAGGAGCGTGAGGAACGCTTGCCGAAGGAGGAGCAGGGACCTGTGTTGCAATCGATTCGTGCACGGGCATCGCAACGGGCGGAGGCGGCTCAATTGTGGCAGCGGGAGCAGCTTCGGCCTCAAGTTCTTCCTCGGTCTTCTTCCGTTTGATGAGAATCCGTCTCTTATCGGCCTTCGGCTCCTCGGCGACGGCGGCCTTCGTTCCATCCTCTCGTGCCGAGGACTTCGCATCTCGTGCACCGCTCACACCCTTTCCTGATACCCGTTTCACCTCGGTGTCTGACCCCACAGGTCCTTTCTGGCCGGTCCCGGCCTTGCCGGCAAAGTGCTCCATCACGCGTTGCACCGCCACTTCATCCAACGTACTGCTGTGCGAGGCGACGGAAATGCCCATGCGCTTCAATTCAGGGATCAGCGCCCGGTTCTCCATGCCGAGCTTCTTGGCTATTTCGTAGACCCTCATCGTCTGTATAATGGTCGAGATGGTGTCGTGGTTTGGCGGCCCGTCTTACGCCTCCGACGCCTGAGCCGCCGCTTCCTGTTGCGCACGCGCTTCTTCCTGCTCGCGCTGCGCCTCGGCTTCCTCGGCCAGCGCCGCTTTGATCTCCTTGTCCCGCTCCACCTTTTCCTTTTCGTACTCGGTCGCGCTGATGATGTCGATCTTCCACCCGGTCAGCTTCGCCGCCAACCTGACGTTTTGACCATTCTTGCCGATCGCCAACGACAACTGCGAATCGGCGACGACTACGAGCGCCGACTTTTTCTCTTCGTCGATGCCGACTTTCTCGATCGTCGCCGGATTCAGGGCTTCGGCGATGAACACGCGCGGATCGGAGGTCCACGCGATGATGTCGATCTTCTCTCCGCGAAGCTCGCGAACAACAGCCTGCACCCGCGACCCTTTGATACCGACGCAGGCGCCGACCGGATCGACGGCTTTGTCGCGCGAGGACACCGCGATCTTCGTGCGGTCGCCGGGCTCACGCACCACGCCCTTGATCTCCACGATCTTCTCCGCGATCTCAGGTACCTCCAGTTCGAACAGCTTGGCCACAAACTGAGGATGGGTGCGTGACAAAATCACTTGCACATCCTTCGGTGTCTTGCGCACTTCCAAAAGATACGCCTTGATGCGATCGCCCCGACGGTAGGTCTCACGCGGAATCTGCTCGGAAGCCGGGAGCACGGCCTCGGTCTTTCCCAAATCGACGAGATAGTTCCGTCGCTCCTGCCCCATGATGATGCCGTTGATGAGATCGCCCTGCCGCGTCGAATATTCCTTGAGGACCGCCTCCCACTCGGCTTCCCGAACTTTTTGACAGATCACCTGCTTCGCGGTCTGCGCGGCGATCCGGCCCAGCTCGTCCATCTCGATGAGTGAGCCGATTTCATCGCCGACCTCCGCTTCGCTGTCGATGCGCCGGGCTTCGGTCAGAGACACTTCGGACTTCGGATTCGTGACGGTATCGACGATGGTCTTGAGGGAGATGACGGAAATCTCACCGGTCTTCGGATCGATTTGGACCTGGATGTTCTCGGCCTGCCCGAAGCGCTTTTTCGCGGCCGTCTGCAATGCGGACTCCACGGCCCCGATGATCTTGGCCTTGTCGATCCCCTTTTCGCGTCCGATTTGGTCGATGACCGACATCAATTCTCGATTCATAGCCCGTTGCCTCGCTGCTCGCTGCGTGGGATATCAGAATTCAACTTCAAGACGTCCTTCCGCGATCGCCTCCCACTCCAGCCTGAGAAGGTGCTCCGTCTGCTCCCTCCGCCCCAGCTTGACGGTCACGGCGATCGAGTCGTCCCCGACCTGCGTCAACCGGCCGACAACCCGCCATTGGCCATCGACAGGACGTTTCAGCTTTAGATTGACCAGGCGACCAATGGAGCGCAGATAATCGTCGCGTTGCTTGAGCGGACGATCGAGTCCGGGAGAGGAGACTTCCAGCGTATAGGCGTGGGGGATCGGGTCCTGGAGATCAAGTGCGTGTCCGAGCGAGACGTGCACTTTCTCGCAATCATCCACAGTGACGCCCGCCGACTTGTCGATAAACACCCTCACCAACATCCGGGCCCCCTGCCCGGCACACTTCACATCCACAAGATCAAGGTTCATCGCGCGCACAATCGGCGCCGCGATATCGCGGACGGACCGCACTATCTGCTCACAATCCGGCACGGGACGCCCGGATGCCCAGAATGCCTTGAGCTCAAACAAAAAAGTGGGCCGCCGCCCACTTCAACCGAGGCACAAGCTACCATGTCCAGCTTAACGTTGCAAGAGGGGCGCCTAGGCGACGCGCTGGCGCAAGAGAGAGAGCAACTGGATGGCGACCGGTCCAGGCCGTCCATTGCCGATGGAACGCCCGTCGACTTGGATAACAGGCAACACTTCCAGCGTGGTCCCGGTGAGAAACACCTCATCGGCGCCCCGCACCTCATCAAGCGGGATCCGCCGCTCCTCGACCGATATCCCGTGCGTCCGTGCGAGCTCGAGGACCAATTGCCGCGTGACACCGGAGAGGATTGTGGGTCCTTCCGGGGCGGTGCAGAGCCGCTGCTGAGTGACGATCATCACGTTACTGACGGCAGCTTCCGTGATGCATCCATCGCGGATGAACAGGGCTTCAAATGCTCCGGCATCCCGGGCACGCTGTCGCGCAAGAACGTTCGCGAGCAGATTCACGCTTTTGATGTCACACCGTGACCAGCGGAAATCCTCCATCGTAATGGTTGAGACGCCTGCGGCCTGCAGAGCCGGATCGAGTGGCCTCATTTCGCGAATGGTCACGACGGCGGTAGGACGGGTACCGGCCGGGAAGGGATGGTCGCGCGGCGCCACCCCACGTGTCAGTTGAATATAGACCTTGGATTCGGGATAGCCGGCTCTCGTAATGCCCTGGTCAACAATTGCGGCCCACTCCCGCGGTTGATAGGGGTTGGCCAGTGCGATCGCCTTGGCGCTCCGATCGAGACGCGCAAGATGTGCCTCGAGCTCGAACGGTCGGCCGTGATAGGTTCGGATGACCTCGTAGACTCCATCCCCGAATTGAAACCCGCGATCCTCCACCGAGACGGTGGCGTGCGCCAGCGGCATGAAGAGGCCGTTGACGTAGGCAATGTCAGGCATCGCGTTGGACCGTTCCCCCGTCGACGGACGCATCGACCGTGAAGACGCGTCGATCTTCGGCTGTAAATTTCCACCCCATCCGTTTCTCAAACACCAGACGCGAGGTGCCCGGTGCTATAACGCGAAACTCAAACGTGTGTTCGCCTGAATCGACCGCGTTGTTGCTGACGGTCCGGAGAAAGTCCTCGTCGACGAGCGCGATGGTCTTCGGATCGTACGTCGGAATCCACTGCTCGCCTCGGGTTCGATCTTCCCACAGGTGGATCCGAAACGTGGCGCCAGGACTCGCGGTGATCGTTTTCGTATGGCGATCTGCCTCGTGACTCATGCGTCCGCGTCGCGTTGGATGAGCACAACAGAAAGCGAGGCGCGCGGTCTACGCTTTCCGTCGCCCGCCCACATAGATCTCATCCCCCTCTACTCGCACGTCATAGCTGCCGACACAATAACCACCCCCGTCGGTCGCTTGACCATTCCGGATGTCGAAGGCCAGGTCATGCCAAGGACAATACACAACGCAGCCCTTCCGACGGCCTTCGGCCAACGGTCCTCCTTCATGCGGGCAGATGTTGTAAATCGCGTAGAAGCGGCCGTCGACGTTGAACAGCGCGATCTGCCTTTGATTGACCTGCACGACCTTGACCTGGCCCGGCAGGATCTCGTCGGTCCGGGCGACCCGTACATATTCGTCCATGGCGGTGAATCGATCGAAGGTTACAGGCGGAGGGTGAATGTCAATTCCATGCCCGGCTCGATCTGTTCCTCTGCGACGAAGCCGGCGGCCGTTTCGATGATGTACCGAGCATTTTCGGGTGGCGGGCCATAAAACGGGCACGGGTCGTTGGAACATGGCGGAGCATTGCGCACGACATAGACGATGTGCTTGCTCTCGTCGGCCCAAATCATATCGACCGGCACGCGAAACCCTTTCGTTCGCACGCGATGCCGATCAGAAGTGTCGAAGATATACAGCATGGCGCCGTCCGGCGGCAATCCCTCGCGAAATGCGAGCCCGAAGAAAATCTTTTCCGGCGTGTCGGCAACTTCCGCTTCGAGTTGTCGCCCGCTGGGAAAGGTGACGATGATCGTGCTGGCCTCCTTCTGATTCATCATGAACCAACTACCGGTGAGCAGAAGGAGAGCGAGTGCCAATAGAATATAGGCGCGCGTCCGTTTGGGCGAGGTCTCGTGCGTCATAGCGGGTAATGACACTCCAAGTGGCCGTCGCGCGCTAGGCCCAACGGCCCATGTAAATCAACGACATAGTGCTTCTGATCGTCGTTTTGTGGGTTGACTTGAAAGAAAATCGCAGTCTAGAATGATGACTCATTTTGACTATGATTCGTCGAAATCAAGCTTGTCAATACTGACTGTAAGGAGGCTGTGGTCATGGCTCTACTGATTACCGATGAATGCATCTCCTGCGGCGCGTGCTTGCCGGAATGCCCGAACGAAGCGATCTTCGAAACGCGCAGCGACGCGGAGAGCAAAGGCTACCACGTAGGAGAGGGTCAGGGCGTTGGTGACAACATCTATGTGATCACCCATGACCGCTGCACCGAATGCGTCGGGCATTTCGACGAACCGCAATGCGCCGCCGTTTGCCCGGTCGATAACTGCTGCGTCCCTGATCCGGCGTATCCTGAAACGACCGAGGCGTTGTTGGAGAAGGCGCGCAAGCTCAACCCCGACAAGGAAATCGACGTTGCAAAGGTGTGGAGCGGCGTAAGAAACTGATCATTGAGCCAGCGACGTTGAACACAAAGCCCGCCACACTGTGGCGGGCTTTTTTGTTGTTCAGGATATTTTCCACTCTCAGGTGCAACGGCGGCTCGCAGCATGACATATGGTGTTATAATGGCCTTATCACACCGACATGGAGGCCACTATGCGGCTCACATTGGCTTTCCTCCTCATGCTGGCGACTACCGTGACATCTCCGCTGTCCTCGCCGGCCGGCACGGGTGACATCACCGCCGTCATTGATCGATTCGTCACGAACCAATTTCCGACGGCGGCCAGCTACTTCTGGGTTGTCAACAACACGCAATGGCAGACCGACAACGAAGTCGTGGTGGATGTCAATGCGATCGTGCAAAAGAAGGCGGGAGAGGCGCCCACATCGAATCGCTATCTATTATTGATCGTCGGCGACCGACTAGCGGCCTCCCAAAACATCCCCGAAGATAGCAACGTAGAATGCGCGCCTGAACAGCAGGCCTGAGCAGCCGCCGAAAAACAAACGGCCCCGCCGCATACGCACGGCGGGGCCGTTTTCATTTTACGATCGCTCGACTACTTAATCATGAGCAGCTTGCCGCCAACGTGAGCGGGATGAAGCTGACAACGATACGTGAGCGTATTCCCCGAGGTGGCATAGAACAAATCACTGGTCGGAATACCGATGTACTTCGTCTCGCCGGGCTTCAGAACAAGTTCCGCCCGCAATACGGTCGGCGCGGCTTGCGTGGTTTGGTCCGTCAAGAGAAAGCCATGCTCGGTGGCGCCGTTATTCGTGACCTTCAACACGACCGGGCGGCCGGGCCGCACCTTGAAGTCGATCACAGTCGTTGGCGGATACCAGGCCTTCAAGTTTCCGATCTCGACGGAGAAGAGTTGCGCATCGACTTCCAGCTCCTTGAACGGCTGACCGACGACCGAGCCCGTTTCAAGGTCACCGACCTCGACTCCTCCTGCCTGTAATGCGAATGAAGGGGATGCTGCCACCCCGAGAACAAGGCCGAAAAAAGCCGCGACAAGCATTTTACGCATAGCTTCCCTCCTTAGGACAACGCGATGTGATGAGTTAATAAAAAGGAATACCTAACGCAGCCGACCGGTACCAGAGCGCATCATCAGTGCCGCTTCTTATAGCACACGGTTTGGAGCTGACGCAAGAAACTTCTTCGTCGACCACGGCGGGCTAATGGTGAAAAGTAGCCGAACAACAAAGAGTTAGAAATCACTGACGCAGTGGCGGCTGCTCTCCGACCCCTCGCCCCACCAAGAGATCGTACGGGGCATAATCATCGGTTAACACGGCCGCACGAGGCCACTCCTTTCGCACATGATCCCCGATTAACGAGAGCGTCTCCACGGGAAGACGATTCGCCGCAACGAGGTCTTGTGCCGTCGCGATGTACTGATCGCTCAGCATCCCGCGGGCCGAGGGCCCCGCAAAAAAGATGATGTTCTCGGCCTCCGACTGGCCGCTTTTCCACGGGCCTTTCACACCAAACGCGTGAATGACCGGAAAGACGGAACGGAGTGTTTCGGCAACGGTCGCGGCGCGTTGGAGGTCCGCACCTTCACCGGAAGAGGCCAAGTTCACAGCCACGACGCCATGAGGGCTGAGATGTGTGCGAAGCAATGTGAAGAACTCACGGGTCGTGAGGTGAAACGGAATCAAGTGCCGCGCGAAGACGTCGACCCAGATAATATCGTAGCGTTCGATCGTCGCTTGCATGAACATCCGGGCATCGGCCACGTGGACGTGATGCGTGACCGGCGGATGATACCCGAAATACTCTTCCGCGATCCGCACGACCGAAGGATCGACCTCAACCGTATCCAACTCAAGCTCCGGCCAGTATCGCCCGATCCATTTTGCCAAGGACCCTCCCCCGTGGCCTAAAATCAAGGCGCGCTTCGGCTTCGGCTGGAGGGCGAGCGCCGCCATCATCGCGTGGCTGTACGGCAGGTAGAGCGTGATTGGATCGGACTTCCACATGACGGCGTGAAAGGTCCGGTCGAGGATCAGATAGCGGAACAGATCGTCCTCGCGAATCCGCAACTGCTGATACGGTGTGTCCTCCTGGTACAGCGGGGCAGATAGGACGACCCTGGGATGAAGGGCCAGCCACGCAAGACCGATAGCCCCCAATATGAGGAGTGCCGTCCCGCCCACCTTCGCCACCGCGCGGCTTTGCATGCCCATGGCGTGCCACCACCACCACATTCCAAGCGAGAGTTGAACGGTGGCCAAGAGCGTCACCAGCGCCGTGGTGCCAAGCCATGTCAACAGATAAAACGCCGTCCCCCACGTGCCGAGCAAACTCCCGATGGTCGACACCGCTATCATCCGTCCCGTATGGCGGCCGAGATGACCGAGATCAACAATCGACAGCCGCAGCAGGGCCGGCAGGACGCCGCTCAAACAGAAGGCCGGTGGAGCGAGAAGAACAGTGCCGGCCAAGCACGGCCCCCAGCGGGGATCTTGGACCCATCGAGACACCGTAAACATGACAGGCTGACCGACGCCCGCGAGCAGGAACGTCCACGCTCCGGATACCGCCAGCAGCGAGGCCAAGACAGTACCACCGGGGTATCGGTCGGCCAACCATCCCCCTGCGGCATAGCCGGTGCTCATCGCCGCTAAGATCACTCCGATCAGCGCCCCCCAGACGTATAACGAATTGCCGAAGATCGGGGCCAGCAGGCGGCTCCCAAGGATTTCAAGCGCCATCACGACCGCACCCGTGATAAAGGCCGTTGCCGGCAAGGAGAAGGAAGGCCATCGAGCAGCTTGAGATGGAAGAGTCATGACAGGGAGGGCGTGACCGGTCAGCGCGGTCCGAGTATGTCGCGCTACAAGGAACCCCAGTTCTTGAAGTACCGGAGGAGATCGCGGACTGAAATCATCCCCACGAGCTGCCCATCTTGCATCACCGGCAGATGCCGAATGCCATGCTCCGCCATGAGGTCACTCGCATCGTGCGCGGACCGGTCGATCTCAATCGTGATGACGGGATGACTCATGATCGAGGAGACGCGCCGCTCGCCCGGATTCACGCCCGCCGCCATGGCTTTGCGGACGAGGTCCGTCTCGCTGATCATCCCGACATGGACGCCGTCGGACACGACAAGGAGCGCACCGACCTGCACGTCCCGCATCATGACGGCGGCGTCCGCCAGCGTGGCCTCCGGGCCGATGGTGCGAACGGTGCGGTTCATGATCACGGCGAGTGGGCGCTGAATGACGCCACTGGGCAACACCATGGCGCGCTCCTCAGTTGATAAGAAGCGCGATTTTACTGGACGCCCCACGGTGTGTCAACGAACGCATGATACGTACTTATACTCATCAAGTGGATTCATTCTAGAATGGTGCGCTTGCGGCCTTCGGAGGCTATTGTTATACTTTTTGCCCACGAGTACGAAGTTTTTCTATCGAGAGGAGCATTGATGCATATCAGCGTAATGGGCACGGGCTATGTCGGGCTAGTCACCGGGGCGTGCTTCGCCGAGTTCGGGCTCAATGTGACCTGCATGGACGTCGACGCTCGCCGGATCGGCCGCTTGGAAAAAGGCGACGTGCCCTTCTACGAGCCTGGCGTGAGTGAATTGGTGCTCAAGGGCCTCAAGGAAAATCGGTTGTCCTTCACGACCGATATCGCCAAGGCTGTCGAACACGCCCTCGTCATCTTCATCGCCGTCGGTACGCCGACCCGCCCCGATGGATCCGCGGACTTGTCCTACGTGGAAGAAGTGGGAAAGGGGATCGCGGCCAACATGCGTGGCTACAAGGTCATCGTGACAAAGAGCACGGTACCGGTCGGCACTGGGCAGATGCTCCGCAAAGTCATTCTGGCCCACCAGCGCGAGCCGTTGCGGTTCGATATCGTCTCCAATCCTGAATTCCTCCGCGAAGGGTCGGCGATCGAGGATTTCCTCCGCCCGAATCGAGTGGTCATCGGCGCGGACAGTCCTGAGGCCGTCGCGATCATGCGCGACCTTTACCGACCTCTGTACTTGATCGAGACCCCTTTCGTGGTCACCGATCTCCAGACCGCCGAGATGATCAAGTACGCCTCGAATGCCTTTCTGGCGACGAAAATTTCCTTCATCAACGAGATGGCGAATCTGTGCGAGCGGGTCGGCGCCGACGTGCAAACCGTGGCTAAAGCCATGGGGTTGGATCAGCGGATCGGCTCAAAGTTCCTGCACGCCGGTCCGGGCTTTGGTGGGTCGTGCTTCCCGAAGGACGTGTCGGCGTTGATTCAAACGGGCGAGCAGATGGGCTGCACGATGGAAATCGCGCGGGCGACCTCGCGGGTCAACGAACGACAACGCGCATTGATGGTCGAGAAAATCCAGGCGGCGCTCGGGACACTCCAAGGCAAGACGATCGGGTTGTTGGGCCTCTCGTTCAAGCCGAACACCAATGATCTGCGCGAAGCACCGGCCTTGGCGATCGCCAGCCGGCTCTTGGCGGGAGGCGCGACCGTGCGGGCTTACGATCCGGCGGCCATGGAAGAGGCCACGAAATTGGTCCCTGGCCTCATCGCCTGCCGCGATGCCTACGATGCCGGACGTGGTGCCGATGCCTTGGTGCTCGTCACTGAATGGAACCAGTTCCGCAACCTGGATCTCGGCGCCTTGAAACAAGCGTTGAAAACACCGCTGTTCGTGGACCTACGGAACGTCTACGAGCCGGATCGCATGGCGGCTGCGGGCTTCCATTACATTTCCGTCGGTCGCCCGGCGCGGAAACCGTGACTTGGCCTACGCCGTCGCCTGGCCGAGACGCTTGACCTCGGCCTTCTCCTCCTTGACCTTCGGCTTATACCCCATCCGGTCCAGCACTTTGAGGATGCGCGTCTTCAACCGGTCATCGGCCTCCGCCAATGCCGTGGCCAGCGGCTCAACCGCCGGCTTTCCGATTTTGCGGATGATCTCCGTCGCGGACTGGCGCAGTTCGTCCTCCTCGGACACGAGCAACGGCACGAGCGCGGGAACGGAGGGCGCGCCGATCTTGATCAACGCGTCATAAGCCCGTTGCCGCACGTCGCCGACCTCGTCCATCAACGCCTCGACGAGCGGCCCCACCGCACGCAGTTCTTTCAACTCACCCAGCGTCTCCGCGGCATACTTCCGGTTCAACCAATGGGTATCCTTGAGATCGACGAGCATCGCATCGGCCTTGGCGCTGTTCGGGTCCTTGGAGCGGATCTTCAACGTCTTGGCGACGCGCTTGCCGCCTTCCTCGACGACGCGGATGGTGGCGCCATCGCCCGGCTTGACCTTGTTCAAGTCTTCCAGCGCATCCTCAGCCACATCCAGCACCACCGTCTTCCCGTCGTAGGCCAGCAGTTCGACCTCGAGTTGCTTCGCCGCGACGTTGACGGCGACGACCTTCTCGGTCACGAGATTAAAGCCGTCCTTTTTCGGACCGCCCTTGGGACCGATCTGAATCAGATTCACCGGAGCTTGGTCAGCCATACCCCATCCCTTTGTTATTGGTTAGCGGGTTTCCATCCGAGACTGGCCAAGGCGCCTTCAGCCGTTTCTTGGACCATCTCATTTTCATCTTCGAGCAACGGCACGAGCGGCTCGATCGCGCGATGATCGCCGAGCCGCGCCAGCGATTCGGCCGCGTTGCGCCGCACGAGCCAATCCTCGTCCTTCAAGGCCTCGATCAACGGCTCGACGCACCGCCCGTCGCCGATTTTCCCGAGAGCCTCGGCGGCATGGCGCCGCACCATCCAATTGCTGCCCATCAGACCATCGAGTAGCGCCTCGATCGCGCGGGCGTCCCCGATCTTCTTGAGCACTCGCGCCACGTCCTCGCGGACCATCGTGTCGGTCAGCGCTTCAATCAGCCCAGGCACCGCGCGGGAATCGCCGAGCCATTCGAGCGCCCAGACCGCCGCGTTCCGAACGCCGCCGTCCTTGTCTTTGAGCGCCCGCACGAGGGGCTCCACTCCGCGCGGATCTTTCAGCTTGCCGAGTGCGGAGGCGGCCTGCTCGCGCACCGTCCATTCGTCGTCCTCCAGCGCCTCGATCATCGCATCGACCGCGGCGGGGCCGATCCGGACGATCGCGCTCGTCGCCGCCTCCCGGATGACCGCATCCTCGTCGGCCAACAAGGTTGTCAGTTGCGGCAACGCCTCCGGGCCGATCTGGCCCAGACTCGTGGCCGCGTGCTCGCGCAACGCCTCGTTCTCGTCCCGCAGGGCCGACAACAGCTGACTGATGCGATCGCCATACTCGGTTTCACTCATGCTCATCCTCTTGTCGCTGGCTCACGACGTGGGCGTGCGCCGCCATCGCCTCCAATTTGTTCGTGATCACCCCGGCATTGTACGAGACGAGGCCGTCCCGGTCCGACTTCAGCCGTTCAAACAGCTCGGCGTACGGCCGCAGCCGCTCGGCATCTTTGATCTTGGCGAGCGCTTCGATGGCAAAGACGCGGAGCGGTCGCACCGGGATCAGCTCGACCAGCATATCGACCGGGCGCGAATCGCCGATCAATCCCAGGCCTTTGACCGCCAACTCCTTCACCCCCGTGTCCTTGTCGACACGCAACCGTTCCATGAACGGTTCGACGGCCCGGACGTCGCCGATTTTCCCCAATAAGTCGGCCGCGGCCTCGCGCACGACCCAATCGTCATCCTGCAGATACTCGATCAGGATCTCGACGCTCGGCCGGCCAATCGGCAGGAGATCGATCACGGCCGCCATGCGAGCCTCTTCACGTTCCGCCGATCCCTCGACGTCCCGAAGAGTATTGAAGGTCTGATCGATCCGGTCGCGGATGGCGCCGAGATGCTTGAGCGCCCGGACGGCGATCTCGCGAAGAATCGGATCGCCCATCGCATCGACGAAGGCATCGGCCGACCGCGGATCGAGCAGATGCTCCAGGATCTCGGCCGCCGTGAGCCGCGCCTCAGGATCCGGGTGTTTCAGCATGGCGCTCAGCGGACCGATCGCCGTCGGGATCAGACCCAAGAGATGCACGATGATCTTGCGCTGCTCGTCATCGGACGTTCGAAGCGCGTCGACGAGCGCCGTCGCGGCTTCCGTGTCCAGGACGCCCGCCATCTGCTCGAGCGCGATCGCGGCGGCTTTTCGCAGTTCCAGCGTCTCATGGCCGAGCAACTGCACGAGCGGCCGTCCGCCTCGCGGGTCCTTGATGCGGGCCAGCATGCCCGCCGCTTCCATTTTGAGGGCTTGGTCACCGGTCTCCAGCGCACGGATCAGCCCCTCGACCGCTTTCGGCCCGCCCGCCAAACACGCGGCCGTCGCGCGCATCCGGCGCCAATCCTCTTCGTGCGTGAGCTCCGAGATGAGCGTGTCGAGCGATTCTTTCGGCATAACACCGTCACGGCACGATGCGATCACCGAGCGGCGGACTCACTTCAGCGCTCACACAGATAACCTTCCGTCGCCGCTACTGGATCCGATTCGGCCGCCAGCCAAGCTGACTCAACGCTTCGCGAATATGGAAGAGAATATTGTGGTCCCGCTCCTTCTGAAGCCGGTCGACGAGAAACGGAATCGCGCGTTCACCGATCTTAGCCAAGGCTGCGGAGGCTTCCGGGCGTGTCGCGGTGTACTGCAGCGCCGAGATCAGCGCGGGGATCGCGGCCTCGTCACCGATCTCGCCCAGCGCTCTGACCGCCAGCCCCATTACGATCATTTCCTGATCCCAACGGTCTCCACACCCATCGACCGGCCGACTGTCAGCGGGGAGCGCCGAGCCGTTCACAATCGACAGCAGCATGGAAACTGCGCGGCGGTCGCCGATTCGGCCGAGCGCCTCGACGACGGCAGGCCGCAGGTCCAGTTCGTTCACCGCTGTCAGGAGAAACTCCACCGAGTCCGGATGCCGAATCTCCCCGAGCGCGCGGACGGCGTCGGTTCTCACGGCGACGTCAGGATCGTTGAAGACCACCGAGAGCAACGGCTGCACCGCGGCGGCGGAGCCGATCTTTCCCAGTGCCTCGATCGCATGCAGCTTGACCAGCCACTCCTTACTGTGAAGCGCCGCCACGAGGTCCGGCACCGCCGCATCGCCGATCGCCGCGAGTGCCGTCGCCGCATCGATGCGCACCGCTTTGACCTTGTCCTGCAACAGCGGCATGAGATGAGCCACCGCCCGCTGATCGCGAATTCGTCCCAATCCTTTGGCGGCGTGCATCCGGACGATCCAGTCGAGACTGCTCAACGCGCCGATTAAGACATCCAGGACGCGCGCGTCACCGATCACCGCGAGTATCGAGGCCGCGCTCTCTTGGACGAGTAAATTCGAGTCCGTCAGGCAGGGCGCGAGAACAGGCACGGACGGCTCTCCAATGGCCGTCAAGGCACCGATCGCCGCCTCGCGAACCGACCGATCTTCATCGCGCAACAGCGTGACGAGCGGTCCCACCGCGCGCGGATCTCGGAGGTTTCCCAGCATCGCCGCCGCCTCTTCCCGCACCGCCCAATCCTCATCACTCAACGCCGCAATCTGTTCGGTCACCGTGTCCGGCATCACTCTCACCACCATGAAAAAGACGCCCCTTTCAGCCGGGTTTTCGACCTTATCACGCGGATTTTTGAAGGGTCAATAGCCACACCGGCCAAGCTTGACATCAAGCCCCTCAGTTCCCGTGACACGCAATTCGCGGATTCTCAACGGGATGGCGGTGTCAGGCGGTACGTATGGAAAGGATGTCAACCATGCCAAAGGCTCGCCCCCCGGGGTCGGGTCATCAAGGTCACTCAGGACGGCAAGGGCGGGAGTTCGTTGGCATCGCGCGCGCGAATCACGAACATGAAGGACGGAAAGGAGACGGCCGACAGCACGGGCTGGCGGTGAGAAGGTAGCGGACAGTCGGGAACGGAACCTGCCGTGCCGCTCTGTTCGCCTCGTCTTACATTGCGCCCTTGGCGAGGTCGCCGGAAGGCCCGAAGCGCCCGGTTTCGCCGAGCGGCTTGTCGACACGCAGGTTGTCCGCCCGGCTGGAATCCACCTGCTCTTCGGCCGACGGCTCCCAACCGAGTTTCTTGAGCGTCTCGAGCGTGATTTGCTTCAAGGCATCGATTGCGGTCAGCCGGCTCGTCGCGAACGACATCACGCGCTCGCCTTCGGATTCCACTTCGGAGGCTTTCGGGTCGTGGAGAAAGGCCACAAGCGGTTCAATGGCGGTATCACCGATCAGGACGAGGGAGGCCGAGGCGCGATCCCGGAGGTTCACGTCCTTCAGCAACATGATCAGGTCGGGAATCACGCGCGGGTCGCGGAAATGCCCGAGCGCCGTGGCCGCCGCTTCCTTGATGAAGGCCTCCTCGCTGACGATACACCCCGGCGTCGGCGTCCCCTCTTGCCGAATCCCCTTCCCCTTCAAGGCAGCCAACACGGGCGGCAGCGCGCGGCCATCGCCGATCATGCCCAGTGACATGATCGCGTGACGCTTCACCGCGCCATCCTTCATCGCTTCGATCAAGGCATCGATGGCCCGCGGATCGCCGATCATGCCCAGGGCAATGGTCGCATCCTCGCGGACCGCGCGATCCGGGTCCTTTAACATCGCGATCAACTTATCGACGACCTTCGGGTCCCGTACCCAGGAGCGGCCGATCTGATAGTCAGTCGTCATGCCGCCGAGCGCGCGTGCCCCATGACACCGCACGACGAAATCCTTGTCGTCGAGCGCGGCCAGAAGCGGATCAACCGAGGGTTCGCCGATCGCGACGAGCGCCGTCCCGGCTGTTTCCCTCACCGTTTTTGAGGAGTCGCGGAACAGTTTGATGAGCGCCGGCACGGCCTTCGGGTCGCCGATCTTGCCGAGCGCTTCGGCCGCCGCGGCCTTCACCGCGCCGTCCCGGTCCCGGCAGGCGGCAATCAAGCCGTCGACGGCGCTGCGATCGCGAAGCTCACCGCAGGCCTTCGCCGCGTGTTCCCGCACGCGCCACCGCTCGTCCTTCAGCGCCTGTAAGAGCCGGCCGATCACGGCCGGGCCAAGGGACGCCATCGCGGCCACGGCTTCGTTTCGCACTTCCATGATCGGGTCGTTGAACAGACCGACGAGCGCCTCGATCGCCCGGGGTCCCCCGATCTTGGCGACGCCCCATCCTGCATGTGCCCGGACCGACCAAAAGTCGTCCCCGCATGCTTGAATCAAAGCCTCGAGCGTCCCGGGGTCGCCCAACGCCGAGAGGGCCTTGGCGGCTTCCTCGCGAGTCGCATCGTCTACGTCCTCCAGCGCTTCCAACAGATCGTCGATTGCCTGAGCCATGAGGACCTCGTTACTTCTTGGCCTGTTCACCGCGGGCGCCGTCCGAATCATTGGAATAGTCCGGCTGGCCTCCGTACGGCTGCGTGCGGCTGCATCGGATGACCAATGTTTGCGTGCCGCGCCCCGAGACACATTGATCCAGTGACGGAGCGAAATCGAGCACGCCGTCCAGCGTAACGGTGAAGGGAAAATCGAAGGTGAAGGTGCCAAACCGGTAATTGCCCGGCTTCAGATTCAACTCTTTCGCCGTGGTCGTCTGGTACGCCTCGGTATTGTCCGGATCCATGCTCCAGATGATCGGCGTCACCCCCGGCACATACCACCAGCTCGGGGGATTCAAACCGGTCGCATCAACGGTAATGGCATACTCTTTGGTGTAGGCGGCCGGGGGAGCGGCGTGGCCGAGCATCCCGGTTACGGTTGCCAGTAGAAGTGTGAACAGCGAGGTGAGAGTCAAGCGTCGCATACGATTACTGAACCGCAGTGGCGGGAGCACCATGGTCGGTGGCCGCCGTCCGGGGCGCTCGGAAGATTTCCTCGACGGGCTTGCTCTCCCACTCGGTGTGCGTCTCGAGACCGAGGGTGCGAAGCACCGTCGCGCCGGTGTCGAGAATCGAGACCGGCTGCGCGATCACATGACCAGCCTTGATACCGGGACCAGAAGCCAACCATAGGACCTGTGGCGGCTCGCTCTTGGCCTGCGAACCATCTTGGCCCGAGAGCGGCTCGCCGATCGCGCTCAGCGACGTGACCATCACCATCGTCCGGTCGAGCAGCCCCAACTCTTTATAGAGGTCAAGGACCGACCCCATGGCGGCGTCCACCGTCTTCAGCGCGTCCCGATACGCCTTCGACGTCCATCCCGCCGCCTCGCCGGCGCGGCCCGGCTCCGGCAAGTGCACCACGAGGAAGTGGGGGAGCGCCAGAATCGCATGACCGTAGCCTTCCCCGCTCGTCGCCTTCCGGAAATACTGCTTGATGTAGTTGACGATGGTCGCCGTGCTGCATTCCGGCTTCAAGGGCCCGCACATTTGATAGTCGGTGTACGGCTCGGGCTTGGCGAGTTGATACAGCGACTCATCCATAAAGAAGATCGCGCTGTCCTTCCCGCCGCTGAGGTCCAGATAATCAAACACCGTCGGGGGCCGAGGATAGCCGCGAATGAAGTCGAACGCGTTCCATGTGATCCCGTGCTTCTCGACCGGCAAGCCGGTCAAGAGCGAGGCCATCGTCGGCAATCGCAATGGCGGGTTGACCGCTTTGGCATTCCACGTGACCGAGCCATCCTTGACGAGCCGACTCAGGACGGGCATGGCCCCGGCCTTCAGTGATTCCTTCCCCACACCTTCGAGCACGAACAAGATCACGTGTTCGGGGGACGCGTCGGCTTTCGATTTCGTCCCATTGGACCGCGCTGGAGCGGCAATCGTCCAGCTCACACTGACACCGGTCAGGACCACGACCAGCATGGCGGCCCATACACGACTATATCGTCGCCACGATCTCATAGCGGTGCTCGATGACAGTGAAGGTCGAAAAAGCAAAGTACCTTAACACGCCAATTTTCGATGGGTCAACACGGCCCGAACGCATGATCGCCGACTGATTCTCTTCGCTCCATTGAAGCCACGCGAACGTTTGCGGTAAACATGGAGCCATGCCGGTCGGCAACAATTTTCAGCACTCGGCGTACTCGCGAGCCGATCCCGGGGAGCGGGTTGCCTATCGGGAGTTGATCGTCGGTGCCCCGCCCGACTCCGGGGCGTGGCAAGATGCGATGGCGGGATTCGGCCGGCAGATCGCGAGAGCCGGTGTACGCGCCGTGCTCTTCCTGCACGGCACCTCTCTCAACAGCGATCTGTTCGGGATGCAACGGCTCGATGAGGTCGGCGGGCTCAAGCGCGGCTATTCGCGCGGCATCGCGGGCCTCGATGCTCTTCTCGCGCTCATGCGTGAGGGTGACAACGGCATCCCGGTGATGAAAGACGGACCCCGCCCGCCCTATGCCGATGACGAGGCGACCCGGAAACTCCTGGATACGCACACGCGAGATGCCGCGAACTTTACCGAAGAGTATGTCCGACTGTATCGAAAGGCGATGAACCGGGATGCGGCGCAGCCGATCGACTGCCGGCGTTTGCTGTGGTCGTCCGAGCACCATCACCTCGGCCGCGCGCAGGCCGCTGTGCATGTCATCGGGCGGCTGCAGGCGCTCGTCCGTGATCTTAAGCTTGCGCAGGGAGATCGGATACTCGTGCAGGGCCACGGGCATGCCGGGCTCGTGCTTGCACTCATCTCAAACCTCTTGCCGCCAGCGAACGCAGGCGGCCGTGAGGCTCTCTTCCAGGTGCTGCACGACTACGCGAAACACACCGGGACGGCCGTCGATCGGATCGAGGAATTGCGCGCCGCCCTCGCAGCCGGTAACGCGCTCAATGGTGTGGCACTGGACGTGGTGACGTTCGGGACACCGGTCCGCTACGGGTGGGATCCTTCCGGAGTCGGCAAGCTTCTGCACATCGTGAATCACCGACCCATGCGGACCGACGGGAAACGCTGGCTGGCGAAGATGGAGCTGCCGCAGATCACGATTGAAATGCCGATCGCGTGGGGCGGCGATTACGTCCAGCAGTTGGCCGTCGCCGGAAGCGATGCGCTGCCGACCACGCCGGACGCGAAAGCCGCAAACAAAGCGTTGTGGGAGCTCCTAGAGCCGTACGAGGGGTTCGAACGCTGGCTCGAGTGCGCCCGCAAGGCCATACGGTGCCAGAACGACGGCGAGTGCCTGTTAGTTGACTACAAGGATTCGACGCCGACGAGTCAGGCGAAAGACCATATCTACGGCCATGCCGCGTACACGCGGATGAATGCGATGTTGTTCAATACGACGGAGATCGTGACAAGCTTGTATTCGACGCCCGCCGCCTAATCCCCATCGCCATCTCGCCAGCGTGGATGCGACGACTAGGGATGCGCCTCCCGCCAGTTCTTGCCGACGCCGATATCGACTTTCAGCGGCACAGTAAGGCCCAATCGGCGGCCCGTCGCTTCCATTTCCGTTTTCACGACCTGCTTCGCGCGATCCAGCTCCACCTCCGGCGTTTCGAAGATCAGTTCGTCATGGACTTGGAGGATCATCTTGGTCGACGGCAAGTCGGCCTTGAGCCGGCGGCTCACGTTGATCATCGCCACTTTGATGAGATCCGCCGCCGACCCTTGGATGGGATTGTTGATCGCCATCCGTTCGCCGAAGCTCCGCTGGGTCGCATCGGGACTATTCAACTCCGGGATCGGACGGCGGCGGCCGAGGATCGTGGTCACATAGCCGTTGCGCTTGGCTTCTTCGAGCGTCCGGTCGAGAAACGCTTTCACGCCGTGATATCGCGAGAAGTAGGCATCGATGTACTCGCGCGCCTTCTGCTGTGTGATGCCGAGCGTCTGGGACAAGCCGTACGGGCTGATGCCGTACAAAATGCCGAAGACCACCGTCTTCGCCACCCGTCGCATCTCGCGGGTGATCTGCTCGGGCACGAGATTGAAGATGTCGACGGCGGTCGCCATGTGAATGTCTTCGCCCCGCTCGAACACGCTCACGAGGCGTTCGTCCTTGGAGAGGTGCGCCAGAATCCGCGGCTCGATTTGACTGTAATCGGCCGCAATTAGGACGTGGCCGGGCGGGGCGATGAACGCCTCCCGGATCCGCAGCCCGTAGTCGCCCTTGACCGGGATATTTTGCAGATTGGGCTCGGTCGACGAGAGCCGCCCCGTTGCCGCCACGGTTTGGTTCAACGAGGTATGAATCCGGCCGGTATCGGGATTGACCAGGGCCGGCAAGGCATCGACATAGGTGGACTTGAGCTTGCTCAAGCTCCGACACGCGAGAATCTGGGCCGGCAGGTCATGTTGCGTCGCGAGCTGCGTCAGGGTGTCTTCATCGGTCGAGTAGCCGGTCTTCGTTTTGCGAATCGGTTTTAGGCCCAGCTTCTCGAAGAGGATCGTGGCGAGCTGTTTCGGTGAATTGAAATTGAACGACTCGCCGGCCATCGTCGTGATCGTCTCGCTGATCCGATCCATCTCGCGGTCCAACTCTTTGCCCAACGCGTCCAACGCCTGGACATCGAGCAAGAACCCGTAGGCCTCGATGTCGGCGAGCACGGGCACCAACGGCATCTCGACCGCCTCGAAGAGCCGCAAACTCCCTTGCTCGGCGAGCCGTTGCTTGAGAATCGGCGTGAGTCTCGCAACAACGGCCGCGGCTTCTGCGGCCGCCTGTGCGGATTCATCCCTCTGGTCGAAGAGGTCGGCTGGCGGCGCCGCCTCGCTTCCTGAGCGAACGGCGCCAAGGTGATAACCAAGGACATCGAGCGCCACGGCTTCCAATGTATGATTCCGTCGGTTCGGATTCAGGAGATAGGCCGCGATCATCGTGTCGAACCACGGCGGCGCAAAGGACAGACCGGTACGGCGCGCCGCCAGGAGCGCGGGCTTGAGGTCATGAAAGGCCTTCGGTCGAGTTCCGCTGATCAGCGTCTGAACAGCGACCGGTAGCGGCTTCTCCTCCACCGGGACGAACGCCACTTCCTCTTTCTCATTCGCCACGGCGAGTCCATGCACGCTGGCCCGCACGCCGCCCGGCCCCTTCATCGCGCACTGCACGGCAACGACCGAATCCTCGGAGCCGACACTTCTCGCGAAGACGTCAGCCGCCGCGTCGTCCTCAATCATCGTGAAGGTCGCACCCAACGCCTCGCCGGTCGCAGTCGGCTGGATCGTCTTGAGCAGCGTGTTGAATTCCAATTCGCGGAGCAGCGCCACCAACGGCTCGGCGGGAGGCGTGGTGAGGCGATAGGCGTTGCAATCAAAGTCGATCGGGCAATCGACCTCGATCGTGGCGAGGCGCCGGCTCAGCCGCGCACTTTCGGCCTGGTCCTTGAGCAGCGCGCGCATCTTGGGCGGCGTCACGTCATCGAGCCGCCGAAGCAACTCCTCGATCGTGCCGAACTGCGCGATGAGCTTCATCGCCGTCTTCTCACCGATGCCTTTGACGCCGGGAATATTGTCGATGCTGTCGCCCATCAGGCCCATGATTTCCACGACGCGCGCCGGCTCCACCCCGAACCGCTCGCGGCACTCGGCCTCCCCGAACCATTTGTCCTTGACGGGATCGTAAATGCGGACAGACGGCGTCAGGAGCTGGAACATGTCCTTGTCGCTTGTCACAATCACCACGTCCATGCCCTGCTCTTGGGCCTTTCGCGCGAGCGTCCCGATCAAGTCGTCCGCTTCAATTCCATGCTTGCGGACAACCGGTACCGCGAGCGCTTCGACAACGCGATGGATCAGCGGAATTTGCGCCTGCATGCCGTGCGGCATCTCCGGACGCTGCGCCTTGTACTCCTTGAACTCTTCATGCCGCGCGGTGCGGCCGCCTTCGTCGAAGACGATCGCGAGACAGTCCGGTTTGTGCTCGCGGAGGATTTTGAGCAGCATCGTCGTGAAACCATAGACGGCGTTCGTTTGCAGACCTTTGGAGTTCGACAAGGGCGGGAGCGCAAAATAGGCCCGGTAGATGTACGCGCTCCCGTCGATCAGATACAAGGTCTTGCGGGAAGACGGCTTGGTGTTGCTCACGGTCTCTCTCGTATTACTTGGGGTCCTGCGCCACCGTGAGCGGAGGCTGGCCGAATTTCGCGCGGACTTTGTTGATGGTCTGAAGCACGGCAGGTTGGCCGATCAGTTTCCGCTCCAGCAAGCGCTTACCGGGAAAATCCAAAAGGGAGACGCCGACCAGCATCGTCAGGATGCCTTGGCCCGGCAGGAACAACATGGCGAACCCGGCGAGCAGCAGGATCACCCCCACCACGTTTTTAATGATGTGCCCTGTGAGCCGAAGGACCGGATGGTGGTTCTCCATCCATCGCCGGGGATGACGTTCGTCGAAATAGTGCGGCGGCAGTTTGACGAGGATGACGGGAATGGCGACCAGGCTGCCGATGAAGCTCGCGACCGAGAGGATGAACAAGGCCAGCAGGACTTCTTTCGATAACAGCGCCTCCACGCGGGCATCCTAGCACGGGCTACCGGCAAAGCGCTATAATCCCGGGGATGCGCCGTCGGGCTCTCCACCCTCTGCCGCTCACGGGCAAGGATCTGACGCCCTCGCAGTTTTACGACGTCGTGTTCGAGGGCCAGCCGGTTACGCTCGCGCCGTCCGCCGTCACATCCATGACCGCCGCGTACCGGGTGATTCAACGCGCGGTCGCCCATCCCGAGCCCGTGTACGGCGTGACGACCGGCTTCGGAAAGCTTGCCGATCAGCGCATCTCTCCCGACGATATCGGCCAGCTCCAATTGAATTTGGTGCGCAGCCACGCCGCAGGCGTCGGCGAGCCGCTGACCGAGCACGAGACGCGCGGCCTCCTCCTCCTGCGCGCAAACGTTCTTGCGCGCGGGCACAGCGGCGTGCGGCCAGAGGTCGTCGAGATGCTCTTGACGTTGCTGAACCGTGGGGTCGTCCCCATCGTCCCCTGCCGAGGATCGGTCGGCGCGAGCGGCGATCTCGCGCCGCTCGCTCACCTCGCGCTCGTGTTGATCGGTGAAGGCCAGGCGTGGGTGAACGGCAAACGGCTGTCCGGGCGCGCCGCGCTGGAGCGCGTCGGGTTGAAACCCCTCACGCTCGAGGCCAAGGAAGGGTTGTCGCTGCTGAACGGCACCCAGGCGATGCTGTCCCTGGGGCTCTTGGCGCTCCGTCGATGCACACGATTACTCGATACGGCGGATGTCGCGGGCGCCCTCTCCGTCGAGGCCCTCAAGGGCACGCCGGTCGCGTTCGAGCCCCGCATTCATCGGCTCCGTCCGTACGCGGGTCAACGGACCGTGGCCGCGAACCTCTCGGCGATGATGGCGGGCAGCGACATTCGCACCTCGCACCTCGCATGTCCTCGTGTCCAGGACGCCTATAGCCTGCGCTGCATGCCGCAAGTGCATGGCGCAGTCCGGGACGCGGTCGACTACGTCCGCCGGACTCTCACGATCGAGATCAACAGCGTCACCGATAACCCGATCGTCTTTCCCGAACAAGGTGATGTCGTCTCCGGCGGAAACTTTCATGGGCAGCCGCTCGGGCTCGTCCTCGACCACCTGGCGATTGCGATGACCGAGCTCGCGAGCATCTCGGAGCGACGTATCGAGCGGCTGATCAACCCGGAGTACGGCGACCTTCCGCCGTTCCTGACCCCCCTTCCAGGCTTGAACTCGGGCTTAATGATCGCCCAGGTCACGGCGGCTGCGCTCGCCTCTGAAAACAAGGTCCTGTCCCACCCGGCCTCGGTCGATTCCATCCCGACATCCGGCAATCGGGAGGATCATGTGAGCATGGGCATGGGCTCGGCGTTGAAGCTCAAGCAGGTTGTGGCGAACGCGGAGCACATCTTGGCCATCGAGCTGCTGTGCGCCGCGCAGGGCGTGGATTTTCACCGGCCGCTGAAACCGGGCACAGGGAGCCGGCTTGCGCTCCAGGCGATCCGGCGACGGGTTCCGCGATTGAACGAGGATCGCGTGCTGGCGACCGACATCGAAGCCACTCGTGAGCTGGTCGAGGGCGGGACATTCAGCCGTATCCTCTCGACGATCGCATCATGACCGTTCCATAAGACCGTTATCCATGGGGTGCCGTATGAAGACGCGCTGGCTCTGCTTACTCGCAGTCGCAGCCTTCTCCATTCCACCGTCGATCGTGAAGGCCGCCGACCCCTCGCCGCCATCGGGCCAGGACTTCGAGATCGAAATCACGAAGAAGGGGCTTGGGAAGGAGGTTTCGGTTCGGCAGGGCCCGAAGGAATGGTTCATGCTCGTCGAGGTCACGCCCGACAATACCGTCGTGATTCGCCAGGAAAAGGAAAACGAGACCTACCTAGTGGATGAGAGCGAGACGCACGACCATGCCATGAGCGCCGGTGAGGTCGATGCGGTGATCAACGATTTCATCAACAGCGTGAAAAGCCAAACCAAGGGACGCCGGAAATAACATGGGGATTCGTGCGCCACGCGGCACAACCCTCTCGTGCAAAGGCTGGGTGCAAGAAGCGGCGCTCCGCATGCTGATGAACAACTTGGATGACGAGGTCGCGGAAGACCCGGCCAATCTCGTCGTCTACGGCGGCGCCGGCAAAGCCGCACGAGACTGGAACGCGTATCAAGCCATCATCCGCGAGTTGCGCGGCCTCGAACACGATCAGACGCTCATCATCCAAAGTGGAAAGCCGGTCGGCGTCCTGCGCACCCATGAGTGGGCGCCGCGGGTGCTCATCGCGAACTCCAATCTCGTCGGCCGTTGGGCGACGTGGGAGGAGTTCCGGAAGCTGGAGGCGATGGGGCTCATCATGTTTGGCCAGATGACGGCCGGCTCGTGGATGTACATCGGCACGCAGGGGATCGTGCAGGGCACGTATGAGACCTTTGCCGCCGCGGCGACGCGTCACTTCGACGGCGATCTGTCCGGCCGATTCATCATCACGGGTGGAATGGGCGGGATGGGAGGCGCACAACCGTTGGCCGCGACGATGAACGGCGCGGCCATCCTGTGCGTGGAGGTCAATCCCGCGAAGATCGAGCGGCGCATCAAGACCGGTTACTGCGATCGGATGACGGCCTCGCTGGATGAAGCCCTCACCTGGATTGGCGACGCCCAACAGTCGCGCACGCCGCTCTCGGTGGGACTCGTCGGCAATTGTGCGGACGTGCTTCCCGCAATCCATCGTCGCGCGATCGTGCCCGATCTCGTGACCGACCAGACCGCCGCGCACGATCCCTTGAACGGCTACGTGCCGGCTGGCTTGTCGCTCGAGGAGGCCGATCGCCTGCGTCGCTCGGATCCCGGCGACTATTTGGACCGCGCGCTCGACTCAATTGCCGTCCACGTCCGCGCTCTGTGCGCGCTGCAGAAGGCCGGCTCCGTGGTCTTCGACTACGGCAACAACATTCGCACGATGGCTAAACAGCGCGGGGTGGAAGAGGCCTTTTCATTTCCCGGTTTCATCCCGGCATACATCCGGCCGCTATTTTGCGAAGGCCGCGGTCCCTTTCGCTGGATCGCGCTCTCCGGCGATCCGGCGGATATCGCGGCGACTGATCGCGCGGCGCTCGAGCTTTTTCCTGAGAATCCCTCGCTACAACGCTGGATCCGCCTGGCCGGGGAACGGGTCCACTTCCAAGGACTGCCGGCCCGCATCTGTTGGCTGGGCTACGGGGAACGAGCCGCGATGGGGCTGCGTCTGAACGACATGGTCAAACGCGGTGTGCTGAAAGCGCCGATCGTGATCGGCCGCGATCACTTGGACGGTGGCTCCGTCGCCTCGCCCTATCGGGAGACGGAAGCCATGCGGGACGGCAGCGATGCGATCGCGGATTGGCCCATCTTGAACGCGCTGCTCAACACGGCGTCCGGCGCGGCCTGGGTGTCCTTTCACCATGGCGGTGGCGTCGGCATCGGCTATTCTCTCCATGCGGGACAAGCGACGGTGGCCGATGGGACACCGCTCGCTGCCGAGAAACTCGAGCGCGTGCTCACGAACGACCCCGGATCTGCGATCCTCCGCCATGCGGACGCCGGCTATCCCGAAGCGATCGATGCCGCAACGCGGCATCACCTCCCGATCCCGTCACGCACCAGTCACTAGCGATCTCTCAGTGACGACGTTATAATTCGCTCGCAAGCCACCATGAAACACAAGCCGCGTTTCATCATCTTCGCGCACAATGCGACGTACGATAAGCTGCATCAGGTCGCCACGATCGGGTTGACGGCCGCCGCGCTCGGGAAGGACGTCCTGGTCGTGCTCATGTTTTGGACGATCAAGAAGCTGGCGGAAGGACGGCTCGACGCCGTTGATTTTCCACCCGAGTACGGGACGAATGCCGAGGAGGTCGGGCGGCTTCTGAAAGAGAAGAAGGTGCCCACGATTTCGGAGATGTTTCAGGAGGCGCGGCAGGTCGGTCAATTCCGCCTGGTCGCGTGCAGCGCCGGCTTGGAGTATATGGGCGTTGATCCGGATGCCGTCGCCAAGAACGTCGATGAAGTCCTCGGGCTCCCCACCATCCTGTCGATGACAGCCGGCGCGGAAACGACTCTCTTTATCTAGTCCTCACCGCGACCGCGTCACCCCGACTCGATCACAATACTTCACAATCTTGCAACGGCTACACCACGGCGAGACCGGCTGGCAGATGTTCTGTCCGAACGGCACGAGCAGGTCGTTGTAGGTGATCCAGTATTTCGCGGGCAGCTTTCGGCACAGCGCTTGTTCGGTCTGCTCGGGCGTCTTCGTCTTCACGTAGCCCCACCGATTGCTGATCCGATGGACATGGATATCCACACAGATCCCCGGCTTCTGATAGCCGACCGTCACGACGAGGTTCGCGGTCTTGCGCCCTACGCCCGGCAAGGTCAGGAGTTCATCGATCGAATCGGGGACACGGCCGCCGAATGCGTTCAAGAGCCGCTCACAGATGGCATGAATCTGTTTGGCTTTCACTCGATAAAAGCCGACCGGGAAGATGGCCTTCTCAATCGTGGCTACCGGAACGTCGCGCATCGCGGAGGGCGTGGAAGCGAGCGCGAACAACCGCTGACTCGCCTCGGCGGTCGTCCGATCCTTGGTCCTGAGACTAAGGACACAGGCGATCAGAATCCGGAACGGGTCGCGGGACTCTTTGGCCACGACACCGACGACCGGCTCTTGCCACTGTTTGACTTCGCGACGAAGGATACGCAGCGCGGCGTGGATTTCGTCATTCCGCATGGAGGAGGAGCGAGGAGGAAGAACCGAGACGGAGGGAGAGAACGCTTAGTCCATTCGACGCTTGGCCAGCCACTTCTGCCGTCGGCGCTGCGCCTCGCGTTGCTTCGCCTTGCGCCGGACACTCGGCTTTTCATAAAATCGGCGTCGCTTCAGCTCACGGAACAGGCCTTCGCCAGCCAGCTTTTTCTTGGCGACCTTCAGTGCTTTTTCGACGTTATTATTGAAGACTTTGATTTCCATTGCGTACGCGATCTGCCTTCTGCTTGGTGATGTCTGTCCGAAGGATAGGAGTCTAGCATAGGGCCTGTAGTTGCACAAGGCTTTCTTCGAGTTTTTCGATCCGCTGATGGATGTCTTCGGCAAGCGTATGATTCTTAAACGATTTCATATTTTCACGGGCATTTTCCAACCCACCTTCCATCGCGGCGATCGCCATGAACAACCCAACGCGAAGGTCGGATCCGACGGAGATTTTGGCATAGCGGCGCACATCGAGCAGGAGCCTCGCCACCTCATGGGCCCGTTCAGCGGTCTCCAGTGGAATCCGGCTCGCACTGAGGAGTGTCTCGGTGATCCGCGCCTCACGACTTGGATCGGATTTCGGGAGCCGATAGGCTTCCAGCACCTCCTGATAGGCCGCAGCGTCGGCTTCGATAAGCGCCTGAAGTCGCGTCGCGTGCATGAGGAAGATCGGCTCAGCGGCCCGCACCTGAGCGGCCGCCTCTTCATCGCTGGTCCCTCCGCTCGGCTGCTGCTTCGGCGGACCGAGTCGACACGCCATGAGCCCCAGCGAGGCGGCAAGGGCACCCGCGAGTGCGGCGACGCTGCCCCCGCCCGGAGTGGGAGTGCCTTGCGCCACCGCGGACAGGAACTGAGTCACCGAACGGGCGATTCCGTCGGTCGACCTAGTGGCCGTCGGTTGCTGACGAGCGCCCGCCAGCGCGTGATCGAGTCTGGTCTCAAGAACCTGATCGGCGTCGAACCGGGCGACTTTGAGCGCGTGCTGCGCAACCTGGAGCAGCGCGCGTTGCGGGATCAACCCGATGATCTCGCTTTCGGCCACGGCGATCCCACGCCGCTCGGCTTCCCGCGCGACAGCCTCGAACGCGACGTGAAGCGGTGTTTCTTCGAAATTGGTCAGGTTCATCGAGACCTGGACGAGACCGCGGCTGGTGAGATCGACGCCGATCGCTTTCACGAACGGCAAGCCGCCGCTTGAAAACCGGACTGCCTTCGCGATCGCCTTTGCCGCCGGCAGATCGGTTGACTGTAGGTTGACATTGAAGGCGATCAGCGGGGGCCGCGCGCCAACGATCGTCGCCCCGGCGGTCGGATGGAGCGCGGCCGGACCGAAGTCCGGCCGCCACGCCTCCTCGGTCATTCGAGCCGCCAATCCTTCCAATCCACCGCGTCGAATCGCTTCGAGATTGACGCGATCCGGGCGAGACGCTGCCCGTTCGTAGAGAAAGACCGGGATGTTGAGCTCCCGCCCGATACGCGCGCCCACTTGTCGGGCCAATGCAACGCAGTCGTCCATGGTGACGCCGCGGATCGGCACGAACGGCACGACATCGGTGGCGCCCACGCGAGGATGTGCACCTTGGTGGCCGCGCAGATCGATCAACGTGCTCGCGACACGGACACAGCGGAACGCGGCCTCCGCGACGGCTTCCGGTGAGCCTGCGAACGTGAGGACGGATCGATGATGATCGTGGTCCATCTCCCGATCGAGGAGGTACACGCCGGCCACCTCGATCGCAGTGGTGACGAGCGCATCGATCGTTTCCGGTTTTCTCCCTTCGCTAAAGTTCGGCACGCATTCGATGATTCGGTCCATCGTTACCTTTCCCTTGCATAAACAACGCGGCCGTTCTTGATGACCATCCGGCAGTGGTTCATCGCAAAGAAGTATGGAATCTCCCGGTAATCGGTCACGTCCATGATCACAAGGTCCGCCTGCTTGCCGCGCTCCAAACTGCCAAGACGATCACCCCGGCCGACGGCATGCGCGCCGTTGAATGTGGCGGCCACGATGGCCTCGGACGGCATCATTCGCATCTGCGAGCAGGCCAGCGAGAGGATCATCTGCATGTTGAGCGTGGGCGAACTCCCGGGATTGAAGTTCGTCGCCAGCGCGACAGGAATGCCTCGCTCGATGAGGCGACGCGCGGGCGCATATCGGTGGTCCCCGAGATGAAACGTGGAGCCGGGCAACAGAGTCGCAATCGTGCCATGTTTTTCGAGTGCGGCCATATCGACATCGCCGATATGATCGACGTGATCGACCGACACCGCGTTCAGCGCAGCGGCCATGCGCGCGGCTCCCGTGTGCGCAAGCTGCTCGGCGTGGAGCTTGAGCTTGAGCCCGGCACCTCCAGCGGCCTTCAGCATTCGTTTGGCCTCAGCAACCGTAAAATATCCGCGGTCGCAGAAAACGTCGCAAAATTCCGCTAAGCGCCGCCCAGCGATAGTCGGGAGCAACCAGTCCATCACCTGCTTCACGTACCGCCCGCGATCGGTCTTCAGTGCAGCCGGCACGTCATGACAGAGCACGGTTGGGACAAATTCAAACGGTGTCCTTCGCGCGGCGTGCCGGATGGCTTCCAACATCTTGAGTTCCTGTCGCACGTCCAACCCATAGCCGCTCTTTACTTCGGCCGTCGTCGTGCCGTATTCGAAGAACAGCGGCGCAACGCGAACCAAATGTTCGACGAGCGATGACGGCGAGGCTCTTCGCAACCGAGCCGCACTGGCTTGAATACCGCCACCCGCTTCGGCGATCTCTTCATACGTGGCCCCCCGAAGACGCGCCACGTATTCATCGACCCGTGTCCCGACGAACAGCGCGTGCGTGTGCGAGTCCACGAACCCAGGCAAAACTACCGCATCCGTCGCCTCGATGGTTCTCGCGCGGGTGGCGCCCGGCATCCGGCGTACGGAGGACCGGCGTCCCACGGCAGCGACCCGGCCGTTCCGAATGTACACGGCGCCATTCTTGATCAGGCCGATCTCGGCCATGTCGCGGCCCTTTCTTGGACCGGGCGGTCCCGCGAGCGTCAAGAGCTGACCGCAGGGATCGATCAACAGATCGGCAGAGCGAGAAGAGACAGTCACGGTAGGATCGCTACGTGAGCCTTGCGCTACCGTAGCCAGTCCCCCACGACGTGTCAAGGCGAGCGGAGCGGCGCGCTTCCTTACCTGGCGGCAGCGAGCGCGCAGGCGGCACAACCTCGGATCGTGCACCGCCATGCGGAGCTTACGACGCTGTTCGGCGGCGCGGGATTGTCACTTGGCCGATAGCGATGATACCAACTGTGCTCCAGGTCATGGGCTTCTTTCGCCGATGACGCGTAGTCGAACCAAAAATAACGGTACTCGCTCTCGCGGGCCGCGTGTCGGATCGCTTCCGCCAGATCCTTGCCGCTGCCGCCGACGAAGTCAGCCGAGCGGCCGTTACGCGAGAGAATGAATGCACCGGGACTTTTCTCTTTCAGGAAGAGATGAAGGTATCTGAGCGTGAATGGTCCGGACATGCGCAGCTCCTCCTTTCCTCAGTGGCAGAATGGCCCTTCCTGTGCTTCATCGCTCAACAACGGGTGATGTCCGGCACCGTGGCGGCGCCGCGAACGGAAAAGAGCGCGACACGCTCCAGCATCAGCTCGACCAGGATTCCTTGCGAGGATTCATCAACCGGAAATGGCAAGAGCCGTGGGTATTCGAGTTCAGCCGGTTGCGGACGCTCAATGCGGGGCGCCGTGGTGGCGACTATGGCTGGAGACATGCAGACCTCCTTGCGTGACGGGGTGGATCGTGGCGAGACAAGGAATCGGATCAACGGCGAGATGCAGATGCTCTGAGGGACAGGGACGAGGGAAAACCCGGAGGGCGCTGTGCCGCTCTACTGTCAATTGGGCCATCGCAACCCTATGCGTTGGGTTTGCCAGGAGGAAACGGCGTCCTCTTACCAATTCAGCAAGAAGGTGTCAACCGAAAAGTACAACATGGAGCGGGGGAGGGTGAGATAGCCGTCGATATATTGTGGATAAGCATCCTTAAATCGTGGGGACCGGATGTGTGTAGGATGTGGGAATCCTGGGCACAAAAAAGCCGGACCAGTTGGTCCGGCTTTCTTCGTTTCGGCCGGCAGCGGCTAGCGGCCTGCTTTTTTGACGAACGCTTTGTAAATGCGTTTTGGAGTCGCCCCTTCCTCTTCCAACCCCAACATCTGATGCCCGGTCGTTTCACACCACGCCGGCATGTCCTTCTTGATCCCCTCGTCGTCCGAGATCACCTCCAGGACTTGCCCCGGGACCAGCTCCTTGATTTTTTTTGACGTCATGATAATCGGCATGGGGCAGAAGTAGCCGAGGGTATCGAGTTTGACGTCCGATTGCATGGTCAGCTCCTTGCCGATCTTCTCGGTTGAACGGTTCTCAGATGAACAAATTCACGCTGCCTTGCTTCGCCTCGGCGAGATAGGTGGTGACTCCGGCCAATTGATCGACACCGTCGATCAACGTGTCTTTCGTGATGCCCATCAATCCCATGGTGGTGGTGCAAGCAATAAACCGGACGCCGAGGTCCTTGGCGGTTTCGATCAATTCCGGGACGCCGGGCATGCGGTGCTCCCGCATCACTCGTTTCATCATGCCCGTGCCAATGCCGCCAAAATTGAATTTGGAGAGTGGTAAGCTTTCGGCACCGCCCTTATTCAACAGCCCGAACATTCTCCGTAACAAATCCTTGGCGGCGCTCGGCGCGCCTTTCCGGCGGATGGCGTTGAGTCCCCAGAACGTAAAGAACATCGTCACCTGCATGCCCATCGCCGCCGCACCGGTCGCGATGATGAACGCCGCCATCGCGCGGTCCATATCGCCGCTCAACAGCACGATCGTCACTCGGTCGGGTCTCGTGTCCTGTAATTCCGCTAGCGCGGTCGCGGGATCGACTTGCGTTCCAGCCATGGCCTCACCATTTTTCAAAAGAATTAAGCGGATTTTCACTATAGTGTGCGGTTGTTTTTCTTGTCAAGGCAACGGCTGTCACGCCACTGGCGCATCAGACGGTTGCCTGCTATAAGTAATGTTGCCATGCATCTGCTTCGGATTCCGTTCTTCCTGTTCATCCTGGCGCTGACCGTCCTTCCGCCCGGCTCTGCCTCTCCCGGAAACTCACACCGGTTCGCAGCCGTCCCCGCGCTGGCCGTCGCGTTGAACGGCGAACGCCAAATCGGCTTCGTGCATTACGGAATGTCCGGGTGATCGAGGTGGACAATCTCAGGGAAGCGTATGACTTGATGCTCGCCCGCCGGCCCTAGCCGCTCTCAACCTTCGAATCGCTCAACAGTGCAATAGCCCGCTGAATTTGTGGACGCGATCCCAGCAACACCAGCACATCGCCTGCTTCCAACCGGACCTTTTCCGACGGATTCGACTGTGAGACGCCATTTCGCGTCAGAGAAATGACCGAGGCACCCGTCCTTGGTCGAATCGAGACCTGCCCCAAGGTCTTTCCCGCCGCCGGTGAATCGGCTTCGATGCGCCATGTTTCCACCTCGACGTCGCTGAGCGTCCCGCCACGCAAGTGGTGCGCCAAGTCGGGCAACGCGCTTCGCCTGAGCAACGCGTAGCCTTCGCGCCGCACCTGCTCGGCCTTTTGCACGATGAAGTCCTGGGGCATCTTGTACGTCCGCAGCACGAGCGCAAAGATTTCGATCGAGGTTTCGAATTCCTCGGGCACCACGTCGTCCGCACCCAGCTCGTGCAACTCCTGCAGCTCGCGCAGATACCGCGTGCGGACCACGATGTGCAGCGCCGGGTTCATGCCTCTGGCTATTTGAACCATGCGGCGCGCGGAGAACGGATCGGAAATCGCGACGACGAAGACGCGCGCATCGTCAATGCGCAAGTGACGCAAGACGCTCGGACTGGTCGCATCACCGTAATAAATCTGAACCCCGTTTCGCGCCTCCCGGCGAACCTTTTCGACATCCAGATCGACCGCGACGTAGGGAATCTCGGTTTCGGCCAGCACGCGGGCGAGATTCCGGCCGTTCAACCCATAACCGACGATGATGACGTGATCCTTGATCTTCAAATGCCGGGACTCGCTCTGGGCCAAATGGGCCGCCGTCTTCCCCGGAAACCAATGCCGGACACGCTGCACCGCTTCGGCGCGACGGGCCAACTTCGGCGAGACCTGAATGAGAAACGGCGTGAGGATCATCGTGAGCACGGAGACGACCAGGAACAGCTGATACGGTTCATCGGGTAACAGGCCGATGGCTTGCCCCTGCTGTGCCACGATGAAAGCAAACTCTCCCACCTGCGCCAGCGCGACACCGGCCAAGATGGCGGCGCGCGGCGGTTTACCCGCCGCGAGCACGGCGCCGGCGGCCGTCGCGAACTTGCCGAGGAGGACCGCGGCGACGAGGGCCAGCACCAACAGCGGATGTGACAGAAAGACCCGCACATCCATCAGCATGCCGACCGAGACGAAAAAGAGGCTGTTGAAGCTATCGCGGAGCGGCAGAACCTCCGCCATGGCCTGATGGCTATATTCCGATTCCGAGATCACCAGCCCGGCGATGAAGGCTCCAAGCGCAAGCGAGAGACCGCTCAATGATGTCAGCCACGCAATGCCGAGACACAGTACGATGACCGTCAGAAGGAAGAGCTCGCGACTGCGGCTCCGTACCACTTGATCAAGAAATTTCGGGACGAGAAACCACGCGGTCACGACGATGAGGCCGACGAGCACGACAGACTTCCCGATCACGAGTAAGAAGCGCCCGACATCGGTCTCGCTGGGCGTGGCGAGCAGCGGGAGCAGGAGCATCATCGGCACCACGGCGAGGTCTTGGAAGATCAGAATCCCCACCGTGATGTGGCCGTGGGGGGAGTCGGTCTCGCCACGGTCCGCCAAGGCCTTCAGCACGATCGCGGTGCTGCTCAAGGAGAGTAAACATCCCCACAGGACCGCCTGCCCGAGGGGCAGGTCCGCGATACTCCCGCAGATCGTCCCGAGAGCCAGGACACTGCCGAGCTGTAAGGGACCCCCGATGAGCAGCAGACGCCGCGTCGATGCAAAATGGGCCAGGGAGAACTCGATACCGATGGTGAAGAGCAGCAGGACGATCCCGATCTCGGCCAACACCTTGACCTGTTGCACATCGGGGACCAGGTTCAAGCCGTGCGGCCCGAGCAGCGCGCCCGCGACGAGATAGCCCGCGATCGACGGAAAGCGGAACTTCTGGAAAAGCAGCACGACCGCGATCGACACCGAGAAGATGACGACCAGGTCTTTGAGCACGTGATAGTCCATCGAGAGCCGGCCTCCGCGTGGGGCCGTAGAATACAGCAGGGTCTCAGGTCCAGCAAGGTTGTTTGCCTTCGGGAATGCACGGTGGTACAGTCACCCGCCTTCCTATGACGGCGCTCTCTCGCGCGATCATCTTTGACTTCAACGGCGTCATCGCCGACGACGAAGGGCCGCATCTCTCGGCCTTCCAGCAGGCGCTCCGCGAACATGGGCTCGAGCTTACCGCCGCGGAGTATTACGGAACCTACCTCGGCATGGATGAACGCAATTGCCTCGAAGCCTTGCTGATCGCACGAGCGGGCAAACTCGATGAAGCGCTCGCGGCACGAATTCACATGAGAAAGGCCGAGCTCTTTCGTGAGCATTGTGCCTCCTCGCCACCACCGCTCTTCGCGGGCGCCGCGGAACTCGTGGAGTCGCTGCGGCCGCATTACCGTCTGGCCATTGCATCTGGCGGTCGCCGAGGACAAATCGACGCGGCGCTACGCGGCACGCCGATCGCGCAACACTTCGACGTCGTGGTCGCCGCGGAGGATGTCGCCGTCGGGAAACCTGATCCTGCGATTTATCGGCTCACGTTGGATCGGCTGAATGCCATCGATCGCGCTCGCCGCCTTGAACCGGCGGATTGCCTCGTCGTGGAAGACAGCCGAGCGGGGATTGCATCAGCGCGCGCGGCAGGTATGCGGGTTGTCGCCGTCGCGACCACGTATCGTGCGGACGACCTTGCCCACGCCGACGCCGTCGTGTCCTCCTTGAAGGAGCTGACGGCGGAGCGGGTGAACCGGCTCTTGCAGTCCCGGCCGCGCTAGCGGTTCCGAGCCGTCGATAGAAACGGCGGATCGGGGTGATCGAGGCGGTAGAGGCGCAGCGGGTCCAGTGCAGCGGCAAGCGAAACGATCTCGGTCGTCACGTTAGGCGCGGCGCGAAACGTATCAAGCGCCCGACTGTAATGGTAGCCGCACCCCTGCGGCGCCAGCAGATCCCGAAGTCGCTCGGGCGGCTCCCAGTGTGCGGTCAGCAAGGCCGTTCGTGCGGGATTGCGCCGGCTAAACATGAACGAGAGGTGGTCCGGATACCAGTCGGCGCCACCCGTCGCATACGAGACGAATAGCTTCGCCTTGGCGGCGCCGCCCAATTCCGCCAAGTACTGATTGGTCAAGTAGCCGTTCTCGCCCGTGTCGAGCCACTTGCCGGGATGCGAGAGGCTGGCGTGGGCCGCGTAGCTGCGGATCTCGAGCAACTGCTGCTGAGAAGCGAAGAGGACCGCCATCGGCCCGTACCGCCGCACGAGATCGTCGATCACGCCCTCCTTCACGGCGGACTTGCCGGCATTGGTCGGACCGCTATCGACATGGACCAGCACGTTGCGGCCGCGGTCCGTGATGAGATAGCAGTTGCGCGGCATTTCGAGATCGCAGGGGTCCTCGCCGAAGAACGGCACCGATACCACCGCGCCGCCGTCGAAGACCCACCGCTCGCCGTGCGCCAACTCAATGACCTGCGTAAAGCCCAGCTCACGCAACAGCGAGAGATAATCATAGTGAAACGTCCGGCGGTTCCGTCGACTGGGCACGATGATCGGCGTGTCCTTGGGCAGGTGGAGGAGCGTGCGAGGATCGACGTGATCGTCGTGATCGTGGCTCAAGAAGACCGCCGCCGGCCTCGGCAACAGGCCCGTCCATAAGGATGCCACCGGCGATTCGGCGAACCATGGCATGAGCCAGGGATCGAACAGCAGGAATTGATCGGCCTGTCGATAGAGCAGCGACGCATGGCCCAAATGAACGACGTCCCGATCCTGGGTCGCTGTTAACCAATGGGCACGCACTGTGCCTTGCGGGACAACCGACAAGCATTCGTATCGGGCGAGTAGCTCGAGCAATTGCGTGATCAGCCGTCCGGTCTCGCGACCGAACGTCATCGTGAGAGTCTTCAGTTCCGAGACGGTGCGGCTTCCGTCCAGATACCCGAGGAACTTTCCGACGGCCGGCCCCGACGGCCGCTCGAACCCAAGCGGGATGGCCTGACGTTTGACCGAATGAAAGATGCGCAGGCCCGCATTCGTGATCGTCGCGGACCGTGTCGAGTCTTTCGGAAAATCCCAGAGAAAACTCCCGTCCGCTTCGCGTTTCGCCGTAATGTGCCGGCCGAGATGCGGCCGCGTCGCGACCAACTCGGCGTAGGCGTCCTCCAACCGCCGCCGCCGGTCCGGATCGTCCAACGGAGCCCGATGGGAGAAGACGTCGCTGATCGCCGTTTCGATCGCGCTCATCATCAGCCCGTGCGCCTCGTGCAGACTTGCGGCGACCTCCGGCGCGACCCCGGCGACAAATGGAAACGGGCCGGGCGATTCCTGACTCTCGAGCTGCACCCAACACCAGGGCGCAAGCCCAATGTAGTGGGTGCTTGGCAGCTTATCGAGAACGGTCATGGACCCTCAAAACGTTCGAGGTTCGACATGAGAAAATGTTGGAGGTTCAAGGTTCTTCTAAAACTAAGTCAACTATGAGCTGCAGTGGCCCAATTCTCTCTTCTTGGAACCTATCTTCCAACTTCGAACTTCGAACGCCTCACTCCTTACTCCCGCTGATCGTCGGCTCATACAAGACCTGAACGATATTGCCGTCCGGGTCCGCGACATAAAACGAATAGCTGCCATCCCGGTGCTGCTTGCGCGGCTTGACGATCGGGACATCTAAGCGTTCCGCTTCGGCAAAGAGCCGATCCACCGCGGTTACCGAATCGACGACAAAGCCCAAATGGTCGAGCGGTTGATTCGCACGGTGCCCGTCCGTAAGGATCGCGTCGGAGGCACGGTGGAGCGCCAAATTGTCCTGCCCGCTGCTCAGGTACACATTGTCGGGGTCCGGCTGCCAGACCACCCGCATCCCGAACATCGACTCATAGAACGCCCGCGAACGAGCCGGATCGGCGACATTCAGCGCAAGATGCCAGAGTCCCTTCAAGCCTCTCACAGTTGCCATTCTCAGTTCTCGTGGCCGACAGTCTAGGCCGCCTTCTGCAAGCGGGTCAACGCGAAAGTCCTCTCTGTCGTTCGGCGCGTACCGTGTGCTACGATCGGCCGTTCGGAGGAGAACGGCATGCATCGAACGACCTTGACGATGACATTCATAGTACTCGGCACAATGGCGGCGATCAGCCAGGCGGCGTCGCTGCCCGCGGAAATTATCGGCAAGGATGGGGCGCCGATGGTGCTCGTGCCGGCCGGGCCGTTTCCCATGGGGGTGCCACCCGGGGATCGGGATGGAGGCCGCGATGAGTATCCGCGGCATGAGGTGATGTTGGACAGCTTCTACATCGATAAGTACGAAGTCACCCACGGCCGTTATGCCGAGTTCGTGAACGCGACGGGACATCGCGTTCCCTCTCACCCCAAGACTCCCGCGCGCTCGTTGTGGAATGGGAATGAGCTGCCTCCGTCGCTGGTCGATCGACCCGTCATCAACGTCGATTGGTACGACGCGGACGCCTATTGCCGATGGACCGGCAAGCGGCTCCCGACGGAAGCGGAGTGGGAAAAGGCGGCCCGCGGCACCGATGATCGCCGCTTCCCTTGGGGTAATGTCGAGCCCACGCACAAGCATCTGAACTACAACCAGCAGTGGATCGGCGAGAAGACGCTGATGCCGGTCGGCAGCTACGAAGCCGGCAAGAGCCCCTATGGGGCGTATGACATGGCGGGCAACGTGTGGGAGTGGGTGGCCGACTGGTACGACCCGCTGTACTACGAGAAGAGCCCCGCTGCGAACCCCAAAGGTCCGGAGACCGGCACGTTCAAAGTCCTTCGCAGCTCCGGCTGGTCGGTCGAAACACCGCTCGTCCGCATTTTCACCCGTGTCAAGAGCGACCCCACGAACCGCAACGATTCGACCGGGTTTCGCTGCGCCGCCGACCCGCCGAAATAGCCCGCTCGGCAACCGGCGCTCCGTGCCCTCGCTCGCAGATTCGCCATGACGACCACTCCAGAGCCGGCTGCGGCCTCACGAGGATTCGAGGGCCTTCTCGTCGTCGCGCTCGAAAGCCGACTGGCCACAGAGATGACTCGGCTCATCGAACGATACGGTGGGCGCGCGGTGGTTGCCCCGGCGCTCCGCGAGATTCCCCTGGACGAGAATCGTGAGGCCGCCGCATTCGGGGAGCGACTGCTCGCCGGCGAGATCGACGTGCTGATCCTCGAGACCGGCGTCGGGACGGGCCTGCTGATCGACGTGCTCCATGCGCGATACCCGCTTTACAAGCTTCAGCGCGCCATGTCGGCCGTGACGCTCGTTGCGCGCGGGCCCAAGCCGGTGGCCGCCCTCAAGCGTGTCGGCCTCACCCCGCACCTTGTCGCGCCCGAGCCGAACACCTGGGAAGAGGTGTTGCGCGTATTGGAGACGGAGAAGGCCCTGGCGGAGCTCCGCGTGGCGGTTCAAGAATATGGCGCGCCGAATGATCCGCTGTACGAGGCGCTGACCGGTCGGGGCGCGCACGTCACGCGCGTCCCGGTCTACCGATGGGCGCTCCCGGAGGATACAAGACCATTGACCGATGCAGCGGCCACGATCGCCGAAGGACGAGCGGACGTTCTTCTGGTCACGAATGCCATGCAGGTCGACCACTTGTTCACGGTCGTTGCCCAGTCGAGTCTGACGGCGTTCCGGGCGGCACTCCGACACATGGTCGTCGCCTCTATCGGTCCCACCGCGAGCGCCAGACTCCGGGACTTCGGCGTCGCTCCCGACATGGAACCAACCCATCCGAAAATGGGAATCCTCGTGAAAGAGGCGGCGGAACGCGCCAGGGAGCTGCTGAACAGGAAGCGGGCGAGCGACTAGTCGAAGGCGGCGACGGCCCGCGCTGCGGGACTAGACCTCGTAGTACATCACGACCGTCGCTTTCCCACACCGACCGCAGGTTCCTTGTTTAGTCATCGGTACTTTGCCGGCTTGTTCGGCAGCCGCAATCTGCTTGTCGAGCGAGGACGATTTCGCAAGGGCATTGTAGCAGTCGCTACAGTAGGCGGCCGTCTCTCCCATGGCGCTCCCCCATTCGTTGGATGTGCGAACCGCTGAGCCGATGACGGCGACCTCGTACCACTCTTCGTTATGCCAGGCAAGAAAATTGTTTTCCGCTCCCCAGACTTCGGTCGGCGTGACGCTGACAGGCGAGCTGCCCGTTGAGCCGATACTGCCCCACCCTGGTTTTCTCGTATAGGTAGGCGAGCGTCGGGCAAAACCGGGAGGGGCTCCATAGGAGCAGGTGTTTGCAACTGCGAAAACGACGAACGCGGCCAATCCGAAATATCGAGAAATTCTGCAAGACCTACAGCGGCAACGATCCGAGCTGCTCCAGATGGTTGGCCGGAAGCCGCTGTCGGCCGGCATCGAGGTCGAGGTGTTCCCGGATCTGAACGATCAGGCCACGGCCGAAATCGACCAACACTTCATGTTGAGCCTGAAAGAGCGGGACCGGAATCTCTTGAAGCAAATCGACTCGGCACTGGATCGGCTGTCGAGCAACCGTTACGGCATTTGCGAAAGCTGCGGAGACGAGATTCCTCTGAAGCGGCTGAAAGCCAGACCGATGACGACCCTGTGCGTCGAATGTAAGACGCACCAGGAACACGAAGAGCGAATCCGGCATTAATGGCGCCCCGAGAAAAGGAAGCGGGCGTGGCGACGACGAACGAGCTGGTGATCGAGAGCCTGAACCGATTGTTGGCGGTCTGTAAAGGCAGCGAGCAAGGCTTTCGTGCCGCGGCCGACGCCGTGAAGGACCGCGAACGACGCGCGGCTTTGAAAAAGCATGCGCACCAGCGTGCCCGGCTTGCGTCAGAACTGAGAATCGAAATTCGCTTGCTGGGTGGTGAGCCGGAAACCCTCGACGGGATCACGACGCCGCCCGGCTTGTCCCGGCTCATCGCAGCCGCCTCGCAACAGAACGAGCAGACCGTGTTGGCGGAATGCGGGAGGATGGAAACGCTGGTGTGCCGGGCGTTCGAGTCGGCGCTCGCGGACCCCAATCTGCCGGTCGAACTCCAGATCACCCTTCGCCGCCAGTATCTTGGCGTTCATGATGCGTCAGCCGAGGTGCAACGGCTCAACAGCGCCGGCACAGCGCCTGCCCAGCTCTCGGCACTTCACTCCGCGTGACTTACGATGCCGGCGGCGTTGGCCCGTCGCCGGCTTTCTCCGCCCCACTCTCGGCAGCCGAGCGCGCGCACCGAAACCCCAGCCAATTCATTTTCGTATTCGGATCGGCGCCGTTGCGCTGCGCCGCGCGAACGGCGGGCGTGCTGTCGATCCAGCCACCACCGCGAAACCCCTTTTGCGACCCTTGCGCGGGCCCCGGCGGGTTTCGTTCCGGTGACGCGGCGTAATATTTCGGATCGTACCAGTCGGCCACCCATTCGGCGACGTTGCCGGCCATCTGATAGAGCCCATAGGGACTCAGCGCATTGTCGTATTTGTCGACGGAGATGATTGGTGGATAGAGCATGAGCCGCTCGGGGCGATCCCTCACCGGCCCGGACAACCCGGTCCGGCCGAAGTTCGCCCGGCTGAGTCCTGCCGGTTGGTTGCCCCACGGATAGATGCGGCCGTCCTCCCCGCGCGCCGCCTTTTCCCATTCGGCTTCGGTCGGCAATCGTTTCCCGGCCCATTTGCAGTACGCATCCGCGTCGTACCAGGAGACGTGCATCACGGGATGGTGGGCCATCGTTTCCTGGAAGTTCCCCCCGTCGTACCGCCAGTCGATCAGCGGGGGACGATCCGTCGCCAGCACGAACCGTAGAAACTGGAGCGCCGTCACTTCATACTTATCGATGTCGTACGCATCCAAATAGACGCGATGCTGGGGAAACTCGGGCTGGTATGCGTTCCTGTCCTGCTGGCGGTTACTGCCCATGAGAAACGGCCCGGCCGGGATGCGGACCATCTCATCCTTGACCGGGAGCTTGGCACGCTCCATCGCGAGCTTCTTCCCATCGGGCGTCCATTCGGGCGTGATGTCCGCGACATCGAGCGCCCAGGCGGTCGTCATCAGCACGAACACGATCACAGCGATCGTCCCCATCACCTGCTTCACACCAACACCTACGCGCGTCACGTGCCCCTCCTCAATTCATCCAGCTCTACATCGGCTGCTTCGGCTCTTCTCGTTTGGCCGGCTGATCGAATTCTTCCAGCGGCTGAAAGTTGACCGGTAACTGAAATAAGAAATCGGAGACCGGGCGCAGCTTCACATGGCGATATTCTACAATCCAACTGCCATCCTTCCGGGCAAGCTTGAGCGGGAAATGAATATCGTTCGCCAGCCATTGGTAGTAGACATCCGTTCGGTCGCCGACCCGGACGGTGACTTCATAGAGAGTCGTCGGGTGGCCATCGAGCGTCTCGGTTCCGATCTCCTCGCGTGTCACCTCGCCGTCAAGCTTTTCGACGACCTTTGGCGCCTGCTCGGGATCATACGGCACGGTCTTGAAGTGGCGCATCCGCGACAAGAGTAACCACATCACCTGCTTGTCCTTGCGGACAATCGTAACGTTGACCGGGTTCAGATCCTGGTGCTCCAGCCGCCACCGATCGTCGCGGTAGTAAATGTTGGCCCTGCGAACATGGCCGTCGATCCGCGTGATTTGGTCGGCGGTGAATTCGAGCGCCGTGGCGAGACCCGGCGAACAAAGCGACATCGCAAGCGCGGCAGCGGTGATCATCTGTCGCATGCCGTCACCTTACCACAGCGGCATCGCGCCCGTCCTGGCCTACGCGCACCATCGACCCTGCCTTACGTCCTCGCCAAGATGACCGCGAGGACCATGACGGCGAGAGCCAGCAGGAGACCGACCCGCGCGATGACGACCGAAAGGCGAATCAGCAATTGATCGGCTGGACTGGTGTCCGATCCTTCACGACGGAGGCGGCCGACCAACGGGCCGAGCCAGAAATCATGGACGGCGGTCAGGAGGATGAGCACGGCGACGACACCGAGTTTCGCGCGCAACACGGCTCCCCAGGCATCGGTCCCATCGAACACGCCGTTGCTCCGGGCATTGATCAACAACGGTCCCGTGGCGACGAGGACGGCGATGGCAACCCAGACCACGATACGAAACCGACGCGCGAGCGTTTGAAAGAGGATCCGCCGGTCGGCGCCGAAGGTGCCGCGACGAAACACCGGGACGAGGATGAGCGAGAGAAACACCATGCCGCCCACCCAGACGGTGGCCGCCAGCACATGCAGCGTTGCGACAACGACCGGAGACACAGCACTCCCGATGCGACTGGCAAAAAGCGACGCATGATAGCACAACGGACTAGCCTGCAGGCCAGTCCTTAGATGTGATTTTCGTGTCCACGGTCTCGACGCATACATCACGCTTTTGTAGACTGACCTCTGAGGAGGTCCTTGATGCGAGGCATGGTCCTGACGCGCTCAGCCCCGACGGAGGCGGCACCGCTCGCACTGACTGATGTCCCGACGCCCGAGCCGGGCGCAGATGAAGTGCGGGTCAAGATACGGGTCTGCGGTGTCTGCCGGACCGATCTGCACATTATTGAGGGCGAGCTGCCGCCGGCGAAGCGCCCGGTCATTCCTGGTCATGAAACCGTCGGCATCGTCGATCGCGTCGGCCGCGAGGTGCGGTCCATTAAAGAAGGCGATCGCGTCGGGATCGCCTGGCTGCAACGGACGTGCGGGCGCTGCGAGTACTGCCGATCAGGACGAGAGAATCTCTGCGTCGCGCCGATGTTCACCGGCTATCAGGCCGATGGCGGCTATGCCGAGTATGCGATCGTGCCCGAACGATTCGCGTATCCCATCCCGCCCTTGTTCACCGATGAAGAGGCGGCGCCGCTACTCTGCGCGGGGATCATCGGCTTTCGCGCGCTCCGGTTGAGCGGCGTGAAGCCGGGTCAACGGCTCGGCCTGTATGGGTTCGGCGCGTCCGCCCACATCACGATCCAAGTCGCACGGCACTGGGGCTGCTCCGTGTTCGTCTGCTCGTTGAAGCCGGAGCATCAAGCACTGGCGCGCGAACTGGGAGCCGTCTGGGTCGGCGGCGCAACCGACATGCCGCCCGAGAAGCTCCACGGCGCCATCATCTTCGCCCCGGCCGGCGAGATCGTCATTCCCGCGCTGCGAGCGCTCGAGCGCGGCGGCACAGTCGCCTGCGCCGGCATCCACATGAGCCCCATCCCCTCCATCGACTACGACCGCGATCTGTTCCATGAGCACGTGCTCCGGAGCGTGACCGCCAACACGAAACAAGACGGCCTCGATTTACTTAAAGAAGCCGCCGCCATCCCGATCCGCACCCACACGATCCCATTCCAATTAGAAGAAGCGAATCAAGCGCTGCAACAACTCAAAGCCGGGACGATCAAAGGCGCGGGGGTGCTGAAGATCGGGTGAGCAAGAACTTTCCTCAGGGCAGTGGAATTTCTATAAATTGTCCTGGCTGAATTCCTTGAGCGCAAGTTCGATCGCGGGGAGGAGAACAGTGACCACCGGAACCGATTGCTCGGCAAGACAATCATACAAAGCCGTCTGTCTCGCAGGTTCTGCTGATAACGAAGGTTCTGATCTGCCGTGATGAAGACCTGGAATTGCTTCTACGCCAGCGCTAACAAATCTCCATTTGACAGGCAGGCCCAACCCATCTCTTGAACCGTGAAAATCTGAAAATTGACGAGCCGCGTCTTGATGAGCCGCGGAGCGGATTCATCAAGAAGAATTCTCAAGCTATCTTGCCGAGCTTGAGAAGCGTCCCCTTGGAGAAGGCTAGAACTTGGAGTGCTTGATCACGACTGACGGTAGGAAAGTTAGCGAGAAAGTCATCCAGTGTGAGCCCAGCTTCGAGGTTACTTATTAACGCATCGACCGGGACGCGAGTCCCACGAAATACAGGCGTTCCGCCGAGAACCTTCGGATCACAGGTCACAGGTAATTGGCGGAGTTCCTGTTCCTCAATGCGTAGAGTCATCTGAGTTACTCGATGAAGGCATTATAGTGCTCCACGTAGTGAAGGTCTAGCCGGAGAGTTCCGTCAGTCCGCGACAAGCCAGGCGATCACGATCACTCACCGCTTTCGATCCGCCAGCCGGAGCCGAAGGGATTAGTACCCTGCTGATCATACAATTGTGGCGCATCCGTGGCGAACGGATACGTCGCCGACTGGTTGCTGAACGGATTGCCATACGGCCCGAACCTGGTTCGTGATGCTGTTCGGCGAGAACGGTCTCCCGGCGCCGAACGGGCTGGCCGTCGAATTCGGCCCAAACGGATTCGCGCTCAGCTCGCCGAGATATTCGGCCTGACCAAAAACCGGAATGGACAGGATGAGGAGAACGACCAGCGGCAGCATCGGCCACCTCCTGGTTAGCAGTGCAAGTGCTTATCCTAGATAAGAGGGGATCCGGAGAACAATGTCGACAAACTGGGCCCATTTGGTCAGGTGCTAATTCTCATACCGCCTCTCCTATTCGAGCGCAGTAGCTTTGAAACACCTTCTCGGTTAAACTGCTCCCCGACTTTTCTTAGCTTACTTCTGCTGAAGGACGTTCATGCCTCTTTTCATGAGATCGATGCCGCCGAGGAATCGCTCATGAAGTTCTATACGTTTGAGTATCGTCGTTGAAAAAGAACAGGAAGGTGCCGGCTATCTGGCGTACAGCCTGACGCTCCCGGGGTGCGTCAGTAACGGCAATACGATCGAAGAGGCCAAGCGTAATATCCGTGAAGCGATCCAACAGCATATTCAATTCCTCCTCGCTCAAAAGCTTGTCCACGTTGAGGAACTAACGGTGGCGGTCCCTTAACGGGAAGAATGGTCAGGTCAGCGCCCACGACCTGATCCGGTTCCTCAAGTGACAAGGTTTCGTTGAAGATCGACAATCAGGAAGCCCTTTGCGGTCTGGCATCCAATGAGAAACGTATCGATAACGATTCCGTTCCACACCGACTGTGATCTTGGTCGCGGACTCGCCGTCCGCATCCTCAAAGACGCCGGGTTTTCGGTCGAAGATTATTTGCGCCTTCGTTAACTCTCCGCGAAGCCGCCCATCAAGTAACTGCCGGCAACGACGAATGCTTGGAGCCCTTAAACCTTCCTGATTTCCGCTATCCACGTCTCATAAATCATTGACAATCTCAAAGCTAACCTCGAATAACCGCCTGCCGGTCTCCAATGACTTGATGACCGCACTCCGTCTCGTCCAATCCTTCTTCGATATCAGCCTGTCGTTGACCAAGGTGTTGCCCGCCGGTAAGAATCACTCCGCTATGCCGGAGAAACCGATCGACATACAAGCCCGCCCCCTGACCAAGCAGCGGCCGAGTCGGACGATGAACCGACCTTTCCCCGGTACGAGGGTCCGGCGTTTCTCTCCTATGGTTTCCGGCCGTTTTTCCTCTTGGCATCGCTGTTCGCGGGCGTGGCCGTGCCGCTGTGGGTCTTGTTGTACGCCTCGGGGAGCAGCCATGACTTCCTCTATCCGACGCGCGAGTGGCACGTGCATGAGATGTTGTTCGGCTTTCTCCCCGCCGTGATGGCGGGATTCCTGCTGACCGCCGTGCCGAACTGGACCGAGCGCCCTCCACTCAGGGGAATCCCGCTGCTGTCGTTATCGGTCTTATGGCTGGCGGGGCGACTGCTGCTCTCATGGCCGTGGCCTTCTGGACTTGTCGCAGCGCTGGTGGACGGCTCATTTCTTGCGGCGCTGGCCGCGTTCGTCTGGTGGGAATGGATCGCTGCGGAAAGCTTTGAGCGGGCGCCCATAGGCGTGCTCATCAGCCTCTATGCCGCTACAAACCTGCTGTTTCATTGGCAGGCTCTCGGTGGCGCCCCAACGGATCTCCCCGAGCGCTTGGCGCTCGCAATCCTCATGCTGTTGCTGACGGTGATCGGCGGGCGGCTCACGACCTTCACGAGAGAGTTGCTGGGAAAAGCCCGCACCATTGCGATCCCCGAGGGCTTATCTCGTTTCGACGGCGTGTCGATCGGGCTCGTCGTCGTGGCCGTCCTCGCCTGGATCGTTCAGCCAAAAAGCTCAACCGCCGGCTGGCTCCTCATCGCAGCCGGCGCGTTGAACCTCATCCGGCTCTGGCGGTGGCACGGATGGCTGGTGTGGCGCGAGGGATTGGTGCTCATCCTGCATGTGGGCTATGGGTGGCTGGTGCTCTCGACCCTGCTTCAGACTGTCCGCCTCCTTGGTGAGTACAAAGGCAAAGAAGCGCTCTACAAGTAGAGGCCCTGAAGGACGTACTGAATACGATACGCGCGAATGCATCTCACAAGGCTGGCACGAAGGCAAACATTTGCTTCTACCTTGGGGGGAATATTCCTGGGCGTTCTAGTGTCCTGTCTCTGAAGTACGTGGAATAAGTTGTGCATTGGTGGTGTCC
>NZ_CEFZSK010000041.1:0-187596 GCF_979581665.1 Nitrospira sp. Vd2 | reverse complement strand
TCCTGGCCAGCGTGGCTCGATTTTGTCAGCGCACTTCAGAGACAGGACACTAGGCCGCGACGGCATTGGCGTCCGGCACAATTCGAGACCCATACCGGTTGGCATACACCCATGTGACTTCGGCGCCGTACAGACGAGCAGCAGAAAGCCGTCCCCGCGAGCGCCAGAAACGAGAAGAAGCGTTGTCGAAGAAAGGCCATGACGCCGACGCCCGGCTTCGGAGCGACATGCCAGACGGCGTCAAGCGCATCCTGCAATTGTTGAAATACGCCGGAGGCACCGAGCAGCAATGTCCCGAGGCCAATAATGGAGGCGATCAAGCCATGCGAGGGTTTCTGTGCTTCCTGGAGCATCTGCTGCAAGGCGTCGGCGCTCGCCGAGCCCATGAGGTCACTATTTGTGCAAAGAGATAACCGGAGGCGGCTTCGGTCCCAAAGACGAACCCGGCGATGGCGATCACTACGACGAGCAGCGGCACGAGCGCAAAAATCGTGTAGTAGGCAAGGGCGGCGCCGAGGCGCGGGGCTTTATCGGCACTCCACTTGGTAGCGGCATCCTTCGCAAGCCGCCACCAAGCCTTCGGCTGCCGGAGAGAGAGGGTCGGCTCGGAGACATGGGCTCCTCCTAAAGCTCGGAGTGCCTCGTTGTTTTTCTCGCCCACGAAGGCGGAGACATCCTCGGCCATGCGAAGCAAAGGAGCAAAACTGAGACCAGGTTCTGCTCATCTTAAGATCTCGGGGCACCAGTTGCAGGCTGGTGAGCGGAGGGCGCGAAGTGTCCTGACTGAGACAATACGGACTGCCTGGCGCATCGTCGCGCTCAAGTCAACCTTGTCAGGGGACGGAACCTCATGAAGGAGAGCCTGGTGATGGTAGCCCCCGATGAACCCGAAAGCGAAAAGCGGCGCCATGCTGACCAGCCAAAGCACATCGAGGAATGCTCAGGCGCCGTACGTTGACGATGAGCGAAATGCCTCGCACGCCAGGAGGTGGAGTGCCAGGCACGACGAGGCCGTCATAGAAGACAGCACAATCTGGCGGACCGCCTCGGCGAGGAGCGGAAGAGCCCGAACTTGGCGTGCACGCGGGCCGCCCATCTTACCTCTCGTCATGATGAGGCACGCAACTTAGCGCCTCCGAACCTGTCATTTGTGACATTTTCTTTTCGTGTCATCCAGGCATACGGTCGGTACCCCTGACAGACAACAGGGTCAACGTAGGTTTGTACCCGGGCCATCTTGTGACGTGAGCAAGTGTCGATGCCGGATAGTGCGACCCATACTCCGGAAACAGAGTCGCTGCCTTTAGTCAACGCAGCCACGCAGCCCGGGATGGAGACGTTACAGGCCGTGGAGCAAGGCGTCAGCACGGTCGGTGGCGAATTGTGGAAATTTTTTCACCAACTTCCCTATCACGGGGCAGGCGTGGGTTTCGGCGTGGGTCTTGGCGCTGCCATGCTCGTCGGTGTCCCCGAATTGGTGACGGCTTGCTTCGCCGCCTATGTCAGCTATCGAATCTTCGCGTACGGCGAATCTCTGTGCGATGCGATTGAGAAGACCATCAAGTTCGAAGGGGGCACGCTTCCCGACGCGGAGATAGAGAAGCCTGTTCCAAAATAATGTTGGCGCCTTCATTCCTCGGGGACACTCAAGGCACCCCCTACAGCGGTCTGCTAGCCGGCTCTTCTACTTTTTAATGACGCTCGCTTTGCCGGGAGACTGGGCCGGTGGGTAATTCTCAAACGCTTTCGCAACCGCCTTGCGTCCCATTTCCATGTTATTCTGACTACTGTCCTCCAAGTTACTGACCATCGTCGCCCGCCACACCAGATCCTTTTTGGTCGGCTCGATGAGATCCACGATCAGCGTTCCCCCCTTGTATTCATAGATCCGCGGCCCGCCATACGCGTAAAGACCCCGTGGCCCATAGAAGCCGGTGTTCTCGATTTGCTGTTTCACCTGCGTTCCAATCCAGTAATGGACCAGGAGGTCCGGATGTTGATCGAGGCTCACCTGCTGCAGCCCTTTACTCATGAGCTCCTGTCCCACCACGGACTCAATCCGTTTGCGAGTGAGCGAATTGTCCAAGGCCGTGCCTCTATTCAATTGACTCAGTCCGATAAATGCGAAGGTCCGAAATCGATTGAAATCCACAGAAGGATCGAAATCTGTCTTCACGTTTGGACTCGTGCACGCGGCGAGAAGCCATATCATTCCGAGGCATCGCAAGAACGATCTCTTGACGCCCCTCATCAACCACTCCTTTGCCTGATTCAATCCCTGCTTCCTGGCGGAAAGACCCATCATGGCTCCGGTCAATCGTCAGGAAGATCCCTACCGGCAGTCATGCTCCGTGTACCGAATGACCGCGAATCGGCCAACTGTCACATTTGACAGGTCTGGCAGGTTCCACGCGTCTTTAGTTGGTTGTCCCCGTGCAGCGCCGACGCACGATCGCTGAGGTCCACAGCGCTCCGTCCACATGGTTCTGAGGAGCAACTGGACCTGCATAAAGTGAAGGATTGTCCGGCTCAGATCGTCGCCAATCGAGTTGAAGTCTTGCGCCAAGACAAAGATAAACCACTCTGGCCGACGGGACACGCTCACCACTGAATCCCACGTTGACGTCCCTATCCCTATTGAGACTCTTCCTTCGCCGTAGGGCTGATCCGCAAGGCCAATGTAGTTAGGACTTCAGTCCAATAGACCGCATCACGCGAAAGGGCGCAGCATAGCGGCAACTGATTACGTACTTTTTGAGCCACAGCATGACACCGGGACGGTTTGGCCGCGAGATCTTCCACCCCTTCGAACCGCCCGCGCTGCTCTCAATCCGAGTCGCCTTCACCGTCAGCCTTCCGTCCCCAATATGCCATCCCTTCGGCGTCGTGACTCACGCATCCACTCGGACATCGAGAGGCCTATCATGACTCCTCTTCCTGTTCTGACTCCCGCAGCCGCGCCTGTGCCGCTCATCCCGGTGGAGGAGCTCAAGCATCACGACCATCATGACGCCTGCGGCGTCCCTGGAAGCCCCACCCGATCTTGGCGTCACCGCCTTCGAATGATCTCACTGGCATTGGTGCACGTGTATATCGCCGTCCATCTCATTTCCTGGCACGTCTTCGGAGTTCAAATTTGGGGCAAGACGGCGATGATGGGGGTGCCGTCACTCGCCAAAGGAACGGTCAACGCGGCGGCGATCATGGTCCTGCTGATCCTGGCTTCCATCTTTATTTTTGGTCGAGGCTTTTGCGGCTGGATCTGCCATATGCGCGGGGCGATCGAGTTCGCCGATTGGCTCCTGCGCAAGCTCAAGGTCGCTCGCTATCTGAAGATTCGCGAAAAGAATGTCCTCGTCACCACGCGCTATCGATGGATGTTACGGGTCGGCGCACTGTTCGTCCTCCTCCTGCCCGTCATCATCTTGATCCATCACGTGGGCTTTGCGCCCAAGGTCAACGTCATGTCCCCGCCGCCGCTCGCCGACCTCCCAGGGTATCAGAACAAGGCCTTTGCCGAGACCGCGCCCATTAATTTTCCGATCCGGGCAACCTGGAACGACATTCTCCTGGCCTTCGGAATGGCGGTGTTCATTCAATTTACGATGAGCGTCGTGCTGAACCTCTTTTATGGACACGGCGCCTTTTGCCGCATCTTGTGCCCCTACGCGGCGATGATGGCGCCGCTGATGAATATTGCCAAGACGCAGCGCAAGATCACGCGCGTCGCGCAGTGCACGGGCTGCCGGTCCTGCAGTCAAGCGTGTCCCCAGGGCATCGACGTCAGCCGTGAGATCTTCCATTTCAACGGGAAAGTCATCAACCGTGAATGCATCAAGTGCTACAACTGCATTGATGCGTGCAATCACGGTGTGTTGAAGGATACGGCCGCCCCGGCCGTTCCGCAAATTGACCGGCTCAAGCCGTATGAAAAACGGCCGTGGCAGCAGGAGCTCGTGCGGAAAGACGGCTACATGACCGATGCGAAACATATGCAAGTGTACGAACCGCTCGGGCCGGTCGCCGATTTTGCCTCGATCCTGGCCGCGCTCGTCGGTGGTGGGATCACCTCGCAGCTAGGCGGCTTTTGGTTTTACCCCGGAGCGATCTTGTCCTTTATTGTGTTTCGCCACGGCTGTTTGGGAGCCTACAAGCTTGTCAGCTCACTGAAACAAAAGACGGTCCGGGCAACGGCGCCGTAAACCGACGGACCGCAGACAGGAGACATCATGACCACATTGACGCACGTGAAGGATTACTTCGGGATGGTGAAAGAGTTAATGAGTTTCCTCAAGCAGACGCAATCGATGTGGTTGGCGCCCCTCGTCTTCGTGCTCTTGCTCTTGGCGACGTTGGCCTTCTTTCTCGAAGGCAGTGTGCTGGCGCCAGCGATCTACAGCATCTTTTAGCCCGCTGAGAGGGCTGGTCTTGATTGATGTGCCGGCAAGCTGGGCCTCCATTCCAGCCCTCTAGACAACATGTCGCATTCGCGCATCGGTCGGTCCCCGAACAGAGTCAGACGGCATGTCACCACAGGCCGGTCGACCGACACGCGCGACCCTCGCAGCATGCCCTTGCGCCGATCCGTACCGAACAGGAGCGGCATCGACTGCACGGCGGAAACCTCCTCGTTCTCGGCGCGCTTCATTCGCGCCTACTCCTACGTCGGCGCGTTCTTTCTGAGTTCGCTACTGATCCTGATCGCGGGACACTCTCTTATCGGCCTCTACATCAGTCTTCGCCATCACGGCGAAACCGATCCACGGGCTTCCTTGCCGGTTTATGCGAACTTTCCTGACCGCGAGCAGCTATGGAAGGATTTTGCACAATTCTCCACCGAGTTCGAGCCCTACATCCATTGGCGCTGGTCCCCGCTGACGACCAAGCATGTGAACATTGAACCAACGGGGTTGCGCCGGACGGTCAAGCAGCCGCACCTTCACGCGAAGAAAGTGTTCGTCATGGGCGGATCCACCGTGTGGGGAACGGGCGCGCCGGACGCGATGACCATCCCCTCGTTTCTCCAAGCTGCATTGGGGCCCGACTACGACGTCTACAATTTCGGTGGAACCGGTTACGTCACGACCCAAGAACTCAACCAGCTCTTGAAAGCGCTCAGCAACGGTGATGTGCCTGATTACGTGATTTTTTACGACGGCAACAATGACGGGTATGCGGGTACCTACTCTCCGGCCATCCCCCGCGATCCGCAAAACGTCCGAAAACGAGCAGAGGCCCAAGCGAAGGCCGACTTGTCCGCCATTCGCCTGATTACGGACCTCTATGAGCGTTCCAACTATTCCAAACTCTTTTGGCGCCTTCGAGAGCAGCGATTAAAGCGCTGGGACCAGAGCATCGAAGGGAAGGCAGCCGTGCTCGCCGAACAGGTCTTGGACTCCTATGAAGCGAACATCCGACAAGTGAACGCGTTGGCCAAGGAGTACGGCTTCACGGCGTATTTTTTCTGGCAACCCAATCTGTTCAATCCCCTGAAGCGTCCGGTTTCGTATGAAGCGCGGCTGATTGCCGATGCATCTCCTGTGTTTATTAAATCCCAACGACAGGTCTATTACGCGGCCAAGCGGCGCCTCGTGAATCGTGAAGAGGACCGCATCTTTTTTCTCGCCGACCTGTTCAACGATGCTTCCCACCCCGTCTACTTGGATTGGTCGCACACCTCCCCGGATGCCAACAAAGCCATAGCCGCCGCCATTTACGATGCCGTCAAGGCCGACCTGCTCGCTGTACGGCCGTAGCCTCGCGACACCCTGCCCCTGTTGTGCCGACATCACGATGATGACCCGATCGACTGGAATGTCAGTCGCCGCCCGTCGTCATCTTTCCTGCAATCCTGTTCTCTTGACGAACACCGCGGGCTACGATTCTGCCATGAGGCTGCTTATCGCCATGAGACGGCTTATCGCGTTGTTCACCCTCTTGTTCTTGCACACCGTCTGCCCATTAGGGCCGGCCGGAGCCGCGCCTCCCGTTCGGGGATATGCGGTGGCGGAAGAAGTCATTGTGCCGGGTGAAGCGCCGGACCTCGCCCGTGTCACGGCCTACACACGGGCACGGCTGAAACTCATCCAGCAGCTTGCCGAGATCGTCCACGATCAAACACCGTCACCGGCTCTCAGCGGAGAGGACTTGGAGGCCGCCATCGCGGATCATGTGACGGTGAGGATCCTTCGCGAAGTGCAACGGGAAGAGATGGAGAGCATGCATGTGACCGTTGAAATCGAAGGGACGGTGGAGCCGCGTGCGTGGCGGACGGCGACGCTCCACACAGGCTTGTTTCGCCAAGAGAAGGGTGAGTTGTCGCGTCTCCAGGCCACTGCGAACGGTCTTCGCGAGGACATGGGGCGCGAGGCGAACGCAGACCGGCGCATCGAGAAGCAACTTCAACTGGAGCGGCTCGATATCGAAGCGGTTCGGCTCGCCTGCTTTGCGCCTTACGCCTTGGCCGGGGAAGGATTCTGCGCGGACTACCGCCGGCAAGCAGGAGATGATTTCCGCCTCGTGTCCATCGTCCTGGACTGCGGTGGCGATCCAGCGTGGCGCGTCTTCTCTCCGTTTCACCGAATCGCGGCGTTCCTCAGTGAACATCTGCAGACATTAGAAGAGCACCGGGAAACGCCACACGAGGTGTTGGAGAAGCACCTTCGGCATAAACAGGCCGTGTTCGCGGCTCATCCCTATCTTCACCGCAGCAAGCAGGCCCAGCTCTTCGACCCCGTCACATGGAGCGACACGCAGGGCGCGCGACGGGAGATCCCGATCACCGACTGGAGTCGAGACATGGTCATGACGGTGCTTCAGCATGAGCTGACCCTGTGGCAGGGCATCACGATCGGCTGGCATATTATGCGCGATGGCTTGACCAACAGCGAATGCGCGCAAGCGCACCGAGACGCCACGGAGCCGTCGATCGCCAAGCGTCCGCCGCCGTAAGCAAAGCGGAGCGTGACGGAACTGTACTGATAGACCGAGAACCGTGTGGTGCGTGAGCAGCCGGGATACCCGGGAAGCACCGAGCGGCCCAACCTTACGAATCCGGATTCGTGTCCTCATCCAGCACCACGTCGATATCTCCTTCGCGGCTGAGGATTTCAACGTCGACGTGCTCCGCATCCCGACGAGTCACCGCGAAGCTGACGAGTCCGTCTCCAACGGAAAGATCGCGTACGTCCATACGAGTGACTCCGCTGGGCAGGACTGGACGCACGAGTTGCAGACGACGGGCAAACGCATCCGGCACCACGCCCAACAGACTGATGACCAAATAGGGAATCGCGCCGGAGGACCATGCTTGCGGATGATCGGCCTTCGGATGCGGAACGGGATACGGCATCTCGGTTCGGCCGAACCCGCAAAAGAGCTCGGGCAGCCGCCGCGTCGGCAGATGATCGGCGGCCTGAAGGAGGCCGTCACCAATGGCTACGGCTTCCCGATCGAACCCATATTTCCTGAATGCCCGCGCGATGAACGCATTGTCGAACGGCCACACGCTCCCGAGCTCATAGCTGATCGGGTCATAGGCCGGCTCGTCCGCCGAGAGCGTCCGCACGCCCCATCCTGAGAACATCGCCCCGTCCATCAGCCGCTTGACGACGTCCTGGGCGTGCTCGTGCGGCACGATCCCGGTCCACAGTGCTTGCCCGGGGTTGGAAGAGATGGCGGCGGCCGGCACCTGGCCCTTTTGAAGGGCCAGCGCGTAGAACCGGCGATCTGGCAGCCAGAACTGCTGATTGAAACGCGTGCGGAGCTGTTGTGCTTCGGCGATCAAGGCAGCCGCCTGTTGTTCGTCGCCCGCGCGCCAATACAACTCGGCCATGCCCCGCCTAGCCATATACGCGAACCCTTGCGCCGCGACGAGTGCAATCGGCTGTTCAGCTTGACTGCCGTCCGCATTGACGATCGCCTTGCTCGAGTCCTTCCACCCGTGGTTGTCCAACGGTTCGTCTTTTCGACTGCTGTAACTGACGAAGCGCGTCCCGTGCGCGTCCGCCTGCTCCATCCATTCCACGGCTCGTGTCACGTGGGGGCGGAGCTCGTGAAAGAGCGACAGCGTCCCTTCCCATCGTGCATGTTCGGCCAGCAGGATCAAAAACCAGAGCGTGGCATCCACCGTGCCATAGTAAGGCGCCTGCCCGGCCAACTGCAGATGAGCCGCCTCACCGAGACGCAGCTCGTGCAGAATCTTCCCGGGTTGTTCGTCTTTCCGCTCTTCGTTGCGTTGCCCTTGATACAGCGCGAGCAGGCGTAGCGTATCGGCGGCGAGCCTTCGGTCGTAAGGAAGACATTGAAGCGCTGCGACCAGGCTATCACGCCCGAAGAGGCCGACGAACCACGGGGCACCGGCCGCGAGAAACCGGCGTCCGTTGAGCCGGCACTGCAGTGTATGCCAATCGAGAAAGCAGTTCGCGAGCAGTTCGTTCACCGATGCGTTGTCGGAGACCACGTGCGGGAGCCCGGCGAGCCACACGCGACGCTCGTCTTCCAACCGTCGCCGCCGCTCCTCGGCGCGATCGTCTTGGCCGACTTCGGTCTTGACGACTGCGCCTCGCGGTATCTCTGACAAGCGGACGGTCACCGATGTGACTGCGTGTCGATGAGGAGGAATCGTGACGCGAATCTCCGCTCTCTCATGCTCGATGACATGAGGTCGAGGCTCGAAGTGGACGGCCACGCGGCGGCGAATCTCATCTTGGCCGTTGTAAATCCAAATCAGGCCGTCGCCGAGCCGTTCTACGGGAAGGCGCGTGCCCAACTCCTTCGGCGCGACGCCTTTCAACGCATAGATGTCCTCAAAGCCCGCCTCCAGCGTGAATGCGACACGGAGGTCGGCCGCCTTCTTTCCATAATTCGTGATCGTCACCGTGTCGTGGAGTGCCAGGGCCTCGGCATCAAGGAACCGTGCCAAAGCCACGTGCAACGTCTGATCTTTGAGTGATGAGTCCTGCGAAGCATCGCCTTGCGGCAACGTCGGGTTGGTGAGATAGACGACGCCCTCAAACCCTCGAGCGGTGGAAATCAGCGGTTGCAGCGGCTGTCCATTGATCGTGAGCTCGTAGCGACGCAAGAACCGACAGTCATGATAGAAGAGGCCGCGCCCCTCGGCATCGGGCCGGATGCCACCGTCCCGGTCGGAGACGACGAACAGCACATCGTTTTTCAGGATCGTCGTATGAAGTAACGATGCGCGTCGGAGAGGAATGATTGGTGGCGACCCCCGGCGCTGTGGCGTTGTGAGCCAGGAGCCGCGCCGGCCATGGCGAGCGGAGGCGACAACGCCATCGTAGGGACCAGAGCCATCGAAAACAAAAAGTGGCGCCGACTCATCATCGTCTGCTCCTCATCTTCGACCGATCACACACCGCGGGTTGTCTGCTGACCATTGTACGAAAAGCCGAGGCCAGCACACATATCGGCAGGGCTCCGACATATCACGCGACTCTCGCCCACGTCCACGTCGAGCCGACCGAGAGCCGACGTGGCCGTGCGGTTGGTGCGATTTCACGGTACTGATGTCGCCCTACAGCCTCGATCGCTTCCCCCCGATGGCGCTTCATCGATACAACGCGCTAGCGTGCGGTGAACTGCGGAAAGGAACGAGTGGCATCCTCGCTGATTACCAACATTCGAACACCCTCGGGGCAGAGACGAGCCATCGGCGCTGAAGTGGATCTCCTCGGCCTTGAACGCGACCTACGCCGGTCGCTGGAAGGCGAGGTACGGTTCGACCCGGGCAGTCGCGCCCTGTACGCCGCGTCGGGAGCGATTTACCGTCAGGTTCCGATCGGCGTGGTGATTCCCCGGACGACGACCGACGTCATTCAAGCCATCGCGACATGCCGCCGATATGGTGCCCCGGTGCTCTCGCGCGGCGGCGGCACGAGCCTTGCCGGCCAAATTTGCAATGTCGCGGTCGTGCTCGACATGTCGAAGTACCTGCACCGCATCCTGTGGCTCGATCCGTCGACGCGCCGTGCGCGCGTCCAGCCCGGCGTCGTACTCGACACGCTGCGCAACGCGGCCGAACGCCACCATTTGACGTTCGATCCGGACCCTTCCACGCACAATCACTGCACGCTCGGCGGCATGATCGGAAACAATTCCTGCGGCGTGCACTCGCTGATGGCCGGCAAGACGGATGACAACATCGAGGAGTTGGAGATCCTCACCTACGATAGCCTTCGCATCTCGGTTGGGCGGACGCCCGAAGAGGAGCTCGACCGCATCATCTCGGCCGGCGGCCGGCGAGGCGTCCTCTATCGACGTCTGCGCGACCTGCGCGACCGGTATGCCGACGTGATTCGGAGCCGCTATCCCAACATCCCTCGACGGGTGTCCGGCTACAACCTCCCGGCCCTGCTGCCCGAGCACGGCTTCGATGTGGCGAAAGCCTTGGTCGGCTCGGAAGGCACCTGCGTCACGGTGTTGGAAGCGACCGTCCGTCTCGTCGAGAGCCCGCCCGCGCGCACCGTCCTCGTCCTCGGGTATCGCGACATGTACGAAGCCGCCGACGACGTGCCGAATCTGCTCGACTACCAACCGCTGGGTCTCGAAGGGATGGATGCGATGCTCGTCGAGGCCATCAAGGTCAAAGGCCTGCACCCTGAACGTCTGCAACTGCTGCCCGACGGCGCCGGCTGGCTGATCTTGGAATTCGGCGGGGAGACGGTCGACGAATCCAATGCGAAGGCCGCTCGGCTGGTGGCCGCACTAAAGGCACGGGCCCATCCCCCGAACATCAAATCGTACGACGACCCGCGCGATGCCGCGCATGTGTGGAAGATCCGCGAGTCAGGCCTGGGCGCCACGGCGCGAGTCCCGGGGCAGCCCGACACGTGGGAAGGCTGGGAGGATTCGGCGGTGCCGCCGGACAAGCTCGGGCAGTATCTGCGGCAACTGCGTGCGCTGCTCAATCGGTACGGCTACGGGTGCGCCTTCTACGGCCATTTTGGGCAAGGCTGCCTGCACACGCGCATCGACTTCGACTTCAAGACTCGAGACGGCATCGCCAAGTACCGCGCCTTCATCGGCGAAGCCACCGATCTCGTCGTCGGGCTCGGTGGTTCGATTTCCGGTGAACATGGGGACGGTCAGGCACGGGCCGAGTTCCTCCCGAGAATGTTCGGGCCTGAGTTGATCGCCGCCTTTCGCGAGTTCAAGTCGATCTGGGATCCGGCCGGCAAGATGAACCCGCACAAGGTCGTCGACCCGTATCGCATTGATGAGAACTTGCGCGAAGGTCCGGATTACGCACCGCCAGAACTTCGCACACACTTTAAATTTCCTGAGGACGATGGGAGTCTGGCCCGCGCGACCATGCGGTGCGTCGGGGTCGGAGAATGCCGGCGTGACCACCATGGGACGATGTGCCCCAGCTATCGCGCCACTCGGGAGGAGATGCATTCGACACGTGGCCGCGCGCGTCTGTTGTGGGAAATGCTCGAAGGCGATCCGCTGCGCGGCGGATGGCGGGAGCCGGCGGTCGCCGAGGCCTTGCATCTCTGCTTGGCGTGCAAGGGCTGCAAGAACGAATGCCCGATGAACGTCGATATGGCGACGTACAAGGCCGAGTTCTTGTCCCACCACTATAAAGGAAGACTCAGGCCCCGCGAGGCGTACTCAATGGGGCTCATCTATTGGTGGGCGCGGTTGGCCTCACATCTGCCCGGGCTTGCGAATCTCCTCACGCAGACCCCTGGGATCCGCGACCTCGTCAAAACCGTCGGCGGCATCTCGGTGCACCGGCACATGCCGCCCTTCGCGACCCGCACATTCAAAGATTGGTTTGCCGGTCGCCGGCCGCGAAACACGAACGGGCCGCGTGTACTGCTGTGGCCCGACACCTTCAACAATTACTTTTTCCCGGAAACTGCGGCGGCGGCCGTGGAGGTTTTGGAAGCGCTCGGCTTTCACGTGACACTGCCCAAGGCGTCGCTGTGCTGCGGGCGGCCGCTCTACGACTTCGGCATGCTGGACCTCGCGGAGTCGTTGTGGCAGCAAATCCTGACAGTTCTACGGGATGAGATCAGAGCCGGCACGCCGATCGTCGGGCTGGAGCCGAGCTGTGTCGCCGCGTTTCGGGATGAGCTGATTCAACTGCACCCGACGAACGAGGATGCGAAGCGCCTCAACATCCAGGTCCTGACGCTCAGCGAATTTCTTGAATCCAAGGCTCCGCACGTGCCGTTGCCACGACTCCGACGCAACGCAGTCGTGCATGGGCACTGTCATCACAAGGCCGTGATGGGATTCGGGGCGGAGACGGCAGTGTTGAAACGGATGGGCCTCGCCGCCGACGTCCTGGACTCCGGATGCTGCGGCATGTCCGGATCGTTCGGCTTCAAGCCGGGCGATCACTACGACGTCTCGCTGAAGATCGGCGAGATGGTGCTGCTGCCCGCCGTCCGGAAAGCGCCGGCCGATACGTTGATCCTCGCCGACGGCTTCAGTTGCCGCGAGCAGATCGCGCAGACCACGGACCGCCGCGCGCTGCATCTCGCACAAGCGCTGTTCATGGCGTTGCGCGAAGGTCCGCACGGCGCACGCGGTCCATATCCGGAGCGTGGCTATGTTCGGCCACGTGCCTTTCACCGGATGGCCTCCCGGCGTGAGACCGCCTGGCTCCTCGGCACGGCCGCCCTCCTGATGGCGGGAAAGCTCACGGCCCGTGACCGACGACGCGGCCCGGATGTCAACGGTGGACGAGCCGACCAGCGCCGGCTCGCTCCGAGGGCGCGTGTGCCGGCTCAGTCCTAGCGATCGTCTGTTCGGGAGTCGAACTGCTGCGTATGCCCGACCGCTTGGAGGACTACGCCGTCATCGGTGACATGCAGACGGCCGCTCTCGTCTCCCGTCACGGCTCATTGGATTGGCTGTGCCTCCCACGTTTCGACTCCGGGGCGTGTTTTGCCGCCCTTCTCGGGACGCCGGCACACGGCCGATGGCTGCTCTCGCCTTCCTCACTGACGCTCGAGGCACGACACGGGTATCGCCCGGACACGCTCATCCTCGAACGTGAACAGGCGACCGCCGAAGGCCGCATCCGCGTCGTCGAATGGATGCCGATTGGCCCTGACGGTCCGACGGTCATTCGTATCGTCCAAGGCTTGAGCGGTTCCGTCTCAATGACGATGGAGTTACGCGCCTGCTTCAATTACGGCGCGATCGCACCGGCGATGACAGAGATCAGAGAAGGCTGGCAGATTTCTGCCGGAGCGCATGTCCTGCGGTTCCAGGCCTCAGTCCCGGTGAAACGGGAACATGAGGCACTCGTCGGACGTTTTACGGTCACGGCCGGAGAGCAGGCGATCATGTCCCTGTCATGGCAAGAGGCCGATCAGCGCGCCCCTTCGCCCGCTGATGCTGAACAAGCTCTGGCCGCCACTGAGCAGTGGTGGCGGGACTGGATTGGCAGCTGTCGGTATCAGGGGCGGCACCGTGACGCAGTCTGCCGATCCCTCATTACGCTGAAGGCCCTGACCAATCTGAAGACCGGGGGCATTCTGGCGGCCGCCACCACGTCGTTGCCCGAACAATTGGGCGGCATGCGGAATTGGGACTACCGATACTGCTGGCTACGGGATTCGACCTTCACCCTGTCGGCCTTACTGCACGGCGGCTTGACGGACGAGGCCAGAGCCTGGCGAGCATGGCTGCTTCGAGCCGTTGCCGGTGATCCCACGCGGTTGCAGATCCTGTACAGACTCGACACCGGGCATGATGCGCCGGAGTACGAAGCGGATTGGCTGCCGGGGTACCACGGTGCTCGTCCTGTTCGCATCGGGAATGGGGCGGCTCGGCAACTGCAACTGGACGTCTACGGCGAGATCATGAACATGCTCGACCTCGCCCATCAACACGGAATCCCGATCGAGCCAGACGTGTGGGACCTTCAGTGTCGGCTGCTCGGGCATCTTGGCAATGTATGGCACGAACCCGATCATGGGATCTGGGAAGTACGAGGGCCGCGGCGCCACTTCACGCATTCGAAGGTGATGGCGTGGGTGGCGTTCGATCGTGGCATCAAGGCCGTGGAGCGATACGGGATGAAGGGACCGGTCGAGGAGTGGCGGCGTACGCGCGGGCACATTCGACAGGATATCGAGACGCGCGGCTGCACGCCGGGCGGTGGCTTCGTTCAGTATTACGGTGCCGAGACGGTGGACGCGAGTCTTCTCCGGCTGCCCCTGGTCGGGTTCATCGATCCGACCGACCCTCGCGTGCATCGCACGGTGGCGGCCATCGAGCGCACGTTGCTGCAGGAAGGGTTCGTGCAGCGGTATGTGAACACCGAAGAATTGGATGCACTCCCTCCCGGTGAAGGCGCGTTCTTGGCGTGCGGGTTCTGGCTCGCCGAAAACTACGCCTTGATGGGACGCCGGAAAGACGCGTGGGAGCTGTTCAAGCGGATCGCGGGCGTGCAAAGCGAGGTCGGACTGTTATCGGAGGAATTCGATGTGCACGCGCGCCGACTCGTGGGCAATCTTCCCCAAGCGCTCTCGCACGTGGCGTTGGTCAATGCCGCATGCCGGCTCGAAGCGTGTGAGACGCACGCCGGAGGGTGAGAAATGAAATGGATGAGCGCGATCGGTCACACTTCTGCTCGCTGCGGGCATACTCTTCATGCAATCAAGTTTGAATAGGAATGTTGCGTGCGGAATTGCACAAGCGGCACAGGCGGGTCTCGTTTGCAAAGCCTTGTCCCCTCGCGTCGTACAGGCACCGCAACTGGCCCTGATCGAAGGTTAAACATGGACCGGGTTTACGTCCCCTGCCACACCTACCGATCACTCTCACCTGTGCCGATACCTTCCTTCGCCGACGCTCGGCATACTAGCTTCGTCGAGACGCACTTCCAAGGAACAGAGAGGGATCGCAATGGCCAAAACCGTCGCAGACATGGTCGTCGAGCGGCTGATCGATTGGGGCGTGGACACGATCTTCGGGCTCCCGGGGGATGGCATCAACGGGTTGTTTGAAGCGCTCCGAATCAATGAGGACCGGATCAAATTCATTCAAGTCCGGCACGAGGAAGCGGCAGCCTTCGCCGCATGCGGGTACGCCAAATTCAAGCGGCGCCTCGGCGTGTGCCTTGCCACATCAGGCCCCGGTGGCATCCATCTTTTGAACGGCCTGTACGACGCCAAACTCGACGGTCAGCCGGTGCTCGCGATCACCGGACATACCTTTCACGATTTGATCGGCACGCATTTTCAGCAGGACGTGGACTTGGACAAGGTCTTCATGGACGTGGCGGCGTATAACGAGCGGATCATGGGCCCGACGCACGTGTACAACGTCATGGACGAGGCGATCAAAACGGCGATCTCGCGCCGGATGCCCGCACACATCACGATCCCTAAGGACATTCAGGATTGGAAAGAGAACGGCGCGCGATCGAAGATGAACATCCCGCATCACAGCGGAGGCATCTACACCGATCCACTGCCGTTGCCGCCACGGGCCTTGCTCCAGCAAGCGGCCGATATCATCAATGGGGGGAGCAAGGTGGCGATCCTGGCGGGCGCCGGCTGCCTCACCGCCCGGGATGAGATTCTCCAGCTCGCGGAAAAAGTCGGCGCCCCGATCATCAAGCCCTATCTCGGCAAGGGGGTGGTGCCCGACGATAGTCCGTACACCACCGGTCCGATCGGTCTGCTCGGCACCGCCCCTTCGCAGGACGCAATGGAAGGTTGCGATACGCTGATCATCGCCGGGAGCAGCTTCCCGTACGAAGAGTTCTATCCCAAGCCGGGCCAGGCGCGCGGCATTCAGATCGACATCGATCCCGCGCGCATCGGTCTGCGGTACCCCGTTGAAGTGGGCTTGGTGGGGCAGTGCTGGGACGTGCTGCGCGCATTGCTGCCGCTCGTTCAGCCCAAGAAGGACCGCCGTTTCTTGGAGACGATCCAACACAGCGTGCAGCAGTGGAATCGGCTGATGGAGGAGCGGGCCAGCCGGATGGACATGCCGATGAAACCGCAGGTGATCGCGCATCAACTCAACGAGTTTCTCGCTGACGACGCGATCATTTGTTGCGACACCGGCACGATCACCACCTGGGCGGTGCGGCATATCAAGATGCGCGGCAACATGATGTTCTCCGGCTCCGGCAATCTTGCGTCGATGGCGAACGCGTTGCCCTACAGCGTGGGCGCCTCGGCCGCATACCCCGGCCGACAGGTGGTCTGCTTCATCGGGGACGGCGGGTTCAGCATGCTGATGGCCGAGATGGCGACCCTCGTGAAATACAACATGCCGGTCAAGGTCATCCTGATCAAGAACAACGTACTCGGGCAGATCAAATGGGAGCAACTCGTGTTCGAGGGCAACCCGCAATTCGGGGTGCAGCTGCACCCGATTGATTTCGCCGCATACGCGCGCGCGTGCGGCGCGCCTGGGTATACCGTCGAGGACCCGAGGAAGGTGCGCGGCGTGCTCGCGGAAGCGTTCCGGCAGCCGGGGCCGGCGCTCGTGGAAGCGGTCGTGGATCCGACCGAGCCGCCCATGCCGGGGAAGATTACGACCAGCCAAGCGCTGCACTTTGCCGAAGCCTTGGCGCGCGGCCAGAAGGACCGTTGGGAGATCATCAAGACGGTCGTCGAAGACAAAGTCCGAGAAGTGGTCTGACGGTCATGGAACGAGGCGGCCCGATCATGACGTGGCAGCGCGCGGTGGCCTTGACCGGGCTCACCGCGCCGCTGCATCCCATCGTCGTGCACTTCACCATTGCGCTGTTCGTGACCGCGCTCGTCTGCGATCTCTTGCTCGCGATCTTCGGCATCGCGTCGCTCTCGCAGGTCGGCTGGTGGACGCTGCTCGGCTCGTGTCTCACGACTCCGGCGACACTGCTGACGGGCGCGGCCTCCCGCATACGAATCCCGATGGAGGAAGGCGAGGCCCGATCGTTTCTACGCACCCACATGGCGTTGGGGCCGGCGCTGTTCGGGCTGATCATCTGCTTGACGGTGTGGCGAGGTGCGCTCTGGGAAGCCGGCGCGGAGCCGTCGTCCGCGTATCTGCTGGCGCTCATCGCCACAGCCGCCGTCATGACGTTGCAGGGCTATCTGGGTGGCGAACTGGTGTACCGATATGGCGCCGAGGTCAAGACTCGCTATCGCGAGTTACCGGGGCACCAGCCACGAACGCGACAGCCGCTCGTCTTTCCGTACCGATTGCCGGGCGACCGGCGCGCCATGTGATGACACACGCCTTTCTCGGCTTGAACCCCTATCAATGGCTCGCCCTCATCGTCGCGCTCACGACCCTGTTCGTCGCGTTCGACGCGCTCGTCGGCCACTATCGACACCGGTTCTCCTATCGGCTGCAGTACGCGCCGCTCCTCACCGGTTCACTGCTGATCTTCTCCGCGCTCGGAGTCATTGCGTTTCCTGGCAGTACGACCGTGATCGCGGCGCTGTCGATCGTGGGATGCATCGCGGCCGCCGCGGGGCTCATCGGCTTCGGCTATCACCTCTATTACGGCATCATCATGAAGCCGGGCGGCTTCTCCTGGCTCCTTCACTATTTGATGTACGGTGCGCCCCTCCTTGCGCCATTCGCATTGACCGCCATGGGGGTGTTGGCCGTCGTCGCAGCGGCCGGTCTGGCCGGCGAGCAGACCGCCTTCGGCTTTCCAATCCCCTCCGTGTTGGTCGTCTTCGTGACCGTGGTCCTGCTGGGTAGCATCCTGCAAGCCGCCATCCTTCACTACCGGGGCGCCTTCAACAATCCGGTGATGTACGCCCCGCTCAGTGTACCGGTGGCCACCGTCCTGGCCGGCGTCTGGGTGGCCGTCGCACCCTCGCGGAGCAGTCTCCTCATCTTTGCGGGACTGCTGTGGGTCACCTTGATCATCGGGTTCATCGGCTTCGGCATGCATCTGCGTGGGCTCGATCGGCAAATGGGCGGCCTGTACGTGCCGCTGTTCAACCTCATGCAAGGGCCGCCGCAAGGTGCGCCCGGCCTCTTTGCCGCGTTGGCGGGGATCGGCCTCATCGTCGTCTATTTGTTGTGAGTCGCCGATGAGCACCGCGCGTCGAATTCAGCTCTCCCCGCAGCCGGACGATGGATCGATCCGCAGTCACTACCCGCACTTCAACGTCTTGGACAAGTGGGCAACACCGGATTGGGACGACCAGACTCGCGTCGTCATCCGGGACCGGATCGAGAACGTCCCGGCGGTCCGTTTCTTTACCGAACACGAAGCGCGCACGATGGAGGCGGTGGTCGATCGCATTCTGCCGCAACCGGATCGGCCGCCTGCGCAGCGGATTCCGATCGTGCCGTGGATCGATGAGAAATTGTACGACGACAAGCGGGACGGCTACCGCCGCGACACATTGCCGCCTCAGCGCGAGTTGTGGCGCGCGGCGCTGCGGGGCATCGATGAAACGGCGGAGGCCGTCTTCGGGGTGCCCTTCGTCACGCTGGACGCCAAGGCGCAGGATAGCGTGCTGCGAAAGCTCCAACGCGACGAGGCACCGGGAAAAACCTGGCAGAGGATTCCGGCGCATGTCTTCTTCAGCAAAGTGCTGACCATCGCTGTCATCAAAACCTACTATGCCCACCCCGCGGCCTGGAATGAGATCGGCTACCACGGGCCCTCGTCGCCGCGCGGCTACAGCCGCTTCTGGGACGGCGGGGTCGATCCCTGGGATGCCGAATTCGAGGAGCCATCCGATGCACGGTGAGGCCGAAGTCGCGCCCTGGGTACTGACCGCGCCCGGCATTCATGGCGACCGCGTGCCGATGCGCGACTGGTCGCGCGAGGAGGTGGATTTCTGTATCGTCGGGGCCGGCGCAGGCGGCGGGGTGCTGGGCGCCAAGCTCGCCGAGGCGGGCTTCTCAGTCGTCCTGCTCGATGCCGGCGAGCATTGGGACCCCATGCACGATTTTGTTTCGGATGAAGTAGCCGCGGGCAAGCTCTTTTGGACCGATGAGCGCATCGTCGGCGGCCAGCATCCCGTCGAATTGGGGTCCAACAATTCCGGCCGCGGCGTCGGCGGAAGCACGGTCCATTACTCGATGGTGGCGATCCGTGCCCATCCGGAAGATTTTTATCGCCGCTCGCTCGACGGGTCGGTTGAGGGCGCCAATCTCGTGGATTGGCCGCTCACGTTCGACGATCTCGAACCCTATTACGACGAGGTCGAAGAGGCGCTTCAAATCGCCGGCCCGACGTTGTATCCGTGGGGCCGTCGCCGACGTCGCTACCCGCAACGCGAGCATCAGTTGAACGCCTGTGCGAACATTCTCGTCCGCGGCTGCCGGCGGCTTGGGATTCCGGTCGCCCCCTCTCCAATCGCCACGCTCAGCGCACCGCATGCCGACCGCCCGCCATGCGTCTACCGCGGCCTCTGCAACTACGGCTGCTCGACGAACGCGAAAAGCTCCATTCTCGTGACGTACATCCCTCGTGCGATCAGCGCCGGCGCCGAAGTCCGGCCCGACTCGATGGTAGCGCAGATCACGCACAACCACCGGGGCTTGGTCGACGGCGTCCTGTACTTCAAGAAGGGTCGCGAAGGCCTTCATCGGCAGCGCGCAAAGCAGGTCGTCGTGGCCGGCTATGCGATCGAGTCGCCTCGCCTGCTGCTCAACTCGGCGACCTCCCGTTATCCGGACGGGCTCGCCAATTCATCGGGCGTCGTCGGGAAATATTTCATGGTGCAGTCGAGCGATCAGGCGTATGCGAAGTTCGAGAATCGCATCAACATGTACAAGGCGCCGCCGCCGGGCGGCGCGATCAGCGAGCACTTCAACCGGACCATCCCGGGGAGTGGCTTCATCTGTGGCTACGTGATCGAAGTCATCGGGCCGCATCCCGTGGAGTTTGCCGAGCGGTTGATGGCGGGACGCGAACTCTGGGGCCTGGATCTCCGGCGCGAGATGCTCGACTACAACTTCTATTCGGGGCTCGGGATGGTCGGCGAAGTCATGCCGCAGGCCTCCAATACCGTGACCCTGCATTCGACGGAGCGCGACCCCTACGGTCTGCCGGTCGCCTATGTCCGCTTCTCGTACCATGAGAATGACACGCGTGTGATGCGGCATGCGCATACCACGATGACGCAGATTCTCGAGGCCGCGGGCGGCCGGCAGTCCTGGACGGCTCCGCGAACCGCGCATTTAATGGGAACGTGCCGAATGGGCGGGGACCCGGCGACGTCCGTCGTGGGCGCCGACTGCCGCGGTCACGATATCCCGAATTTGTACATTTGCGATGGGTCGGTGTTTCCCACATCCACCGGCGTGAACCCCTCGCTGACGATTCAGGCGCTCGCAGCGCGGACGGCCGACCGCATCTGCGCACGAGCACGTCGGGGCGAGCTGTGAGCGTGAGTCATGCTACGGTTGCTGAGAAGACGAGCGAGGCATCGGATCGCGGCGCGGATTGTAATGAAGCACCAAATAGCCGAGCACGGAGATTAGCCACGCGACGATGGCGAGAATGATGACCGCCAGCACGATCGGGTCCATACCGCCATGATCACTCCAAGCCGTCTCTCTGAGCTATCGGCAGGCATGACCGCGTGGGTGGGACTGCGATGGACAGCATGAGGTGGATTCGGATTGATAGGCTGACGACATAAGGGCACCACTATGGAACCGCTGGGCTTTCCGCTCTGGCTGCGCATCAATCATCTGATCAATCTGTTCTGCATTTTCGTCCTGATTCGAAGCGGGATTCAAATTCTCTTCGATCACCCGAAGCTCTACTGGAACGACGGCACGACCCCGGGCACGGATTGGATGCGGTTCGGAAAGAAAGTCATGCCCAAGGACCGCCTGTGGACGTCGATGGACGAAGCGGAGGAAGTGAGCTCGCTGATCGCGTTGCCCGGCGGCCATCACCGACTCGGCGCCGGTCGGAATTGGCATCTGTTGATCATTCCACTGTGGATCGTGAACGGGCTGACGTATGTCGCGCTCCTCTTTGCGACCGGGGAATGGGTGCGGCTGATCCCGACCAGCTGGACGATCATCCCGAAAGCCTGGGAAGCGTTCCTGACCTACGCGAGCTTCCACGTCCCGCCCGCGAGCGAGTTTCAGCCGTACGAACCGTTGCAGCAGCTCACGTATGCGGCCATCGTGTTCCTCGTCGCACCGCTCATGATCGCGACCGGCCTCTGCATGTCGCCGGCCTTCATTGCGCGCTTTCCCCGGTACCCGAAACTCTTCGGTGGCCGGCAAGCCGCTCGCAGCCTGCATTTCATCGGCCTCATCACGCTCCTGCTGTACACGATCATCCATCTCACCCTGGTCGTAGTGGTGAGGTTTCCCGAGGACATTGCGGAGATGGTGCTCGGCATTCGGACGGAACAGGCGCCGCTGGCCGTGACGATCGCGTCGGCCGTGCTCCTCGCTGTCATCGGGTTTCACATTCTGGCCACCCGCTTCACGCTGACGCAGCCGCGGCGGTTCCAATTGATCTCCACCGCGATCTTCGAGCCGCTCATCCGCTTCGTGTTCGGCCGGCTCCAGTCGCGCCAACATTATACGAAGGCCGAGATCTCGCCCTACCACCGGGTCAACGGATACCCGCCGACAAGTGAGGAATATCACAAGCTCGCCAAGGAAGGGTTTGCGGGCTGGCGGCTCCATGTCGACGGGTTGGTCGAGCGGCCGCTCGAACTGTCGCTCGACGATCTGCGTGCGCTGCCTCGATATGAACACATCGCGAAACACAACTGCATCCAAGGCTGGTCCGCCGTCGCACAGTGGGCGGGCGCCAGGATGATCGACGTCATCGACCTGTGCCGGCCGTTGTTGCGCGCCCGCTACGTGGCCTTTCACGCCTTCATGCAGGCGGAATACGAGCCAGAATCGTATTACGAGGTCTTGACGCTGGAGGAGGTGCAAGACCCGCAGACGCTGCTGGCCTACGAGATGAACTGGGAGCCGTTGCCGCTCCAGCACGGCGCTCCGTGTCGGCTTCGCATGGAAACCAAGTTGGGCTACAAGATGGTCAAGTATCTCACCGCCATTTACTTTGTGGAGGAACTAGCCCACGTCGGCGAGGGGCACGGCGGATATCGCGAAGACCATCAGTTCTACGACAAGGTCGCCTCGATTTAGCCATGGCGACGTATTTCCTTCATGAGACGACCGCGCCGCTCGACCATCCCTCGCCAGATGAGCGGGCGATGGTTCACGTGAGTCGCTACTATTACGATGATATCGGTGATGAAGTCTTGATCCGTCATTTTCACCGGGCAGGCGGACGTGCTCATTTCCAGAACGAGGAGCGCATTCCGGCAGCGGAGGCGTCGAGTGAGATTCGCTGGCGAATCAAGAGCGCTCAAGGAGAGGTGCCGTCGCCGGAGGACCTCAAGCGAACGAGCGAGCGAATTGCCCGCCGCCTGGTTCAGGTAATGAACCTGGCCGTTGGCCGGTTGTCGACTCTGCTCGGCCGCCGATCGTCGCTGACTGCTCTCCCCTCCCGAGCAGGAGGAGACGGCGCCAAGAACTATCCGGCAAGAACTCATTCGGATAGTGTTCGACCTTAGCCACTGCGCCGCCGGGCCGCGAGCATGATTCCCCCGATTGCGGCAGCGGCCAGGCCGGAGATGACAAGGAGCTGCCAGGGCGTGCCGTCGCCTCCTATTCGGTTGGCTCACGCATACTGTCGTTCGGGAAACTTGCCGTGCCCATTCCGCTCGCTGAGCCCTCGGCCGCGTGCGATCGCTTCCTGCATCGCGAGATGAAGGACTTCGGCCAGATGGAGGGCTTGGCGGTCCGTCGTTTGTCGGATCTGCTCGCGACAGCTAAACCCATCGGCGATGATGAGCGTGTCCGGTGAAGCGGCTCGCACGGCGGGCAGCAGCACCAACTCGCCGACCTTCAGCGACGTCTCGTAGTGCTCGCGCTTGAAGCCGAACGAGCCCGCCATGCCGCAACAGCCGGAATCCAGAATCGTGAAATCCAAGCCGAGCTTGTCGAGCACCCGCGGCTCCGCGTGCAGCTTCATGACGGCCTTGTGGTGACAGTGCCCATGCACGAGCGCCCGGCGATGGAGCGGGGGCAGCAGCGCACGCGGCCGCTCGCGTTCCAGATATTCGGCGAGCGTGAAGGTCTGGCGCGACAGCCGCACAGCCGTCTGGTCATGGGGAAACAGATTTGTCAGTTCATCGCGAAACACGGCCGTGCAACTTCGCTCAAGCCCGACGATCGGCGTCCCGGCCTCGATCTCGCTCCTGAGTGAGGTGAGAATCCGCCGCAGCAAGGAGCGCGCGTGGTCCAACATGCCGAAGTCGTAGAGCGGCCTGCCGCAACACAACGGCTCGGTTGGTACGAGGACCTCGCAGCCCAGCGATTCCAGGACCTCGACCGCCGCCTTCGCCGTCCGAGGATTAAAATAATTGTTGAACGTGTCAGGCCAGAGGATCACCCGGTGTGGGCCGGGTCGGCTCGGGCGGCCTCGTCGGCGGAACCATTCCACGAAGCTCGTGCGGGCGAACGGCGGAAACGTGCGATGGGGCGAGATGCCGGCGACCGCCTTCATCACCCCGCTGAGTCCCGGGGTCTGAGTCAGAAAGTTGGCAAGGTCGGGGACGAGCGACGCGAGCCGCGCCCACATATGGATCAGGCCCATCGAATAGGCGGCCGGCGGCCGCAGGCGCCCCGCATAGTAGTGGGAGAGGAACTCGGCCTTGTACGTCGCCATATCGACGCCGACCGGACAATCGCCCTTGCAGCCCTTGCAGGCGAGGCAGAGATCGAGCGCTTCATGGACGTGATCGTCGCGCCACCCCCCGTTCACCGGATCGCCTTCGAGCATCTCGAACAGCAGCCGCGCGCGGCCGCGCGTCGAGTGCATCTCTTCGCGCGTGACCCGGTAGCTTGGGCACATCGTCCCCTTGTGCTCCCGGCGGCATTCGCCGATGCCGATGCACCGAAGCGTGGCGCGCGAGAAGCTGTACTCGTCGTGCGGGAAGCGAAAATGCGTGTGAAGAACCGGCGGATCGTAGTCCGTTCCCAACCGCAAGTTTTGGTCGACCCGATACGGCCGCACGACCTTTCCGGGATTCATGCGCCAGCGCGGGTCCCAGATCGTCTTGAATTCCTCGAACGCGTGGACCAGTTCATGCCCGAACATCTTTGGCAGGAACTCGGCGACCGATTGCCCGTCTCCGTGCTCACCGGAGAGCGAACCGCCATAGGCGAGCACGATGTCGGCCGCCTCTTCATGGAACGCGCGGAGCGCGCGCAGCCCATCCCCAGTCGTGAGGTCGTAATCGATGCGCGTATGGATACAGCCCTGCCCGAAATGACCGAAGAGCGTGCACTGATAGCCATACTTGTCGAACAGGCGCCACAGGTCGCGTAGGTACGCTCCCACCTTCTCGGGCGGCACCGCGGAATCCTCCCAACCGGTCCAGTCGATTTTTTCACCCGGCACGTTCGCAGCGGCAAATCCAAACTTGCGCACCGCCCAGACACTGTCTTACTCATGGGGATCATTGAAGATCGCCGCCTGCGGCCAATCCCCGTGTTTCGCCAACGCCGCGATCATGCGCCGAGCGCGGTGATCGGCCTCTTTCTGCACCTCCCCGCCGAATTCCACGAGCGGCCACCCGCCGCCCTCCGGCAGCTTCCTCGTCCCCGGGACCGCGCCCTTCATCTTCGTGATCGCCTCGACGAGCACGCGGTCCATCCCCTCGAGACCGATCGGCTGAAATGCCATGATCTCCAAGACGTGATCACCGGCACGCGCGACATCAGGGAAGCCGAGGACGACCAGGGAACGCGCCGGCGGGCTGTCGACGAGGCGGAGGGTCGCCTCGAGCACCAGGACGCACGTGCATTCAGAGCCCACCAGCGCTTTCGCGACATCGCATCCATGCTCGTCGAGCAAGGCCGGCAAATTGTAGGAGGCCCAATGCCGATCGAGCGACATCCCACACCCTAGGTCTCCTTCGACGTAGCACATGCTGAAGGGGGGTACGAATGTCACACCGACACGCCGACGGCGCCGAGAAGAAGTACCAGTTTCTGCACAAGACCCGTTTCTTTGCGCCTCACTCATCATCCATATTGGAGAACTCCACCAACGGCGTCGCCTGCCTGCCGACTGGTAAACCACCACTGCGGTGCTGTCATTCTTTAGTGTCTTACACCCATTCGCATACAGTTGAATGAAGAGGAACACAGTCGAGCGAACGCGACGAAGGGATGACGACCAAGGTCCAATTGTTTCCTGCCGGCGCGTCATTTATCGTGAGCCACGGGTTGACGACTGTACGGCGAAAGGAGTGAAGATGAATCATCGAGTCGGCAAACTGGGAGCCGTCCTGCTTGGGCTGGTGATCATTGCCGCCGGGGCCGAACAGGGATTGGCGATGTCGTTCGGTCGGCACCATGGCGGCGGGGGTGGGGGCGGGACAGCGCCTCATCCAACCGGAGCCTCGACCACATATGCTTCCCCCACGCCCATCGATGCCTACCCGTATATCACCCCGGTTCCGGAACCTTCGACGATCATGCTCCTCGCGTCCGGCCTGGCCGGCCTCGGCATACTACGGTGGAGAAAGAGTAAAGGCCGCTGAGCCGTCACGACAGGATTGCGATTACTCGCCCGCCTCCCCCTCTGCTGACTGTACGGAGAAGACCAGAGCCGTTACCGCAGTCTATTCACGTAGAAAGAGGAGCCACTTAACCTGACCTACTTTAACATTAAATTATGTGACGTTTCCTATTTGCCTCGTGCTAGAATGCTTCCGACCCGGCATGGCGCCGGGGAAGGGATTGATTGCAATGCACCAATAAGGAGACGTCATGCCGAAATCCGCTGCACAGAAACAAGTCGCACGATTGATGGAACTAGCCGGTGCCGAGACCAAAGCCGATCTTGCACGCGCGCTCGGCATTACCAGCCCAGCGATCTCGATCGCGCTCAGCAAGGGCCGCATCCCTCCAGCGTGGGCTGAGCGGCTGCAGGGCCGCAAAGCTCGTCCGATGGTCGCCGCGAAGAAGCGGCAGCCGCAAGCCAACGGCCACCAACGCATGGCTCGCACCACGGGGGACAACAATGAACGTGCCGTCGAACCGTTGACCCGGCGGTCGGAACTGATGCGGGCGTTTCGATTGATGAGCTCGGGACTCAAGCAGGTCGCCGAAGGCGTCGATCACCTCGCCGCCTCCATCGGCGGACGGTAACTTCCGGAAGCGCTTACCGCTTCGTGTTTAGGGAGAGGCGCGACTTTCCCCTTGGCATGCAGTCGGACTACACTAAGCCGAGGTGGAAAATGCCCTGGGATACCTTACTCACGACCGAGGAAGAGCGTGCAGCGGAAGCTGCGTTTCACGGCGATTCCCCAAACCCGCGGTGGACACGTCGCGCCCGCTCTCTCTATGACGCGATTATCGCGCTCACGAACGGACGCGATGTGCTGGAACCGGGCATCGTCGACGGTACCCGAGAAACCCGTATCGGCGCTTAACCATCGAGACCGTGAACGGCCGGCATTGCCACCCGGCACCGCGCGGTGACGCTCACCTGATCCTGTTCGCGTGAGTCTTCTCGAACTCTTCGCGTTCGGTTATCGGTCTACTTCTCCGGTGGCTCCAACGATTGAAGATTTAATTCGTGCTCTGGGCGTGAAAAGGACCGGCCTTCTCGTTCGAGCGGAGTGACGGGCCGCGGCGTCTCGGTCCCCGGCGTGACCAGCAGCGGCGTGTTGAGGTTCTCGGGCAGCAGAATGAGTTTGGCATTCGGGCTGTCATAGAGTTTGAAGCGCAGATATTCGGGGGTCAGCGTCTTGGCGATCGCCTCTTGCGCCTTCGCTTGCCCGGCCGCGCGAATCTGAAGTCCCTGCGCCTCTCCTTCCGACCGAATCCGGACGGCGTCACCTTCACCCCGCGCGCGCCGCCTCGCAATCTCGGCGTCTTTTTCCGCAATGATCAACTCGAACTCCTTCTGCTCCTTCTGTTGCTCCTTGGCCTGTTTTTCCTCGATAGCGCGCAGCACGACGGCCGGAAAATCAACGTCAGCCAATGCGACGCTCTGTATGTCGAGGTGGCGGCCCTTTAATTTTTCGACGACGACGGCCTGTACCTTGCTGGCGATCTCGACGCTCTTTTCCGGCACGGACACCATCGGATAATTCGACACGACGCTCCGGACCGCCGCCATAAATTCCGGCCTGACGACGCGCCCATAGAAATCGGTCCCCACTTCCTGCGCCAGGAAATGGATTTCTTCCGCGATGGGCCGCAAAATGATGACGGCTTTGATGAGGACTTGGAGGTCATCGGCGCTGAGCGCGTCGACGTTTTCCGTGAAGCTCTGCCATCGCACATCGTAGGTATAGATATCGTTCCACGGAGCCCGCCAGTAAAAGCCGCTCGTGAGCGGCTCAGTATCCAAGCCGCGCGTAAACGGATACCACCGAAGGCCACGCTGGCCCGGCTGGACCGTTGAGCCACAGGCTGAGATAAACATGACCAACACACACAGCACGAGGCTGATTCGCGCGCGCATGGTCCCTCCTTGCCTCCCGTGGGCTACGAGCTGGAGTCAGGCGCTGTCCGGCGTCCCCGATCCGCCCGCTTGAGATGCTGCTCGGCCAAGTCATCGTGCTGCTCCGCGGTCACGAAGTACGAATCCGCAAGCAACCGTGCGCCCTTGACCCAATCGGAATCCGCGCCGAACAGCCGTTCGTACACCGCCGCCTGACTAAGCGCCTCTTCGGCCCGGCGCCGGTAGCGCTCTGCCTCTTGTTGGTAGTACCGGGCAATGGCCACCTGCTCTTCGCCGGGGTCGAACGATGTGAGGCCGAGCGGGGTACGGGGGCTGTAGCAGCCGGACAGTCCGATTGTCAGCGACATGAAGACAATCAACAGCACCACAGAGCGCATGGTACTCATGAACGAGATCGTACTGTTGCAGGTCGTCTCACGAAGGCCACACGTCAGCCCCTACGTAAATCAACAGTAGTACCGGCGTCAAGCCAATACCATCAGCTGAGCAGAGAACCGGAATCGGGAGGCGCCTTACGTAGCTCAGCACCATCGGAGGCTGGTCGGCTCCGCCGCGTCATGACAGGCAAAGGATTTGCTTATCTCACGATATCGAGCGCTGTCGTTTGAGCGAGCAAGACTCCGGGGGCGATCAATCAGCCGGGGTCAGAAATGACCATGGAGGAAAAGATGACGCGCTGGGAAGCTGAAGCCTTGATGCAGCAACACCACAGACTTTCAGAGGACGCGGAGGCTGAGGACAGAACGGCGGCCGCCGCACAATCTGTCCCGACGATGGGTTCCAAGGGACCGGTTGCTTCGTTCCCGGCCGGCCGCACACGTACGGATCGCAGATCGACCGTTCGCGCCTAGGCTTGTCCACGTTCCAGGAAGAGCAGGATGGACCGCAACTTCAGCGTGCAGGTCTCAAGCCGAAGTTTCTCAATTTCGGTGATAGACAGCCCTTGTTTGATGCACTCGTGGATATGATCGCAGGCCGTGAGGAAGGATTCGATCACGTCTTCTTTGTCCATGGCCCCCTTAACTCCAGTCCGTTTACGTTGACGAGTCGATCGTTCGCTGTCCGTTCTCGGCCTACACTGTACGCCCCACCCTTTAACATTGGTATTCACAAACGCTCGTAAGCTCTTCTCTGACGGCGATACCCGGATTCCTGTCAAACGGAAACTTCTTTCAGGACAAAAATTGCCTCCTTCTTAAGGAGAATGGCCGAAGCCAGCTGGCCTGATTACTCTGCGGCTATTCACATCGAGACATGTGGGAGGCACGCATGTTCACGCTGAACGATGTCGTCTTTATCTTTTTCCTCGTCCTACTCGCGATCGGCATGCTTTATCCCCGGTGGCGAAGCCGCACCGATCGAATCCCGACGTTGAACCATCAACTCCTTGCTAGCGGCTGTATCCGTCGGGCCGAACAAGACTGGATGCTCCGTCGCAATTGGTGACGGTCGGGACATCTCCAGCCTATCGGCGTTAACGGAGCGGCACAGGCCGGCGTCATGCGTGAGCCGGGTCGTCTTCTGATCGTCTCACTCTCACCCAGAGCTGGGCTCCTTGACGGGCGTTGATTTGGGCGTGACTTCGTAGAGCTCCGCCTCATGTCGGGCCCAGCGTAGCTCGGCTTCGCGCACCAATTCCTCAAGCTCACGTTGAACTGCTTCGATCTTCTGTCTGAATACTTGGAGATCGGTCGACTCCACCAGGACGATCTGTCGTCGATCACAAGTCGACAAGCCGTATTCGAGGGCACAGCGAAAGGCGAGCGTGCCGGATGCACGCATCCGCATATGGAGTCGGAGCACCCGCATCGTCCTTTACTATACGTTTGGATTCTGAACGCGGGATTAGACGAGGATTAGAACGATCTTAGGGTGGCGAGGAGTAATGATAGCGCACGAACTTCATCGCGCTCTCGGGTAGCTGCGTTCAGTAGCGGGAATTTGAAAAGTCAGCCGCTGGCTGCCGCGGCGAACCGTTAAAATCAGTGTCTGACCGCTTTCGACTTCGCACGCCCGCATGGCTTGCCACTGGCTGTACCACTGATCGCTACTTAAGCCGTTACACGACAGCACAATGTCGCCTACACGTACGCCGGCGCGTGCGCCGGGCGTATCGGGTTCCACTTCGCCGATTACGGCTTGCCTCGTCGTTCCGGAGGTTTCCATGACCCACCGCACGCCCGTATGGCTGGAGCCCTGCAGACCGCCCTGCACGGCAAGCCGAAAAACCAGTTCACGGACAATGGCCTGAGCCGCGCGTTGAAGCGGTTCATGCACCGGCGTTTCAAAATGGCCTTCGCCGGCAAACAAGACCTCACCGGTCGCGACATCGAGCAGTCGCCATGCCAATGCCACCTGCGAGTCGCGCATCACCCGGCCGTCACCATCGGTGTGGCGGGTCGCGCTCCAATAGGACACCTCGCCCGTCGCGACTGCCTCGGCCTCAACGATCCGGCCGATGTCCCGCGCCCACTGATCGCCCATGCGGACCCTCTGGGTAGGTTGTTGTTCCATGGCACGCCCCAATTGCTTCGAATCGATGACCGTAAATCCGTGCTTTCCCAATGTCGCCGCCACCAAAGCCGAGACGGTCACGCCGGATGTGGGTGCCTGCGGCGCATCGCGGAACGGCACGACGGCAATCCGCTGAAAGTGATCGATCGTCGCAGGGCTGAGCGAGCCGGCGACATGTATGGCGGGCAGCAATGCCGGTCGAGCAGCGGAGAACGAACGAGCTGTGGAACGTCGGGAGGGTTCTACCTCCTGCGTGACGTCCTGATGTCGGGTCAGGCTGCAGGCGGTGAGGACAGACACAAGACCAAAGAACGCTGTGTGACGGATCATCGCGAAAGCATGTCGCATTGTTGCCTAAGTGTAACGGCTGCTCCTGCATCGTCAATAGTGCTGAGGTGATGCAAGACCGCATGAGCGCGACTGCCGGATTCAGGGTAGGACCCGGGCCGATGGTCTTCGCGCGTTTCGCCCTGCTAGAGTCACCTCGTCACGTGACCGCATTCGTGTCGCTCGATGCGCAAGCTTCCCTTCATCATGTTGATCCTCACCACCGGCTGCACGGCCAGCGCCGTGATTCCCGATGCCATGGATGCGCAAATCGATAAGACGGTCACCTTTGCGGAGCTGCGGCAGGATCCCGACCGATATCGCGGGCATGTCGTGGCGTTGGGCGGAAAGGTGTTGAGTGTGTTCCCCGGAGAGCACGAAAGCCGGTTGGAAATCCTGCAGTTGCCCTTGGACGACTTTCATCTACCTCGTGCGCCACTGTCGGCATCCGAAGGCCGGTTTGAGGCAACCGAAAAGCGGTTTGTCGATCCCGCCCTCTTCCCTGAAGGGACGCGCGTGACACTCGTCGGCGAGGTGGTCGGCTCTCGGGAAGATCAGATTGGGTCCGTGCGGTCTATCTACCCGGTGATCGCCATTCGATACGTCCGCATCTGGGAGGTGGTCCGCCCTTATTCATGGCCCGGCGGCCGCCCGTGGAGCCAGCCGTGGACCGGCTCCTCGAACTTCCAACCGCGCCACAGCGGGTGGTTTTGATCGGGTCCCTGCGCCGGTGGCTAGGGTATTCCACGTCCATGGCGCGGCTACGCACTTGTCCGCGGCGTCGGACGTGCAGGGTGTGTGAATACTCTTGTGAGCGCCCGCGGCCTTTTGATACGTATAACGTCATGGCTCACGCTGAGAGATATACGGGAACGTCACAGTCTCGCCACACGACGCCGTTGACGCCGCGGCAACTGGAAATCATCAGGCTGGTGAGCGAAGGATTAACGAATCAGGAGATTGCCGATCGGCTCGGGCTGAGCCGGCGGACGGTGGAAGTTCACCGTTTTAATATGATGCGCCGCCTTCAAGTGCGGAACGTCGCTCAACTCCTTCGCCAGGCGCTCGCGCAACGGTTGATCCCCGGATACGGCGGCCGACGGACGAAGCCGCTCTCGACCGGTCGGCGCGCTTAGCGCGTGCGCGAGAGCAGGGCCCCGATTTCCTGTAGTGCACACGGCGCTTACCAGCCGATCTGCCACCGTCGCCCATCGCGCTCGAGAAGACGGTCAGCGGCTTCGGGCCCCCAACTCCCCGCCGTATAAAAGTGTACGGGTAGATGTTGCTCGAGAATCGGCGTGTACAGCCGCCATGCCGCCTCAGCGACGTCGGCCCGCACGAACAGCGTTTGATCCCCGACGACAATATCGTGAATCAGGGTTTGATAGGCATCGGGCAGCGACCCGAAGGCACGTTCATAGTCGAACTGGAGCGAGTGCGCGCTCAACTGAAACGGTTTGCCGGGCGTTTTGACGGCAAAGCAAAAGGCAAAGCCTTCGCTCGGCTGAAGGGTGATCAACAGAAGATTCGACTCCACATGATGGATGCCGACCGACTCGAACAGGCGCGTCGGCGCCTCCTTGAACCGCACCGAAATTTGTGACAGCTTGCGAGGCAAGCGCTTGCCCGTTCGCAGATAGAAAGGTACGCCCTGCCATCGCCAATTGTTGATATGTAACTTCATCGCGACGTAGGTTTCGGTCGTCGAACCTGCAGGGACGCCCGCCTCTTCACGATACCCCGGGATGACCTGATCCTTGACCTTCCACGCCGTGTACTGCCCGAAGACGCTATCACCCTCCTGGATCGGCGGAATTGCGTGAAGCACTTTCAACCGTTCGTTGTGGATCGCTTCGGCCTCGAACGTCACCGGCACTTCCATCGCAACGACGGTCATCAACTGGGTCAGGTGGTTCTGGACCATGTCGCGTAGGGCTCCCGCACGATCGTAGTAGCCGCCCCGATGCTCCACGCCGAGGTCTTCGGCAACGGTCACCTGGACGCTGTCGATCCGGTCCCGATTCCACAACGATTCGAATATGGGATTTGCAAAACGGAAAGACAGGAGGTTCTGCACCGTCTCCTTACCGAGATAATGGTCGATCCGATAAATCTGCCGTTCCTCGAAATAACAATGGAGCAAGGCGTTCAATCGATGGGCCGAGAGCAGATCGTGACCGAATGGTTTTTCCACGACCACCCGCGTCCACCCGCGGCTATGATTCAGTCCCACCTCGCCTAACGTTTCGATCGTCGGGGGAAAGGCGGTAGGCGGCAAGGCCAGATAGAAGACGCGGTTCCCGGGCAGGTTGCGATGGTGCTCGATCTCCGCCAGGTGCTTGGCGAGTCGCTGATAGTCGGCTGTCTCGCCCTTCCCCACCGACACGTAGGAGATGGAATTGTGGCACCACTCCTCGACATCTCGGACCGGCCGATACCCGCTGCCGACGAGGGCATCGCGGGCCCAGCCTCGATAGTCCTCTTCGGACAGCTCTGGCAGCGCCGCACCGAGCACGACCGAATTCGCGGCAAGCAAACCCTGCTCGCGAAGCCGATAAATGGCGGGCAGCAATTTCCGCTGCATCAAATCGCCGGTGCCGCCGAGCACGACAAAAACGTTCGGTTCAACTTGGTTCGCCATGGGGCCTCTGTGTGACAAACACGGCGACCACGAGCGGCGCGCCGGTTCCGTTGTTGCTATTCATGCTACCACTCGCTGGCATGTCTGTACGCCGGACTGCATGTTAGTCTGTCGTCATCGTGGGGTCCTGCCTAGTCGCTTGCCTCCTACAGATGCGGCGGGTCGCTGTTCCACCAAACCGCGGTATACCGGGGTCGATTGCAAATAGAAGAGCGCAATCGCAGCCGTCGCCGCCACATTCAATGATTCGACGGGCGGCTCGATGGGGATATGGAGCCGGTACGTGGCCGTCTGGATCGTCGACGCCGACAGGCCGCGGCTCTCATTGCCCAGACAAACCACAGTCCGAGGTGACTTGCGCGTGAGGGCGCGAATCGGCTGTGTCCCCGGCTGAGCCACCTCCGTCGTGATGATGGTGCATCCGTGCGCCACTAAGATACTGACGTCGGAAAGCCGAAACGTGGGAATGTGAAGGACGGCGGCGGATGAGGCCCGGACGACCTTTGGATTGTAGTTATCAGCAGAGTCGCCGGACAACCAAACGGCATCAGCACCGAGCGCCGCCGCCGTGCGAATGATGGCCCCCACGTTGGTCGGGTCTTGGAGCGCCTCACCATAGACGCCGAAAAGATCCTGACGTCCGAGAAGACCTTCCGCATCCCACGCGGGCTGGCGGACGACCGCCAAGACACCCGGGGGAGCCTTCAGACCCGACAACGTCTCGTACACCTGCTGAGGGCAGGTGTAGACCGGCACCTCGGAATCCAGAAGAAAAGTCCGAAGGTCATGATCCTGTTCGAGCCAGTCATGAGCGGCAACCACCGAAAGCGCAAGGTGCCGCCGTGTTGCGAGAAGGTCCCGCACCGCCTTCGCACCTTCCAGCACAAAGCTTCGGTCGGCATCCCGACGCTTCTTGTCGCGGCTGAGTTCCCGGATGGCGCGGCTCTGGGCGGTGGAAAGTGAGCGAAGTGGCATGGCGATCAGCACACAGCTCTACGGAAACGCGGTAGCGCTGTCAAGGAAGACGACCGCGAATCCCCAGGCATCCACAAGACGCTATCTTGACCACAAAGCGGCGCATACACCGAGAAGGTTGACGCAATGGAGACGATACCCAACAATCCACAAGCGGGCAATCCATGTTTGTAGTCAAGTTGCAGCGCGAATGGGCCAAATAGTCGCGGGCCACAATCGGCGCCGCAATATCCTGTAGATTGCCAAATGAAGAGTTTTACGTCATAGTTTCGTCGCAATGGACAAACTTCAAGGCACCTTCAAGCTCCGCGTGAAGATTGGCGAACGCGAGTTCGAGGCCGAGGGACAACCGGACGTCGTGGCGGCGCGCTTCGAGGAATTCCGTGCGATCGCCGAGGGGACCATTGCATCGATAGCCCGGCCAACACATGCCGTGCAGCCGCCGTCTCATCCGTCGGCGCGCGGCATCTTTCGGCTGAATCCGAACAGCCACACCATCTCGCTGCGCATCCCACCCCAAGGAGAGGATCGGCAACCGAACGCCGCGCTGTTGATCCTGTGGGGGTATCACGTGCTCCGCGGAGAGGAGGAAGTCGCAGTTACCCGGATCACTGACGCGCTCCGGCAGTCGGGCGTACCGGTTGCCAGGCTCGACCGCGTGTTGGGCCGCTATAGCAAGCAGCAAATGGTTTTGAAAGCGGGACAGGGCAAGGGTGGGCGCTACCGGCTCACCAATCAGGGTCTTGCGCGAGCGGAAGCGCTGGCACAGGAGCTGGCTTCGCTGGTTGAATGAGGGACAAGTCGTTCGGTATCATCGCCCCATGCCGATCAGCGACTCCCTCCGTGCCTGGCGGCTGTCACGGCAGCATTCGACCGCGGCCTTAGCGGCTAGAACCGGCCTCCCCGCTTCCACGATCGACGCAATCGAATCCGCGGATCTCGATCCTCCTGTTTCTCTCTTGGAAGCCTTGGCGGCTGGCTTAGGGATTCCGCTCTCCTGGCTTCACGTCGATCCCAAACAGATCGAGCTGCTGTCGGAAGAGGCGGATGATGAGGAGTGCCGTCGTGATGGGCACGTGTCGGTGGACCCCGTCCTCGAACCGATTCTCGCCGCCGGTCAGGATCACCGGGAACTGTACGCCCTGCTGACACGCCTGCTTCAATCCGGCGATCCGAAGCTGATTCGTGCCGCCGAGGTCAGCCTTCGCAGCCTGGTCAAACAATCACGGCAGGCGACCGTTCCCTGGCAATCTCGCCCTCCCGGCCATTTCGAACCGCCCAGCGACTAGCGCGGTTCTCGACGATTCAGAGCCGCACGGTACAGCGCCAGCCCAACCAGGCCGACGACGGCGAGCCCGGGCCACCCGCCAAGCGGCGGTTCGGTAAACATGGCGAACGGCTCGGCTGTCATGCCGGGCACGAGGGCCGTCAACGCAACGGGGAGCGCCAAGAGAATGCCCATGAGCGCTTCTCCCGTGATCAGCCCTGCTGCGAACAAGAGTCCTCGGCGGGCGCTGCTCCCGCCACGACTCCGCTGCGCTGCCACATGTGCCACGACCCCCCCGACGACGATCGCTGCCGAAAGCTTCAACGGAAGATAGATACCGAGCGCGACCGCAAGCACCGGCAGGCGATCCGCCTTGCCCGCCGCCGCGCGCCGCTGATCGATCAGAATGATGCCGACGGCAATGGCCGCACCAAGTCCGACCAAGTGCCACGGCAGTCCGGCTCCGAAGACGCTCTGGGTCAGGCCGGCCATCAACGTGGCCTGCGGGGCAGTCAATGGATGGGGGTGTGCCGGTGTAGGCTCCCCGATGCCATACTTGGCTTGCAGCAGCGACAGCACCGGCACGAGAACGAGCGCGCCCGTGAGGACGCCGACGACCTGCATGATTTGCTGTTTCCACGGAGTGGCGCCGACGAGATGGCCGGTTTTCAGGTCTTGCAAGTTGTCGCCGCCCATCGCAGCGGCACAACAGACCACCGCGCCGATGACCAACGCCGCCGCCGGTCCAGCCGGATCGCCAGGGCCCATCAAGACAACCAGGAGCAGCGAAGCGACCATGATCGTCGCGATCGTGACGCCGGAGACCGGATTGCTGGAACTGCCGACGAGGCCGGCCATATAGGCAGCGACCGAGGAGAACAGGAAGGCGGCCACCGCCATGAGGACGGTCATGAGGATCCCAAGAGGAATCGTGCCGACCACGCCGGTGTAAATCGCGGCCATGGGGAATAAGACCAGAAAGAACGGGACGACGATCCACGGCAACGGCGCATCCTGCTCGGTCCTGATGGATCGCGGCGCTCCCGCGCCTTGGCGCGCCGCTCGGTAGCCCTCGCGCAGCGCGTGCACACTGCCCCAAACCGGTGCTCGCAATTGCGTGAGCGTCCAGAGTCCCCCGACGAGCATTGCGCCGATGCCCACGTATCTGATCTGACTACTCCAGATCGCCTTTGCGGCAGCCAGGCTCGACACTCCTTCTGGGACACCGGTGAACAGGCCGTAGAGCGGCATCAGGACGACCCAGCCGAGGACGCCGCCAACAAATACCACGATGGCGGTCTTAAGACCGATGATGTACCCAACGGCCAGTAACGCCGGTGAGAGATTGAGGCCGCCATAAAGAACGGTACCGCCTGCCCGCAACGCTCCCTCGAGTGACTCGCTCCACGCGCGAACGCCGCTCTCGGCAAATTTCACGATGCCACCGACCAGCGCAGCGGAGAACAGGGCCACCACATCGCGACTCGACGAAAGGTCGGCGCTCCGGCCCTCTCCCGCTCCCGCCCCGACTTTTAAGACTTCGGCGGTCGCAACCCCTTCAGGGAACCGTAACGCCGCCGTCACGATCAAGGCGCGACGCAGCGGGATCGTAAAGAGCACGCCGAGCAGCCCACCGACAGCCGCGATCAGCGTCGTCTGCCAATACTCAAACGCGGGCCAATACCCGATCAACACGAGGGCCGGAACGGTGAAAATGACGCCGGCTGCGAGCGCTTCCCCGGATGAGGCCGCCGTCTGCACGATGTTGTTCTCGAGAATGTTGGAGCGGCGGAACAGACGCAGAATGGCCATCGAGGCCACGGCGGCGGGAATCGAGGCCGAGACCGTCATACCGGCGAACAGGCCAAGGTACGCATTTGCGGCCGCGAGGACGGCGGCGAGGATCACGGACAAGAGAACGGCCTTTGGTGTAATTTCGGGGAGTGTGCGTTCAGCGGGAACGACGGGACGCTCAGTGCTCATCAGAACAAAACCAGGAGCATCGTGAGGGGCGGCCACCGGACGGAGATGGGGACGCGGTGTGGCAGTGAAAGCGCATGCGCCATCATAGTCGCGTCGCTGGAAATTGCAACGCGATGCGTTGCCTCCTAGACTTTCCCTGCCTCCCTGGGTAGAGTCAGCGCTGAAGGAGGAACTATGGAGACAATTGCATCGACGCTGCTCGACCGCCTCTCCCAATTAGGGCTGCGGCACATGTTCGGCATCCCCGGCGACTATGTGCTCAGCCTCTACAAGCTCATCGAGCACTCGCCGATCCAGCTCGTCGGCACCACGCGCGAGGATAGTGCCGGCTTCGCCGCGGACGCCTATGCGCGCGTCAATGGGATCGGCGCGGCCTGTGTGACGTATTGCGTTGGCGGTCTCAACGTCGTGAACCCGATCGCTTGTGCTTATGCCGAGCGCTCCCCGGTCGTGCTCCTCTCCGGCTCGCCGGGGCTCACCGAGCGGGTCCACAATCCGATGCTTCATCATATGGTGCGGGATTTTACGACGCAGAAGGAAGTCTTCGAAAAAGTCACCGTCGCGGCCGTGATCCTCGATGACCCCTTGACGGCCGAGCGCAAGATCGATCGCGCACTCTCGGCACTGGTCCGGTACAAACGTCCCATCTACATCGAAATTCCGCGCGATCTGGTCCATGTGCCCATCGACAAGCGGCCGGGTGCCTCGACGCCGCCGCTCGACAAAAGCAACCCGGCGGCACTCGCCGAAGCCGTGGCGGAAGTCCGCGAAATGCTCGCGACGGTCGAACGCCCCGTCCTACTGGTGGGGGCCGAGGTCCACCGCTTCCATCTCCAGGACGATGTGGCCCGCTTCATCGAACGGATCAACATTCCCGTGGCGTCGACCTTGCTCGGCAAATCGGTCATTCGGGAAGACCATCCGCTCTTCATCGGTGTGTACGGCGGATTGATCGGGCGAGATGAAGTGCAAAAGTTCGTGAATGAGGCCGACTGCTTGATCATGCTCGGATCGATCTTGACCGATCTCGAAGACTTGGGCCCGACCTCGCCCGTCATGCGGGCCGGACGGACCGTGCATGCCACGGCCGATGCGATTACCATCAAGCATCACCGGTACGAGCGGGTCTATTTCGAGGATTTCGTCCGCGCCCTCATCAACGCGCCGATGCCCCATTTTCCATCCCGGGACTTACCGACGGCCGAAGCGCTCATGCCGGCCCTCCCCTTCCCGGATCAACAAGCGACCCTGCGCGGCCTGTTCACTCTGTTGGAGAGCAAGCTCGACGAGAAGATGCTCGTGATCGCCGATATCGGCGAGTCGCTGTTCGCCGGCGCCGATCTTCACGTGCGGCGCCGCAGCGAGTTCATGTCCCCTGCGTACTACACCTCGATGGGATTCGCCGTGCCGGCGGCTGTCGGTGTGAGCTTCGCCGATCCGTCGTTGCGCCCGATCGTGCTCGTCGGCGATGGCGCCTTCCAGATGACCGGTACGGAGCTTGCGACCTGTGTCCGGTACGGTCACACCCCGATCGTGATCATTCTGAACAATCGCGGCTATTCCACTGAACGTGAAATCCTGGAAGGCCCGTTCAACGACATCCCTGAATGGCAGTATGAAAAGATTTGCGCGCTGGTCGGGGGCGGAATCGGCCATAAGGTTCGGACGCACGGGGAACTCGTGGCGGCGTTGGATGCCGCCTTTGCCGATCGACACACGATGCACGTGATCAATGTCGTGCTGGATCCCGCTGATCGTTCGCCCGCCATGATGCGGTTGGCACATCGACTCGCCAAACGTGTCTCGGTTGTCGGACAGACATAAACACTGATGTCGGATTCTTGGACCTTTTCAAACTACGCGCCGCGCGAAAGACTTGCGGTATCATCGGCGTGAAATCACCGGCCTGGCGCAGGCATTTTGATCAACCGCGTTCCGACACGCCCCCCTCATCATCCGCCGGTTCCCTTTTGCCGCGTTTGTCCGGTAGGATGCATCCTTGTTCCTACCAAAAGTCGTAGTTCAAATGTTGGATTGAACAACGCCTCGAACACGGTCATGATGCAGGCGTTCCAGCGTCGGGAGGATGGCATGGAGACGATCGTGTGTGTGGACGGGTTGGCTCCTTGGATGACCTCGGCAGACTTGCACGCCTTATGTGCCCGGTACGGAATCGTGGAGTCGGCGGAAGTGATCACGGACGAAGCCGGCGAGTCGCTGGAGTATGGCTTCGTGAAGATGGCGACGGTCGAACAGGCCGACGACGTGGTGGGTGGTCTCGACGGCCTTGACCGGTACGGGACGGTCCTGTACGCGGCACGACTGTCGCCGGAATTGGCCCTGGCCTCCTGACGGCCGATGCAGCCCTACGTGAAGGCTCTGCTGAAACCGGCGATCGCGTGTGCGTTGATTTTGTGCTTCGGCTTGATCCCGCTGTTTTATGAGGAATCCCTCCTCGGTCGGCGCCTGCCGGCCTCGATGGAGATGCTCTATACCCTCGTCGTGATCCACATCAGTCTCTTCCTGATCAGGGCGAAGAAAGACTAAGGGCCGGGACTCGCTCCGCAGCGACACCGCGCCATCCTGGGCTTTCCGGCCGGCTCTTCAACTCCCAGTCGATCCGAAACTCCACATTGCCGGCTCTCCGCTATACTGAGTGGAGAGTGACGATAGCCCGGAGGGAATCACCATGAAATCGTTCATGTCTGTTGTGGCGCTTACGGTCTGCTTGCTCGCCGTCCCGGGATGGGCACAGCACCGCGAGGAGTCATCAGCGCCTGCGACAGACGTGCTTGCCCTGATGCCGGCCGAAGTCTTACCCAAGCTTGAAATGCTGGCGTCGATTCTTCAGCGCAACCTTACCGAAGGACGCTTGACGGAAGGACAGATCGGTCAAGAGCTGGAGAACGGAGATCTTTCGACCTTGATTCAGGAATTAGGGCCAGACGCCGCTGGACTGCTTCAGGAGATTCAATCATCCCTCCAGTCACATCACACCAATACATCACTCACCCTCATGCTGCAGACGTTGTTGGGGCCGACCGCCGCCCTCGGCCAGCAATAGACCCGCGGGAACCGGGTGGACCAAGAGCCGCAGATTGAATTCCCTCACCCCTTCTTCGCGGCGAACACCGACGCGTCGCAGGAAATGTATTTGATCTGCTTCATCGGAATGATCGTCACTTCTTTGGCGGTATCGACTTCGAGGACCTCCATGTCGTCGCTGATGGTGTGACGGATGGCATCTTTGAAGATGATTTCCTGATTGTCGACGAACACGACCTTCACCCAATAGACCACGATGACTCCTTCGTTCGGGCCTCACAGCCCACCGTTCCCTAGCCGGCGCTCCTTGCCTGTTACGACGATCCAAGTTCGCGGGATCGCGTCACTGCCGCTTCGACGGCCGAGATCAACGCAGCCCGGAACCGCCCCGTCTCCAACTCTTCGAGGCCGGCGATCGTCGTCCCGCCCGGTGAAGCGACCCGATCTTTCAACTCCCCGGGATGCTGACCGGTCTCGATCAGCATTTTCGCCGTCCCAAGCACCGTTTGCGCCGCCAACAGTTGAGCAGTGCTGCGCGGCAGCCCCATCCGGACTCCGCCATCGGCCAACGCTTCAATCATGACATAAACGTACGCCGGTCCACTTCCACTGACGCCGGTGGCCGCATCCATCAACGCCTCTTCGACGACGACGACACTCCCGACTGATTCGAACAGCCGCTTCGCCAGGGCCTCGGTCGATTCGGCACGTCGGCCGCCGAAGGCCAGCGCCGTCATGCCGGCGAGAACCGTGGACGGCGTATTCGGCATGGCGCGCACAATGGCACAGTCCGGCTTCACATGAGCGGCAATGCGTGCAATCGGGTAGCCGGCCGCCACGGAAATGAGCACGCACTCGGGATGCAACGCGGGGCGGATTTCGCCGAGCACGGCATCGAGATCGTCGGGTTCCACCGAGACGAGTACAACGTCGGCCCATCCGGCCGCCTCCCGGTTATCCGCGCCGACACGGACCCGATACCGGTGCTCTATGTGCTGCCGGCGGGCCGCTTGGATGTCCGTTGCGTAGAGCTCGTTCGGCGACGCGAGCCTGGACGCCAGCATGCCGGTGACGAGCGCTTCGGTCATGCTCCCGGCACCGATGAACGCAATACGTTTCCCCAGCAACATGCGGGCATTATAGCGGTGGGTCCCTAAGGCTTCAACGATTTGAAGTACGGGACGGGATGCCGAGCCGGAGCCACACCGCCTTGCAGTTGAACGGCACGCTTCGGTAGAGTCGATCATTCATCCGCATTCCGCTTACCGCCTTGGAGGTACACCATGATCCGGTGGTTGTCATGCTTCCTTCTCTTGTCACTTACACTCGTCGTGCCGTTCGCCGAGGCCCGCCGCGAGATCTTGTCGGAGGAGCAAAAGAAAAAGTTGGAGAAAGTCCAAACGATCCTGATTGAAGTCATCGCGATCACCGAGCACGGAACAACTGATCCCGGCTCGCTCACTGATACCGTGAGGAACCGGCTTCAGGCCTTGGGCTATACCGTGGTGACGGATCCGACCCAACCTCACGACGTGCTGCTCCGCGTCAAATGCGAGCAGAACAAGGTGTGGGAAGGGACGTCGCGGTCAGGGGGGGATGCCGATCTCCCCGACTCGCCGTCTCGCGTGTGGAAAGGGCCCGCCTGTCAGCTCGTCTACTTGCTCGACGGTAAGAAGCTCGGCTGGCACAAGGAGGTTCGGACAGACTTTGCCGATGCGCGTCAAGCAGCCGAAACCGCGAAGGCGGCGGATCCTGGCCAGTACGCGCTGACGGCGCTGCGGCAGCGATTGGAGGAGTATCATTTCCCCATCCTGTTGGCCGCTGAATGGGGACAGGAAGACCGGTTACTCAAACGACTGGATGAGCCGAGCGTGTCCCCAGCATTGAAGGCGAAAATCATCACGCAGCTCGGAGAAATGTTTGCGACCGAAGCCGTGCCTCGCCTCATCGTCGCGCTCAAGGACCCCGATCCATCAATTGCCAAAGCCGCGGCGCTCGCGCTGGGGAACATCGGGCGAAAGGACAGTATTGCTGCCCTGATCGATGTCTTGAAAAGCGGCCCGCCCGAACTCCAAGCCGCGGCGGCCAAGGGCTTGGGGCAGGTGGGTGCGTTGCACGGTGATTTCTCGATCATCCCGCCATTGCTGGAGGCGCTGAAGTCCGACAACCTCGCGGTGAAGACGGAAGCCGCGTGGGCGTTGGGCAAGCTGCCCGACAAGCGGTCATATGAACCGATCTACGGCCTGTACCGCACGCTGCAGACGTCAGGCGTCAACAGCGGCGACGGCGAGCAGGTGCGGAAGCTCAAGGAAGCGGTGAACTGGAGCCTGAAGCAGATCGATACGTTCGACCAATTCAACTGAGGCGGCACACGATCACGATGGCTTAACGGCTATCCTGTTTTGGACACGCGGCCGGGGGAAGGTCCTTGGTGGCGGGACTTTCCCCGTAGACGTAGGCGGCGAGCGTCTTCGCGAGATGCGACGACAATTCCTGTTGCATGACGCGGAAGGCCCGTGCCATGGCTTCGGCGGATGTAATATGCCCCTCTCGCCCTCCGATCGACACCGCCCCGACGATGCGCTGGGTGGCAATTTCCGAAATCACGAAATCGCTGCACCAGCGGGCGTAGCGGAACCGCGGATCGGGCACCGGCACTTCCCATAAATGCACATCGCCTTTCACCAGCAACTCGGCAGCTGGTGGCCCCACGTGTCCGTCGCCATGCCCATTCGCCGATAATTCAACAACCGGCAAGCCCTCGCGCAGCAGTCCCTCGGTGACTGCACGCCGTGTTTGCTCCACTTGATCGCCGGAAACTTCGACGGCGATCAGCAGACTGTCGGCCAGGAACTGCTCGAGTTGAACCGTCAGATCGGCGACGCGGTATGGAGGCGGATCGCCTTGGCCGCTGGCCCGGATGATACGCAGATCGGCATTGTACGCTTCACGAAGGATCAAATTCTTGATGGCCCGTCTGAGATTTCTGACCTTGGCCAATTTGTCGCTCGTCTGCGCCGACTCCGTCATCTCGGTCTCGACTGCGCGGTCCAACTCGGCAATCCGATCCTGAAGTGCGGCGGCGGCTTGGGCGCGATCCATCCCGGCAAGCGTATAGTGTTGCCCGTGCTTCTCGTCCACCCACCGGTCCAGCACGCGCACGTTCTCGAGCGCCTTGTCGCTCGAGACCTTCGTCACCTGATCCAGTGAGAGGCGATGCTCGGTCTCCGCCTGGCCGCGTTTTTCCAGCGAGAGAAACGACTCCCAGTCACGCGACTGAGCGGAAATTTCGGCCTTGAAAATCTTTGCCACCGCGCCATAGGCCCGCTCGTCCGCGGACGCCTGAGACTCGGCCTGCCCCACGCCGACCAGATACCGCTCCGCCGGGTATTCACGGGTACCGCCCATTACCCACGACGGTTGAGGATGCCTCCACCCGCAGCCGAACGGTGCGACGAACGCCAACACTGTGACGGAGACAAGCAGCATAACGCGCATCATGGCAACACCCGCTCGCTGATCAATTTGGTTTCGCCGGCCTTGATCGAGATCGATCGAACCACGTCGTGCCCGCCATTGCTTCCTGTTCGGCTCACCGCGCTGGTCCGCACCTCATAGTCACCGGGGGCGACCCAGAGCCGGGCCAATTGGATCTCATCCGGGAGGGTGCGCCAACTGCGTTTGTCAGCCTCCTCGGACGCAATCGCAATCGCCTTCGCCACGCTGGCGACGAGCAGGCCGACCAACGGACCGGCATCCTTTCCGGCGGCGGCATACGCCCCGCGCCCGATCCCCTCCGCCATGCCATATTTCACGATGGCCCGCGCCACGGCTTTCACCGAGATGCCGGGCAAGCGATCGGAAAGTGTGCGCTCCGCGACAGCAGTGATGTTCGCAACCAGATCAGCCTGTGTCGCAAAGCTGCCCCCATGTCCCGTCACCGTCACGCGCGTCTGTGTAACGTCGGTCTTTTGAGGGACCAAAGTCGGGATCGCGACCCGAACAATATGCCCGTTGAGGCCGTACAACACGCTCTCGGCGACTCGGCGTTCCTGATGGTTGTTTTGCCGAACGCCGCCGTATGCCTTTGAGATCAAGACGAGGTTCAGGGCGTCCAAACTGATCGGGACGTCGATAAAGCGATCTTCTTTGCGCGGGGCTCGTCCTATACCTGTCAGTACGATCACCTGGCCCAACTCTTTGGTCTCGGCATACGGCCGCCAAGGCACTTCGCCGAATTCGCGCTTGTATCCCTCGTGCTCGTCGATGAGATGCAGCGCGTCGGTGACGCGGAGCAGATCGGCGCGAAGACCGGGCGGCGTCGGCACGTGCCACCAGGTCCGTACGGCGCCATACAACTCATACGCCTTGCGATAGGCAACGAACGCATCGTTCAGCTCCCCGGCCGCCTCATAGAGCACGCCGGTGAGGTAGCGAGCAAAGGCATCGTCGCGATAGCCGTCCTTAGGCCCCGTGCGATCGGTCAAGACATTCAGGCGGTGATCGATGCGTCGTGCTTCGACGAGGGCCTCGGTCCAACTGCCCAGCGCCGCATAGTTCAACGCCTTCACGACGTTGATCATCGTATGCTCGTAGGGATCCCCCTCGTACGGCAGCTTCGAGTCGTTCGTGAGGAACGCTTTCGTCTCGCTGGTCACATGCCGCGTGTAGAGCCGTTCGACTTCGTCGTCGGCTTGGTTCAACGCTGCATTGCTGCCTTGATAGTCGCCGGCCAAGTGAAGCGTCATCCCGCGGTCCATGTAAAAGAGGAGCCGGCTCTCGCTGCCATATTCAGGCTCGGCCCGTTGAATGACCTCGGCAGCCCGTCCCGGGTTGCCGGCTCGAAGGCTCTCTTCAACCAGCGTGTACCGGTTGACCTTCGAGGCGCAACCGGCAAGCAGCACGGTGAAAACCAGAAGGAGGAGTAAAGCCGAACGGCACGGCGGTGGCGCGGGAGAGGCGGTCAGAGCCTGGTGGATGGAGGTGCGGACACCAAGACAATTCAACAAAGCACTATCAGAACAGCAAGCGTTTCCGTTCGACCACTTTCTTGATCTTCTTCTGCCCGTACCACGTTTTCACGTTGCTCTCGAGATCGATGAGCTCGAGATCGACCTGATAGAAGATCGCCTTCGTCCCGTCGGTCTCGTCGAGGATGGTCGAGATGTTGCCTTTCATCATATAGTCCGCGCCGATTTCCTTGCCAGCCGACTTCTGCGTGTCTTCGCGGGCATGCACCGCTTGTTCGCGACGCTCTTCTCGCAATTCCTCTCGCTCCCCTTTTCCGGCGACGAACGTCACCCGCTGGGAATTCGTCAGCTCCCGTTCGAGGTCGGTAATGAACGTCTGCGTATTGATATGTTCATGGCTGCGGTTGATGATCGTCCCCACCACGACGACCGGCTGCCGGCCCTTGGCCTTGACGTAATTATCGAGCCACGGGTAGCTCAACGCTTCCTTGACCATCGTCTCGGCCACCTGCTGCGAATCCGTGTCGTTCCACCGGCCGCTCAAGTCGGTGACGACGCCGGGATCGACGCGCGTCACCTTGGTTTCTTTCGCGCAGCCGGCCAATCCTGCCAGGACGAACGCGGCCAAGAGGACACGGAACAAGGATGCGGCGCCTCGACTCTGATGATCCATGTGACTCCTCATGCTCGACCTGTTACTTGCCCGCGCGTTTGTCCTCTTCCTTTTCCAATCGCTCGAACAACCTGTCGGCATTCTTTCTGACGAAATCACGGACCTCGCTGCTCAACTCCTTCGCCTGCGCGAGCTGTTCCTTGACATCCGACAGATTCAGCTTGGCCAGGACGTAATACGTGCCGGTCTTCTCGTCCTTATAGCGCTCCTCTTGCCGCACGCCGTTCAACGTGACCGCGCTGAACGTCTTGATCGCCCGTTCGATATTCTGCTCCTCGGTGTTCTTCGTGAAGTCGCCGGCGGTCGTCGACGCGGCATAATCGCGCATCAAGTAGGCGGTGTACGTTTCGAAGTTGCGCGCAATCTCGGCCCTGGCGCGGTTCTGCGCCGCTTCCCAGGCAAGCGGCTCGTTCTTCACACCGTTGATCGCGCCCACGCCATAGAACGCCTTGTCGCTGTAACCGGACCCTTGCTTGACCCATTTCGGCGGGCCACCGCACGCGGTCAGCAGGAGCAGAGACGGGATCAGAACAGCGCCGAACAGTCGGACGAGGCCGCTCATCGAACTCATGGATGCCTCCTTATGCGTCGAAAAGGATCCGAACACCGCATTCGGGTTGAAGGGATGATGCGTGCTGCATACGGTGGAAGCCTTAAAGAGAAAGGTTGTTTCATGCTAGCATCCACCCCTACTTGTGTCAACGCAACTGACCGGCATCCGTTGACACGGGGAACCCGTCTGCGGCATGGTGTCGGGCACAATCGAGAGGCACATCGTGGCGGACGTGAAAGTGGAGAACGGCGTAATCAAAGTGGCTGATTTGGAGATCCAAGACCCGAAGGCGGCGGCGGTGCTCGCCGAGTATCCCGAGGCGCGTTGGGCGGAAATTACGCGCCGCGCGATCAAAATTGGTCTGGGCTACCTGCGTGGCGGTGCTCAAGACTGATCGTCAAGACTGGCCAGCCGGCTTCGCGGAATCATGTTGCTCGATGTACGTCTTCGCGCGCGCCTCGGTTCCACCCGTTTCGAGATACCGCCGGTAGGCCTCGACGGCTTTGCCGGTCTCCTTCAGGTCCTCCGCATACAGGTCGCCAAGCGAGAGATACACGTCGGAGTACGCGGGGTTCACGGTGATCGCCTGCCGCATCGCCTTCTCGGCTTCCGCAAACTTCCCTTGCCGCTGCAGCACGAGTCCGAGCGTATAGGCAGAGTCGGGGTTTTCAGGAGCGTAGGTGACGGCTAAGCGGGCGGCCGCCAGCGCTTCCTCCAGATTCGGCGCGTATTCAAGGTAGAGATAACTCTTCAAGACATACGCGTCACCGTACTTGGGATTGTATTGCAGCGCCTTGTTCAGTCGCTCGATGGCCTCTTGCGGCGACCGTTGCTGCTGTAGAATCGTGAACGCTTGCTCGTACTCCTCACGGGCCGCCGCCACACGTTCGGCCTCGGTCTTTGGCGTCGATCCCGCTCGGAAGCTGCTCTTTTGACCTTCGATCAAAATCGTATCGCCGTCGCCGTCGAGCCGCGCAAATTGCGGGTGCTGGTCTCGCGCTTGTTCCTGCAGCGCCCGCACGACGAATGAGCCGAGTTCACTCGCCATCAACCAGCCGTTCTTGTCGGCATCAGCGGCGCCTTGCAAGCCGGCGATGACCGCGCGTGCAAACGCATCGGGAGCGCGCTGTCGATCCACCGGCTCTCCCTTCCCTGCCGCGGTCAACACTTGAACCACGCGCTTCTCGGTTTCCGCCTCGGGTGCCACCCGCCCCTCGAGCGATAATTGTTGGGGGGGCGTGACTTCCCAGCCGGATACGGCCGTATCCAGGAGAAACAACACGTGCTTCGACATCACCCGCCGGGAAAAATCCTTGAGTTGATCGAGCGTGATCGCTTTCGTCGCGTTCGCCGGCTGTGCATCCCAAGGCACCAGATAACCGAGATCCTTTCCGTGCATGTCGAGCGTTGTCCCGCCATGGCCCGCAAAGTAAATGACCAACCGGTCTTGACGCCCCACCTTTCGCGGCAACATATCGTTCAATAGACTTGTCAGGCGCCTGGAACTCGCGTCCTTGTCGTACACTTCGACGACCTCGTCGAAGCCCAACGCCCGGAACGCGTCGGCCACCGCCTTGGCGCTTTCTCTGGCATGCTCCACCTTCGGGGCGAGAAGATAGTTTTCGATGCCAATGACGATCACCCACGACTTGTAATAGAGCCCTTCGGGTTTCCCGAGTTGCGCGGCTGCGGTGATCGGAGACAGGAGCACGATGGAGAGCGCCACGAGCAGCAGTCGGACCGGCATGAACGCCTCGATGATGGTCTTGGAGGCATGCTACGCCCCGCTTCCGCGCACTGTCAAGAAACCCACAATGCAGCGCACTGCCGCGAACCGACATCTTGAAGAGGTGACAACGGCGCTTCATAATGAGGCGCCGCAGAGGCCACGGGGACTCACTTCGGAAGGAGTTAGGTATGGCGTCAGAAGACAGGCTCGATAGTTTGTTGCGCGTCGATCGCGTGGTGCAGCCGAGCCCCGAGACGCTGCGTCGGGCGTATATCACCGACTACGTCGCCGAGTATCGCAAGTCGATCGCCGATCCCGAGACGTTCTGGGGCGGAATCGCTAAGGAGCTGGAATGGTTCTCGCCGTGGAACAAAGTGCTCGAATGGGACTTTCCCTGGGCGAAATGGTTCGTCGGCGCGACTTGCAACATCGCGTACAACTGTCTCGATCGTCATGTGAAAACCTGGCGCAAGAACAAGGTCGCGGTCATCTGGGTCGGCGAGCACGGTGACGAGCGCGTCCTGACATACGGTGAGCTGTACCGGCAAGTGAACCGTTGCGCGAACGCGCTCAAAGCGCTCGGCCTACGCAAGGGCGACCGCGTCACGATTTATCTCCCGAAGATCCCCGAGCAAATGATTGCGATGCTGGCCTGCGCGCGCATCGGCGTGATCCACAGCGTCGTTTATTCCGGCTTCAGCGCGCCCGCGCTGGCCACGCGGATTCAAGACGCAGAAGCGCGCATGGTCATCACCGCCGACGTCGGCTATGACCGGGGCAAAAGCATCAATTTAAAAGGCGTGGTCGATCAGGCCGTGGCCAGCTGTGGAACAGTCGAAACCGTGGTGGTGGTGCGGCGGGAGAAGCCGGGAATGACGCTCTCCGGCCCGAAGGAGATCGATTGGGAGGAGTGGCTGAGCGGGAAGAAGTCGGTCTGCGAGGCGGAGCCGCTCGACTCCGAAACGCCCCTCTACATCCTCTACACCTCCGGCACGACGGGCAAGCCCAAGGGTGTCGTCCACGTGCATGGCGGCTATATGGTCGGGACCTACATCACGACGAAATATGTCTTCGATCTGAAAGAAGAGGACGTCTATTTTTGTGTCGCCGACCCCGGCTGGGTCACGGGGCATAGTTATATCGTCTATGGCCCGTTGCTCAACGGCGCGACGACCCTCATGGCGGAAGGCAAGCCGGATTATCCGAATCCTGGACGGTGGTGGGAGCTTATCGAGCGGTACGGCGTCTCGATCTTCTATACGACCCCGACGGCGATTCGACTGCTCATGAAATACGGCGAAGAGTGGCCCAAGAAGTACGACCTCTCCTCACTGCGCGTGCTGGGCAGCGTGGGTGAGCCGATCAACCCGGAAGCGTGGGAGTGGTATCACCGGGTGACGGGCGGCGACAAGCCGATCATGGACACGTGGTGGCAGACGGAGACCGGCATGATTCTCGTGACCCCCCTCCCTTGCGAGCCGTTGAAGCCGGGATCGGCCACTCGACCGTTTCTCGGCGTCGAGGCGGATGTGGTGGATCGGGAAGGCAAGAGCCTGCCGCCGAACACCGGTGGCTTTGCCGTCATCAAGAAACCGTGGCCCGCGATGATGCGGACGATCTACAAAGACCCCGACCGCTACACGGTCTATTGGAACACCGTGCCCGGCTGCTACACGGCGGGCGATGTCTGTCGGAAGGACGAAGACGGCTACTTCTGGTTCATGGGTCGTGCCGACGACGTGATCAAGGTCGCCGGCAATCGCATCGGGACGGCGGAGGTCGAGAGCGCGCTCGTCAGCCATCCGGCAGTGGCCGAGGCGGCGGTGATCGGCAAACCGCACAAGACCGCCGGCGAATCGATCAAGGCCTTCGTGATCCTCAAGCAAGGGCAACAGGACAGCCGAGACCTGATCCAATCGCTGAAAGATCACGTCTTGAAGGAATTGGGCAAGATCGCGGTACCGCAGGAAATCGACGTCGTGCCGTCGTTGCCGAAGACGCGCTCCGGGAAAATCATGCGGCGCGTGCTTAAGGCCAAGGAGCTCGGCCAGGACGTGGGTGATATCTCGACGCTGGAGGAGTGAGCCGGCGGTCAGATGAGGCCGCGCTTCTGGAGATAGTCTTTGTCGATGACCGGCGTCGCCTTCGGCTGAACTTGACTTCGCTCCTGGAGCAGGCGCTCGACGTATTTGCCGATCAAATCGCTTTCGAGATTAACCGGATCACCGAGCTGCTTGAGACCGAGTGTCGTGACTTTTGCCGTGTGCGGAATGATCGCGACACCGAACGAATGTTCCCCGACCTCGTTGATCGTCAAACTGATTCCGTCCACCGTAATCGATCCCTTCGCCACGCAGTAGCGCAGCACGTCTCTCGGCGCTTCGATCGTGAGGAAGACCGTATTGCCATCCTGGCGCTTACTTCGAATTATGCCGATGCCGTCGACGTGGCCCGCCACGAGATGGCCGCCTAATCGTTGATTCACCTTCATGGCCCGTTCGAGATTGACCGGCGCCCCCGGCACCAACGAAGAGAGCGTCGTCACCTCCAACGTCTCCAGCGAAATATCGACCGAGAAATCGCGCTCGCCGCGTTTGGCGACAGTCAGGCACGCGCCATTGACGCTCACGCTCGCCCCGACCGGCAAATCGTCCATGATCACGGAAGCGAGAATGGTCGCCTGCATCCCGCTCCCGGTTTTCGTCACGGCGGACACCGCGCCCATTTCCTCAACGATGCCCGTAAACATGACGTCCTCCCTCCACGCGCGGGATTATAACATCAGCCACACGTTGAAGAAGGCCGATGTCCTGTCGTGCTATGCCTGCGGCTTTCTGACGATCATCCAAAAGGCGGCCGCGGCCAACAGTTGAATCGCGGCAATGATCGCAAAGGCGGATGTAAAACTCAGATGGGCGATCAGAACGCCGGCCAACAGTGGTCCACTCGCATGGCCGATATCCATGATGGTCCCCTGCATACCCATCCCCGCCCCCAACGTCTTCAGCTCAGAGAGATCCGCAACGAAGGCTGCCGTTGAGGAGGAGACGACCGCCTCACCAAACCCGAAGCCGGCGGCAAGGAGCAGCAGAAGCGGCAGACTGCTCAGCCAGGGCATCAGCACGAACGTCGCCGCGCAGATCAGCAATCCCAGCACGATCAAGGGCCGCCGGCCGATGCGGTCTGACACACGGCCCATCACTGGCTTTGACAGAAACGACGTCACACCCTGAACGCCAAACAGCAGGCCGACCTCGCCGGGATTCAGCCCGGCCGAGACGCCATAGATCGGAAGGAACGCCATGAGCGCGCCGTTCGCAATCATCTTCGCGCCGTCCGTCGCGCTGGTTGCCAGCACCCGCACGTTCCGTGCGACAATCTGAAAGCCCTTCCACATCTCGGCGAGCACGGGCCGCAGACCCCGGTCGCGCACGCGGGGCGGAGGAGGCGTCAGCCGCAGCACGGCGAAGAGCAGGACTCCGGCGCACCCAAAGATGCCGGCCGTCACGAAGGTGATCGGGAACCCGGTTTGATACACGAGCCAGCCCCCGATCACCGGCCCCAATAAGGCGCCGGCTTGCGTGCTCGCGGTATAGGTGCCCATCGCCGCGCCGCGCCGTTCGCGATACAGATCGGCAACGGTCGCCAACGCGGTCGGCGCGAAAATCGCCGTCGCCAACCCATGGACGAATCGCAAGACGGTCAAGGCGCCGACGTCGGTGATCAATGGATACACGAACGGCGGCAGGCCGAAGGCGATCACCCCGACGCGCATCAACAGTTGGCGCCCATAAATATCCGACAGGGCGCCGGAGGGCAGCTTCAGGAAGACCCCGGTGAGCGTCGAGACGGAGACCACCAGCCCAATCTGCTCAGGACCAGCACCGAGCGATTGCGCGAAGAGGGCCAAGACCGGCATGCGCACGAGGTTATAGCTGATGAAACAGAGAACGCCGACGCCGCACAGGAGAATGAAGCTGGTCGCAGGCGTCATGGGACCGGCGAGCCGGCCGGCAGCGTCGTCTGTCGAATCATCGAGAGCAATCGGTCGCGCTCGTCGGAAGGAAGAGAGAGACCGGCAATCTGACGCATGACACGGTCAGGTGATTCAACGATGAGGGCTCCGAGCCGATCTGTCATAGTGAACTGCTTCTCCAACATTCGTCTCACCGCCACAATCATGAGTGGCTTCGCCATGAGCAGCATGCGCGCCCACGCTTCTTTTTCAAAGCGACTGTACGCCAACAGGCTTGCGTCCACAGTGTCCCGCCCGCCGCCGCCCGTCTCCTCGAGGTTGATGAGGACGGCCGTTGTCACTCTCACCGTCGGGAAAAGAATGCTGCGATGCTGTCCGTCGATGAGGTAGAGCCGCACCGGGCCATAGCGATGCACCACGGTGACGCGCCCCTCGGCCCCTTCTCCGTCATCGACCCGGAAATGATCCGCGTCTTCCTCGACGATCGTCCCGTGCCCCATACCGAATTGGGCCGACAGGCGCGACGTGATCTCCGGATGGTCGAGCAAATACTCGTACAAGGCGAGACCGATCGGCGCGTGATGCCGCACGATCTCCACGGAAATGTCCGCGTCGTTCACCACGGCCGCGCAGCGACATTGCATCCTGGAACCCGTCACGTGCGGCAGGATCGCGGCGATCCGGGCATCCTTCGCCACCAGGCAATCCTGCTCTCCCAGCGCCGGCCCTGCGATCGCGACCGAGCCGGTCAAGAGAAGTACGCCCGCGACAACATTCATCGATTGTCGGGAACGGCCACAGTGATGACGGCTGAAAAGAGTGCGTGAGGATCGCGGCGCTGCCGAGCATCCCGAAGCAGAGTCGCAACGCTCGGGGTCATGATGCCTTCGTAACTCGGTTGCCCGTTCGTCCGCACCGTCACCGGCTGTGAGAGATCGACGAGCTCTGGATTCAGGTACAGGGTGTAACGTCGGACGTGCTCGGTCCTCACCTCGATCCGGTTACCATTCACCGTCGCATCCAGCCTCGCATAAACCCGGCCGCGTACCAGATCGTCATGCGAGTCGATGAGGGCATCGGTGAAGGCCGCGATCCGATCCGTCGCATCGATTCTGACCCAACTAAACGGAATGAGATGGCTGGCATCGCGCACGACAGTCAGATGAGTCGGCAGGGCATTGCGCCTGCACTTGTCGAACCACGCGACGAGATCCGGCAGTTCTTCCCTCGGGAAATAGTGCCCGCCGGCCATCGGATGGACGCGTTCATGTTCGCGATAGACATAGCCGTATCCCAGTCGCTTCAATTCGTCCGCAATGGTCCGGCTGAGCGAGACCGGCATGACGTTGTCGTTCGCGCCGTGAATGATATAGGTGGGCGTGTTGCGCAGGTTTTCGAGTAAGGGCAACAGGACGTCATCCAAGCCACTTGCCATCGGGGCGAGCCCCGCAAAGAGGGGCGCGTACTGTGTGCCGATGAGATAGACGCCGATGCCCCCGTTCGACATGCCGGTCAGGAAGATGCGGTCGGGATCGATGTGGTAGCGGGCCTCAACATCCCGAATGGTGGCCAAGACAAGGTCCGCAGCCTGGCGGGTCCACCAATCACCTTGGATCATCGTCGGGCAGGCAAGAATGTACTGCTCACCAAGGCGCGTCTGCCATCGCTCGAGATAGGCATCACCCGTAAAGCCGGCGCCGTGCAAGCACACCACCAGGGCGTACGGTTTGGCTGGATCATAGGTCGACGGCACATAGAGCGCGTAGTGATGCCGGCGGCCCTTGAGGCGAAGAGGCCGCGAGGGTTGTGAACCGGTCGGTTGCGAGCCGTATGACCGACTATTGCGGAGGACATCGCTGACGACCGAAACCGTGGCACTGGGTTCGTTCAGGACTGACGTCAACAACGCTTCTGCCCGGTCGGTGTCCGGCTCATCGAGGTACGAGTGGATCAGTGAGTCGAGCGAAGCCTCCGGTCCTGAGGCGACCCCATCTGAAACAGTCAGGAGACCAGCGATCAGGAGGAGCGGAATGATGACGATCTGGAGGACCAACCGAAGGCCAGACCGATAGGATGGAAGGACCGCCACGACATGCCAAAGAGTCTCATCGTTCGACACCAACGCACGCTAACACCTTTGTCGAAACCTTGTCAAAACGTGGTCGCTCCCCGATTCCGATGGACGGCGGTTGGACCGTCTGCCATTCGGCGCGGCGCACGCGAGGATGGCGGACGGAGGCGGCGATGCTGTGCCATTCTGCGGGAGCAATCGAAACAAAGGCCTCGACGACCATCGGATCGAAATGACGGCCGCGTTGAGACTCCAGATAGCGTCTGGCGTCTCGAAAGCCAAGCACCGTGGCGTAGGGACGATCGGGGGCCGTCAGTGCGTCGAAACAATCGACCACGGCACAGATTCGAGCGCCAAGCGGAATGTCCTCGCCTTCCAGGCGGTGTGGATATCCACTCCCATCGAAGCGCTCGTGATGGGCCAGGACGATCTGCGCGATGTCGTGAAACGCCGGCAGAGAGGCCACCATGGCGTAGCCCGTCACGGCGTGCGCCCGCATCATCCGCCATTCGACTTCGCTGAAGACATCCGTTTTCTTCAACAGGCGATCCGGCATATGGATTTTGCCAACGTCGTGCAGGAACGTTCCGCGTTCGAGCGCGAGCAATGCATCGTCGGAGAGTCCCAAGCGTCGCCCAAGGACAACCGCATACGCGGCCGTCCGGTAGGCATGATGCAGCGTGCCGGGGTCACGCGCATCGAGCATCGCTTCGAAGGCCGTCATCGTCGCCATTATTGATCGGTTCGAATTCTGAGGCGCGTTCATGCGACCGACGTTCAGCAAAGACGATGCCGGCTTCGGTTTCATAGCGGCTCTTCGGTTTTCTAAACATTTTTGCTGATCGAAGGTCGACAGGACGAAGATCCGTTCATCTAATCGTCCCTACCGTGTATCGAAAAGGATCAAACGCTACTGAGGCCGGTGAACGTCGGCTTCGATCAGGAGGTCGCGACCAAGACGGCGGATACGGAGGGAGTCCAACTCGATCATGTCGGCGAGGCGATCGGGGGAGCGGCCGCCGATCATGCCTTTCGCATCGTGGCCGCCGAGGAACGCCGGGGCAATATAGAGCCGAACCCGATTGACGAGACCTTCGCGCAGCGCCGACGCGGCAAGCTCACTTCCGCCTTCGATCAATACCGTCGTCACGTTCGCCCGACCCAGCGCATCGAGGCACGCACGAAGCGACACGTGCCCGTCCTTTAGGGGCAGGACCCAGACTGTCGTGCCCAACGCCTGCAGTCGCTTGACGGCTACCTTCGAGGCGCGCGAGGTTGTGGCGACGATCGTCTCGCCGTCTTTTCGTGTCAAAACTTTTGCGGTGAGGGGCAGACGCAGGCGGCTGTCGAGGACGACACGCCGAGGTGGCCGAAGGGAACGGGTGCCGTGACGCACGGTCAGCTGGGGGTCATCAGCCAGCACCGTCCCGACGCCGACCATAATCGCATCGACCTGCGCGCGAAGACGGTGCACGTCTCGCCGCGCCGGCTCACCGGTGATCCACCGTGACTCGCCCTTTGCCGTTGCGATCTTTCCATCCAGCGTCATCGCGGCCTTGAGCACGACGAACGGACGACCGGTCGTAATCCAGTGACTGTACGTCTCGTTCAGCCGCTGCGCTTCCGCTTCGAGACAGCCGACATCTACAGCCAGACCGGCGCGACGAAGCGCGGCAAGACCACGCCCACGGACCAGGGGATTCGGATCGCGCATGGCGATCACAACGCGTTGAACCCCCGCCTCGATCACGGCCGGTACGCAGGGCGGCGTTCGCTTTTCGGTATGCGAGCACGGTTCGAGGGTCACATAGAGAGTGACGCCTTGACTTCGGGACCCCGCGGCGCGCAGCGCGAGGATTTCCGCGTGGGGCTCGCCGGCGCGATGATGATAGCCTTCGCCGAGGATCCGGCTCCCCTTCACGATTACGGCCCCGACCATCGGGTTTGGCGTGGTGCGACCGCGGCCGCGCGCGGCAAGCTGCAACGCACGGCGCATGTAGAAGACATCGCGGTCGGTCGTCACCGTGATCGGGAGGTCGACGCCTTGCGCCGAGGCTTCGGCGCGCGTCGCGATGTAGGCTTCGGCTTACCGCCCGCGCGCTTGGGGGACTTCTCGACGGCCACAGCCTTGTTCGGCTTGGCACCGCCAATGGCCGCTTGCGCGGCCGCCAACCGGGCAATCGGCACGCGGAACGGCGAGCAACTCACGTAATCGAGACCGAGTTGATGGCAGAATTCGACCGAGCTCGGATCCCCGCCGTGTTCGCCGCAGATGCCCAACTTGATGTCAGGACGCGTCGCACGGCCGTCGGCGATCGCCATCCGCATCATCGCGCCGACGCCTTCTCGATCCAGGACGGCGAAGGGATCGGCATCCAGGATGTTGTCGGCTTTCTGCTCGATGTGGCTCCCGCAGCTTTGGCAGACCATCTCCTTCCAATTGACTTGCGGGCTGAGACACTTGGGGCAGGCATCCTGTCGCTTCATGTAAAAGGCCACGAACTTGGCCGCATCGTCACGCGAAAAGCCGAACGTCGTCTGCGTGAGGTCATTCGTGCCGAACGAGAAGAACTCGGCCTGCTCGGCGATCCGACCGGCGGTGACGGCGGCTCGCGGCAATTCGATCATGGTCCCGACGAGATAGGGCAGTTTCATCCCGCAGTGCTTGAAGGTCTCCTCGGCCACCTCCCGAGCCAGGTCCTTCTGAGCCTTCATCTCGGATACCATGCCGACGAGCGGGATCATGATCTCCGGGATAATCTTCTTGCCTTCGCGCGAAATCTCGCACGCCGCTTCGATGATGGCGCGCGTCTGCATTCGGGTGATTTCCGGCATCGTGATACCGAGGCGGCAGCCGCGGAGACCCAGCATCGGATTGAACTCGTGCAACTCCTCCACCCGCTCCAACAGCAGTCGCTTCTCCTCGATGACCTCCGCTTGCGCGCCGGTCAGCTCGAGTTTTGCGATCTCGACCATCAACTCCTCCCGGTGCGGAAGGAACTCATGGAGCGGCGGATCGAGCAGGCGAATGGTGACCGGGTATCCTTCCATTTCACGATACAGCCCGATGAAGTCTTGCCGTTGCAACGGCAGCAACTGTTCGAGATACCGCTCACGTTCTTCGCGGGTACGCGCGAGAATCATCTTCTGCATGATGGGGATCCGGTCCTCGGCGAAGAACATGTGTTCCGTGCGGCAGAGGCCGATGCCTTCGGCCCCAAACCCCCGCGCGATGCGCGCCTGATCGGGAATATCGGCGTTCGCCCTGACCTTGAGGCTCCGGAATTCATCCGCCCATTTGAGGAACGTCGCGAAGATCCGGTACTTCTCGGACCGCTTCGCATCAAGCTTGCCCTGAATGACCTGGATCACTTCGGATTCGACGACCGGGATATCGCCGTTGTAGACGTTCCCGCTGAATCCGTTGATCGACAGAGCGTCGCCCTCCTTCAACGTCAGGCCGCCGATCCTTACCCGGTTGCCGTCCTCGACGTCCACGGCTTCGCAGCCGGCGACGCAGACCTTGCCCATCTGCCGGGCGACGACGGCTGCGTGCGAGGTCATGCCGCCACGCGCGGTGAGGAATCCTTGCGCCGCATGCATGCCGTGAATGTCGTCGGGGCTCGTCTCCTGCCGGACCAGAATGACCCGTTCGCCACGCGCATGCATCTCGACCGCGCGGTCGGGCGTGAGGGCGATCTTTCCTGCCGCCGCCCCCGGCCCGGCCGGCAAACCCTTCCCGATGGGAGGATGCTTGCCTTCCTCCGTCGTATCGAAGATCGGATAGAGATATTGCGAAAGCTGATCGGGACTGACCCGCATCACGGCTTCTTGCTTCGTGATCAACCCTTCATTCACCATCTCATAGGCGATGCGCACGGCCGCGATGCCGGTTCGTTTGCCGACTCGTGTCTGGAGCATGTACAGCTTGCCTTCCTGGATCGTGAACTCCAGGTCGAGCATGTCGCGGTAGTGCCTTTCGAGCTTCCTGTATGTTTCGGTCAGCCCCTTGTGCGCTTGCGGGAGCGATTTGGCGAGCGCGTTCACGGGCAGCGGTGTGCGAATCCCGGCGACCACATCCTCGCCCTGTGCGTTGAACAGGAACTCGCCGAAGAACGTCCGTTGGCCCGAGGCGGGATCGCGAGTAAACGCGACGCCCGTGCCGCTGGTCTCGCCCATGTTGCCGAAGACCATGGCGACCACGCTTACGGCGGTTCCCCAGCTATCCGGGATGTTGTAGAGGCGCCGATACGTGACCGCTCTTGCCCCGTACCAGGAGGCGAACACCGCGTTGATCGCCATCCGTAACTGCTCCAACGGATCCTCGGGAAACGCCCGGCCCGATTCCCTCGTCACGACCGCCTTCATACGGATGACGAGATCCTTGAGCGCCTTGACGTCGAGATCGGTGTCGAGCTTCGCGCCGACCTCTTCCTTCTTGCGATCCAGCACGTCTTCGAAATGATGCCGGCTGATGCCCATGACGATGCTGCCGAACATCGTGATGAACCGGCGATAGCTATCGAGCGCGAATCGTTCGTTGCGAGTTTTCGCGGTCAGGCCCTCCACGGTGCGATCGTTGAGCCCGACGTTCAGAACGGTATCCATCATGCCGGGCATCGACGCCCGCGCGCCTGAACGGACTGACACCAACAGCGGGTTGGCCGGATCGCCGAATCGCGAGCCCATCGACCGCTCGACTTTTTTGAGCGCATGAAGCGCCTCTTCCCACAGGCCGGGCGGGTACGCCTTCCCCCGCTTGTAATATTCGATGCAGGCCTCGGTGGTGATCGTGAACCCGGCCGGCACGGAAATGCCAAGGTTCGTCATCTCGGCCAGGCCCGCGCCCTTCCCGCCGAGCAGTTCTTTCATGTCTCCGGTACCTTCGGCTTTTCCGTCGCCGAAGTAATACACATATTTCTTGGTCGCCACGGCTACCCTCTCTTGAGCAGGACGTCAACGATCATTGTGAAGGTCCTGCTGTTACTCATGATTGCGATGAAAGATCGAATGACGAGTGCCTGTCGATGAGCTGACGGCGATAGCGTGCGAGCAGATACCGTTTGGTTCGGACTCCGACGACGATGATCGCCACGACAAACGCGATGAAAACGAATAAGCGATAATCCACGCGCGCGCCGTGCTCGAAATACAGGCGGCCGTCCCCGCCTTTGACGACTTCCGTTTCCTTCTGGATCTTGTGGGTATTCCCCGACGGGTCGGATAGATTGATCCATTCCGAGCATACGCGCGCCGGCTGGTCGCCGCCCTCCACCGGCCGCCAAATGAACCGCAAGCAAACGTCGCGTGTCGGATTGAAAATCTCGGGGATGCGCACCAGCGTATCCAACTTGAGTCCGGTCACCCACAGGCCGCCGAGGAAGACGACGTTACAGACAACCATAAGCGCGATGCTGACCAGGACGTTATAGCGCCGGAGGCGGGCCGCGTCCTCGTCCGTCAGCGCGGGGGTCTCGACGGCATGACGAATGTGCTCTTCCTGCAAGGCCGCCAGCGCTCCCATGCTACGATCCTTGAACCGAGATCAACGACAAATCGGCGACACTGAGAAAGAGCCGATCCACAGCAGCAAGTAGCGACAACCGATTGGCGCGGAGTGCGGGATCCTCCGCATTGACCATGACGCCCGTAAAGAACGCATCGATCGCCGGCTTCATCGCAACGAGCGCGGCCAGGGCGCGCCGATCATCGCCGCCGGCCAGCGCCGGCTCGACAACCTCCCGAGCCTGGAGCAACGACTTGTACAGTTCGCCCTCGGCCGGGTGCTGAAAGAGATCCGGCTTCACGTCCTCATGCGTCCACTGCTCTTTCTCGACAATCCGGTGGGCTCGCTTGAATCCGACGATCAGCGGATCGAACTCTTTGCTCTGGGCGATGTCCTGGAGCGCGAGCATTCGTTCGCGTAAAGCCGAGAGGTCGAACCGCTCGCGGTCGCGTCTCAGGGCGGGCTTGAGTACGGCGTCAATGAGGTCCTCGCGGACCCGGTCAAGGGTCCTCGCATAATACCGCAGCCGCTCCCCGATGAACTCAAGCGCATCGGCCGACCCCGACGCCCGAAAGCCTTGGGTTTCGACAAGGCCCTTGGCATGCCGCACCACTTCCACCAGATTCACCGCCAGCCGGCCTTCGACGATCAGTCGCACCACCGCCGAAGCGTGGCGTCGGAGCGCGAGCGGGTCTTCCGAGCCGGTCGGCACGATACCGACGTGAAAGAAGGCGACGATCGAATCGAGGTGGTCCGCCAGCGAGACGATCTTGCCGGTGAGCGTTTCCGGAAGCTCGCCCTCCATGGCCTTGGGCAGATAATGATCGCGAATGGCAAGCGCCACCTCATCCGACTCCCCGTCATGCCTGGCGTATTCGCCGCCCATCACGCCTTGAAGGGTGGGGAATTCGCCGACGAGCCCCGTCACGAGATCCGCCTTGCTCAGGTGTGCGGCACGCCGGCTCTGCTCGATCAACTCGCGATGGCCGAGCGCCGAGGCGAGATAGCCTGCCAAATCCGTCATCCGCTCGACCTTCTGCGCAATCGTGCCGAGCTTTTGGTGGAACGTCACCCCGTTGAGCCGTTCCAGCCGGTCGGCGAGCTTCAGTTTGCGATCTTCGTCAAAGAAGAATTTGGCATCGGCCAGCCGCGCCGCCAGTACCCGCTCGTTGCCCTCCCGGATCAGCCGCATGTCCGTGAGCTTCATGTTCGTGATGGAGATGAAGTTCGGAAGCAGCGAGCCATCCTTCCGCACGAGTGAAAAGAAGCCCTGATGCTCCTTCATCGCCGTCATCAACACTTCCTTCGGGACCGAAAGGTACGTGGGGTTGAAGCCGCCGAGCACGGCATGCGGGTATTCGACAGTGTAGACCGCCTGCTCCAGCAGCTCGTCGTCGCGATGTACGTTCCCCTTGGCCGACTTCGCCAACTCGGCGAGCTGCGACAGGATCATCGCGCGGCGCGCCTCCGGGTCACAGATAACCCCGTGCGCCTCGAGAACCTTCATGTATTGCTTGACGTCTGTGACCGGAAGTCCTTGTGGCGACTTGCCTCCCTTACGCGCCAGAAACCGATGACCATGGGTCCGATTGGTGGCAATAAGGCCCCCGAAGTTCACTTCGATGGTGCGTCCCCCGTAGACCGCCGTCATCCACCGGATCGGCCTCGCAAAACGCACCCCCGCGGCATTCCATCGCATGGCTTTGGGAAACGAGAGTGACCCGATGAGTTCCGCCAACAGACCGGGCAACACGGACTGGGTACTCCGTCCCGGGTCCCGCTTCACGGCACAGACGTATTCGCCGCGCGGTGTCTGCCGAATCTCCAGCTCCTCGACCTTGACCTGATGGGAGGCGGCAAATCCGAGCGCCGCTTTCGTCGGTGTCCTCACGGCGTCATACGCGGCGGCCTTCGGTGGCCCGAGCGCTTCGGTGGTCGCAGGCGCCTGCCGAACCGCGAGTCCCTCAACGATCAGCACGAGACGCCGCGGCGTGCCGAGCGTGCGAAGCGCGCCAAAGGACAGCCGCTGGGCGTCAAGAAGACGACGGGCCGATTCGTCGAGGCTGCCTAATGCGGGCCGAACGAATTGATACGGTAATTCTTCCGTGCCGATTTCGAAGAGAAGGTCCGCCGCGCTTGCCTTCGACTCTTTGGCCGTCTTCGCCTGTTTTGCCATCACGTCACCGGGCCACAGTTTTGCGCGGGCGATTCGACGCGTTCAGCAGCGGGAAGCCAAGCCGTTCTCTGTCTTTGACATAGCCCTCGGCGCAGGCGCGGGCGAGTGCACGAACGCGGGCGATGTACCCGGTGCGTTCCGCGACGCTGATTGCCCCGCGGGCATCGAGCAGGTTGAAGAGATGAGACGTCTTGATGCAGCAGTCGTAAGCCGGGAGGACCAAGCCTTGAGCCAGCAGCCGTTTCGATTCAGCCTCGAAGCCCTGAAAGGTCCGCTGGAGCAGCGCGACATCCGCTTGCTCGAAATTGTAGGTCGAGAACTGAACCTCGGTCTCATGATGGATGTCGCCGTAGCTGATCCCATCCGTCCACGCAAGAGCGAAGACGTTGTCCACCTGCTGAAGATACATCGCCAGCCGCTCGGTCCCGTAGGTAATCTCGACCGTAACGGGATTGAGTTCCAACCCGCCGATCTCCTGAAAGTAGGTGAACTGAGTAATTTCCATCCCGTCCAAACGGACTTCCCAGCCCAGCCCCCAGGCTCCGAGTGTCGGCGACTCCCAATCGTCCTGCATGAACCGGACATCGTGCCGGCGTGGATCGATCCCGATCACGCGCAAGCTCTCGAGATACAGGTCTTGAATGTCGTCCGGACATGGCTTCAGCACGACCTGATATTGATAGTAGTGCTGGAGCCGGTTCGGATTTTCACCGTACCGCCCGTCCGTTGGGCGTCGGCACGGTTGCGGGTAGGCCGATCGCCACGGTTCAGGGCCAAGTGCGCGCAGAAAGGTCGCCGGATGGAAGGTTCCGGCCCCCATTTCCAAGTCGTAGGGTTGGTGAAGGACGCAGCCCTGGTCGGCCCAGTACCGGTTGAGGGACAGGATCAGGTCCTGGAAGGTCACGAAGGCATCCCTGTCATGGAGATTCTAGGACCGGGCGTGCGAGGGTTCGCATCGAACCGGTGCCAAGCTAACAAGAAGTTTTGCGGACTGTCAAGAAGCGAACCGCCTACAGTCTGCGATGTTTCGCGCAGTAGTCATACACTCGAATCTCTAGGCTGTCTGCCTCAATCGGAGTGCGTGCTCTTGTGTGCGCTCTTGACCTCGGCGGCGCCCACCGCGTATTGTGCAAATTCTGAACTGACTAACTCGACAATGAAGCTCTCCAAAAAAAGCGAGTACGGCCTGCGTGCGCTCATCGAATTGACCAAGCAGTACGGACGCCACCTGCTCCAGCGCCACGAGATCGCCCAACGTCAACGCATCCCCGTCGAGTTCCTCGAGCAGATCTTGCTCTCGCTCAAGAACGCCGGGCTGCTGGCGAGCCGACGAGGTGTCGGTGGGGGCTACGCCCTGATCAAACCCCCAGAAGACATCACGTTGGGCCAGGTCATTCGCATCCTCGATGGGCCGCTCGCGCCGATCGCGTGTGTGAGCAAGACGGCGTATCAAAAGTGCCATGACTGCCCCTACGCCGACGAGAAAGAGCCGCATGGCTGCCCCATTCAAGGCGTCATGCTGAACGTTCGGAACGCAATCGCCGACATTCTGGACAATTACACGTTGAAAGATTTCGCCGAGCAGGGCCACTGGATCTTGTCACATGGCACACGTTGACCGTTTGGTTGATCATCCGATGCTTCGCTGGATGACGGCTCGACTCCTCCCGCTGGTCGCGCTCTCAGTTCTCGCCGCCCTCGCCTCTTCCTCTGGACTTGAAGCGGCGGAGACGCGCGACCTCGTCATTGCAATCTACAGCGTCCCTAAGGAAGTGTACGAGAACCGGCTCATCCCCGCGTTCAAGCAACAATGGAAACAGCGAACCGGACAAGAACTGCGTGTGCGAACGTCGTACGGCGCATCCGGCGCCCAAGCCCGCGCGATCATCGGCGGGTTCGAAGCAGACGTCGCGGCCTTGTCCGTCGAAGGCGATCTCGACCAAGTCGCGAAAGCCGGGCTGCTCACGCACGACTGGCGCAAGGATCCCGATCGCGGAAACGTGACGGCGTCGGTCGTCGCGTTCGGCGTGCGCAAGGGGAATCCCAAAGGGATCAAGACCTGGGAGGACGTGGCCAAGCCCGGCGTCGAAGTCCTCTACCCGAATCCGAAAACATCCGGGGGCGCCATGTGGGACGTGATCGCGATCTACGGCGCCGGTCTCAAGCTTGCCGCGAAGCAAGGCAGCGCCCCCGATGTGTATGCCGCGAGTCTGCTGAAGCGCATCCAAAAAAACGTGAAGGTCATGGACAAGAGCGGCCGCGAATCGGTCACCACGTTCGAGCGTGGGATCGGCGACGTGCTCATCACGTACGAAAACGAATTGCTGCCACGGGTGAAGGCCGGCCGGCCCATGGAAGTCATCGTCCCTGCCGAAACGATCCTGATCGAAAATCCCGCCGCGGTGATCGACCGCTATGCCGACAAGCACCGCGTCCGAGACATTGCCGATGCGTTCGTGGCGTTTTTGCACAGCGATGAGGCGCAGCGCGCCTTCGCCGATTATGAATTTCGCCCGGCCTCCCCGGAGCGGACGTCCCCGGCGGCAGCGAAAGCCTTTGCCCAGCCGGCGGCGCTGTTCACGATCGCCGACCTCGGCGGCTGGGATGCCATTGCGACTCGTCTGTTCGGTCCGCAAGGCGTGTGGGTCCGGGCGGTCGAAGAATTGGCGCGCGGCGAATGAGGAGCCGCGGCACGTGACCCCTCACACCCTGACCAAGCTGGCGCTTCGTTCAGCCGCCATCGGGTATGTGGCGTGTCTGATCCTGCTTCCCCTGCTCGCGATCGGCTATCAATCCGTTGAGGATGGCCTTGGGCGCTTCATCGAGGACATTCAGCAACCACAGGCGAGGACGGCCCTTCTGCTGACGATCGAGGCCGCGCTGATCGCGACGGCCATCAACGGCCTCTTCGGGACGCTGTCTGCCTGGGTCCTCGTCCGTTATGAGTTTCCGGGGCGTGCGTTGCTGAACGCCTTGGTGGATTTGCCGTTCGCGATTCCGACGCTCGTGGCCGGTCTGATGATCGCCGCGCTCTATGGCACGACGACACCGCTCGGCGCCTGGTTGAAGGAGAGCGGGGTCGAGGTTCTCTATAATGTCCCTGGCATCATCCTCGCCATGCTGTTCGTCACGATGCCGTTCACGATCCGGGCCCTCCAGCCCCTGTTGGCGGAGCGCGAGCACGACCAAGAGGAGGCGGCCTACACGCTCGGCGCCGGTCCGTGGGCGACGTTTTGGCGCGTCACCCTCCCATCGGTCCTTCCGGGGCTGCTGACCGGCATCTTTCTCACGTTCGTCCGGGCGCTCGGGGAATTCGGCGCGATCGTGATCGTGGCCGGAAACATCCCGCTGAAGACGCAGGTCGCCTCGGTTTATGTCTACGGCGAGATCGAAAGCTACAACCCGCAGGGCGCCACCTCCGTGTCGGTCGTCGTGCTGCTGATCTCCTTTCTCGCCCTCATATTGCTCGAACGATTGACGCGCCCGCCCGGTGAACGCGTGCCCACATTTGCACGTCGCCGACTCGTGAGCCCTCAACCCATCGCAGTAGACACTCGCCATTGAACAGACCATGCGCCTCCTCATGATCGCCGTCGTCTGGCTCTACTTTACGGTGCTGCTCATCGGCCCGATCGTCTATCTCTGTGTCCAAGCCTTCGGCGAAGGGCTGGCCACGTTCTGGCACGAGGTCACGCGGCCGGAAGCCGTGCACGGATTTTGGTTGACCGCCGAGATCACGATCCTCGTCCTTATCCTGAATCTCGTACTCGGGACGATCACCGCGCTCGTGCTCGCGCGCCAACGGTTTTGGGGACAAACACTGTTCAGCGGCTTGATCGATTTGCCGTTCGCGGTCTCTCCGGTTATCACCGGGTTCATGTTGATCCTCCTCTTCGGTCCGAATACGATTCTTGGGACCTGGCTGGGGAGTCTCGATATCAAAGTGCTGTATGCGCTACCCGCGATGGTCATCGTGACGCTGTTCGTGACGTTTCCGTTCGTCGTGCGGGAACTCACCCCGCTCCTCACCACATTGGGCACCGAGAGCGAGGAAGCCGCGCGCACGCTCGGCGCCAACGAATGGCAGATTTTCCTGCGCGTGACGTTGCCGTCGATTCGCTGGGGATTGCTCTATGGGGCCACGCTCACGATCGCGCGGGCCATCGGCGAGTTCGGCGCCATCCTGGTCGTCTCCGGCAACGTGTTGATGATGACCCAGACCACGACGCTTCACATTTATCAAAACTATGTCGACTTCAATTACGTGGGCGCGTACAGCGTCGCCGTCGTCTTGCTCGCTGTCTCGTTCCTCATTCTAGTCGCGCTGGAAGCGGTCAAGGTGCGCCGCGCGACACTGACCGAGCAGCGTGAGGTGATGGCGTGAAGATCGAGGTCCGCAACCTCTCGAAGCAGTTTGGCAATGTCGACGCGGTGTCGCAGGTGTCCTTCGCCGTGCGGGAGGGAGAGCTGTTAGGACTCCTTGGACCGAGCGGCAGCGGCAAGACGACGGTGTTGCGGATGATCGCCGGGCTGGAAAGGCCGACGGCCGGGGAGATTTTCATCGACGGCGTGCGCGTGAACGACCTTCCCGTGCAGCGGCGGAACATCGGGTTCGTCTTTCAGCATTACGCGCTCTTCAAACACATGACCGTGTCCGGCAACATCGCCTTCGGCCTCAGCATCCGCAAATGGTCCCGGGCCGAGATCACCCGCCGGGTCTCCGATCTGCTGAGCCTGATGGGCTTGTCCGGCTTGTCCGACCGATACCCTCATCAGTTGTCGGGCGGTCAACGGCAGCGTGTGGCGATCGCCCGCGCGCTCGCCCCTCGGCCGAGCGTCTTGCTGCTCGATGAGCCGTTCGGCGCGGTCGACGCACAGGTGCGCCAGGAGCTCCGAGAATGGTTGATTCGGCTGCACGACGATCTCAACGTGACGAGCCTCTTCGTCACTCACGATCAAGAAGAGGCGATGGAGGTGTCCGATCGCTTGATCGTCTTCTCGAAAGGCCGGCTCGAGCAGGTCGGCTCACCGGCCGAAGTGTATGAGGAGCCCGCGACGGAATTCGTCGCGCGGTTCATCGGCTCGATGAACATCGTCGAGGCGGAAGTGAAGCACGGGCTTGCCCACGTGCGCGAGTTGGAGTTTCCGGCCCCCGACTATGCGGACGGCGACCGAATCCGGATCGGATTTCGTCCGTACTACGTGAAAATCTCCGAAGACCCCAACCATTTTCGCCAGCAAGCGCGCTTGCGGCACATCTTCTTCTTGGGCGTCGCGTACCGATTGGAGATCGAAACGAGCGGCGGCCTGATCCTGCGCTCTCGAATGAACAAGGAGGAGTTTCGCCAGCGGCGCTTCGGCGTGGGACAGCCGGTGTCATACGCGATCACACAGTTCCGCATCCTCCCGCATGACCGCTTGCCGTCGCCCGCCGTACCGGCACCGATCAACACGCCGTTGACGCCGTAAGGCCTGCAATTGACGCGCTGCGCGCCGGTTTGTTAGAACGTAGTTACCATCCTGTAGCCCATCAATCGCCTACGATCGCTTCGAAGGAGACAGCCTCATGACTGCAAGAATGACCGAAGATGCGTTGATTACGGCGCTCGGGAACAAGGCGACCACACTCCGTATCGAGAGCGTGCGGGCCACGAGCGAAGCGGGTAGCGGGCACCCGTCGAGTTGCGCCTCGGCCGCCGATCTGGTGGCGGCCCTGTTCTTTTCCGTCATGCGGTACGATCCGAAGCAACCCAAGAACCCGAGCAACGATCGCTTCATCCTCTCCAAAGGCCACGCTGCGCCGCTGCTCTATGCCGCGTGGGCCGAGGCCGGGCTGTTCGATCCATCCGAATTGATGCGACTCCGGACGCTGAACTCCGATCTCGAAGGCCACCCGACTCCCCGGCTGCCCTTCGTCGATATCGCGACCGGGTCACTGGGACAAGGGCTCCCAGCCGGTGTCGGCATGGCGCTGAACGCGAAACGCTTGGACCGCTCGCCCGTGCGAATCTACGTGCTGATGGGTGACGGCGAGTCCGTTGAAGGCTCGGTGTGGGAAGCGGCGGAAGTCGCGCGTCACTACGCACTGGATAACCTCTGCGCGATCGTGGATATCAATCGATTCGGGCAGAGCGATCCGACGATGTTGCAGCACGACATGGAGGCGTATCGGTCGCGCTGGAGCGGATTCGGCTGGCATGCCATCGTGGTGGACGGCCATGACATGGCCAAAATCCTCGCGGCCTTCGAAGAAGCGGCCTTCACGAAGGGCCGGCCGAGCGTCATCTTGGCCCGCACGCTGAAAGGCAAGGGCATCTCAATGATCGAGGACAAGCCCGACTGGCATGGAAAGCCGCTCAAGAAGGGCGAGGACACGCAAAAAGCCGCCGACGAACTGACGCGGCAGTTGCGCCAATCGACCACGACCCTGCAGATCCCGCGGCCGCAAGCCCACGTGAACGGCGCCAAGCCGGCCAAGCCGATGGCGGCCCCCACCTATAAGCCGGGCGACTCGGTCGCGACCCGCGAAGCATTCGGCGCGGCCCTCGCGCTATTGGGTGAGGCGAACCCGCAGGTCGTCGCGCTCGATGCCGATGTGAAGAACTCGACGTACACGGACAAGTTCGGCAAGCAATTCCCCGATCGATTCTTTGAGAATTTCATCGCCGAGCAGAACATGGTCGGCGCCTCTGTCGGGCTCGCCGCGTGTGGGAAGATTCCGTTCGCCGCCACGTTCGCCTGCTTCTTGACGCGCGCCTATGACTTCATCCGCATGGCGGCCATCAGCCAAGCCAATATCAAATTGATGGGTTCCCACGCGGGGGTGAGCATCGGCGAGGACGGGCCGTCACAGATGGGGCTCGAGGATTTGGCGATGATGGCGGCGGAACCCGGTGTGACGGTCCTGTACCCCTCCGATGCGGTCTGTACGCACCGGCTGGTGGAGTTGGCCGCTTCGCACCGCGGCATGGTGTACATCCGGACCGGCCGGCCGAAATCGCCGATTCTGTACGGCAATGACGAGGCATTCCAGATCGGCGGGTCGAAAGTGGTCCGGCGGAGCGCCGAGGACCGGATCACGATCGTCGCCGCCGGCGTCACGCTCTTCGAGGCGCTCACAGCACACGACGAGCTCAAGAAGGCCGGGATCGCCGTGCGCGTGATCGATCTCTACAGCATCGCGCCGATCGATCGCCAGACCTTGTTGGAAAGCGCGCGGGCCACGCGCGGACTCATGCTGACCGTGGAAGACCACTATGCCCATGGTGGCCTGGGGGACGCGGTGCTCGGCGCGGTGGGCAGCGAAGGCGTGCGCGTCCATAAGATGGCCGTCCGTGAAATTCCGCACAGCGGGAAGCCAGAGGAACTGCTCGACCGCTACGGCATCAGCGCAAGAGCGATCGTCGATATCGTCAAGCGCCTCGTCTAGCAGGATGTTGAAAAAGGCCGCCAGCTTTCTAAGACACTGGGCGCTCACCACCTCGCGCCCGTGCGCAAACATGAGGCGAGTTATTCCTCGCCTGGCGCACCTCGCATCGTTCGAAGGCCCAACGTACAAGCCCGGGAAAGAGGCCGTCCTGGCGGGCTCGCGGTGGGCGGGTGAAAATAAGTACGTCTCGCACAGACACTGCCCGCTCACCAACTCGCGGGCGCGCACAAATGTGGCGTCACTTATCCGTGACGCCGTGCGCCTCACTGCGGCCTGGCCGGGAAGTGGCATGTCTAGGCGCGCCTGCGGCGGGCGGGTGAAATGGACAGCCTTTTTGAACATTCTGCAGTGCTCTTTCTGTTCACGTTGCACCGGGTATCGTTTTTCAACAGTCTGCTAGATGAAGCCCGCCGACCCACTCAAGACGATCCCGCTCTTCAATCTCGTCAAGGGTCGGGATCGTCAACGGCTCGAACGCGAAGCGACCGAGACCTGCTACCGGAAAGGCGAGTTCATCTTCCGGGAAGGGGATCCCACCGAGTACTTCCACGTCGTGAAGGAAGGCTCGGTCAAATGCGTGAAGACGTCCGCCGACGGCAAAGAGGTGACGATGAAGGTCCTCATGCCGGGCGATCTGTTCTGCTGCGAGGCCGCGGTCTTCGACGGTGCGCCGCATCCGGGGTGTGCCCAGCCGATCGGCGACGTCCGCATCCTTCGCCTTCATAAAAAAACCTATTTCGACGTCCTCCGGCGCAATCCGGACGCCGCCCTGGAGGTCATCAAGTATCTCGGCAGCCGGCTCAAGGAAGCGCAGGAACAGACGAAGGTGCTCGCGCTCGATCGCGCCGAGCAGCGGCTCGCCGGCCTGCTCGTCAATCTCGTCCAACGATCGGGCATCCCCGAAGGCGACGCCTACCGCCTGACGGTTCGCCTCACGCGGGAAGATATGGCCAACATGGTCGGCATCACGACCGAGACCGCGATCCGAATCATGAGCCGCTTCCGTCAGGCGCGCTTGGTGAGCGGCACCGCGAAACGTCTCGTCGTTCTGAACCTCACGAAACTCATTCAACTCGCCGGACCTTCTCCTACCGCTTCATAGCGGTCACCACGCCTCCTCGCGATTTCAAAAACATGATATCGGTCATATTTTTCTCTGGCGCTTCTCCGTATGCTCTGGCGGTTCCAGTTCTCTCATCAGAAGCAGAAGGAGGAGACCAATGTCGAGACGACAGCTTGCAGGCACTTCCGGCTGGAAGTTCGCCGCAGCGGTAATCACGCTTTCCCTTGTTGGGCAGACGGCGTACGCCAAAACGCACGAGGTCAATATGACCGCCGTTGAAACCGAGGTGGTGATCGACGGCGGCGGCGATATCTACAAGGCGTGGACCTTCAACGGGCAGTTCCCGGGTCCGGTCATCCGCGTGGTCGAAGGTGACACGGTGAAGTTCACGCTGACGAACCCGAAGGAGAACACCTACCCGCACGCCATGGATTTCCACGCGGCGGAAATCGATTTCCTCAAGAACTATCGCGCGATCAATCCCGGGGAAACCATCAGCTATACCTTCGTGGCGAAGAAACCCGGCGTCTTCTTCTATCATTGCGGCGCGCCGCCGATGATCCAACACGTGGCGCGGGGCATGTTCGGCGCGATCATCGTCGATCCGAAAGATTTGAAAGGCTGGCCCAAGGCGGATCGTGAATACGTCCTCGTGCAATCGGAATTGTTCAAGAACCCGGACGACGTGCAGGGCATGTTCGACCGCAAGTTCGATCACATCATTTTCAACGGCGGCGTGTTCAAGTATCACCCCTTCGTCACCGGCGGAAAGCCGTTGGAGGCGAAGCCGGGTGAGCGTGTGCGGATCTATTTCGTCAATGCCGGCCCAAACGAATTCTCAGCGTTCCATCCGATCGGCGAGATTTGGGACAACGTCTACGAAAGCGGCAACCCGCACAACAAGCTGAGCGGCGTGCAGACCTATGTCATCGGTCCGGGGAGCGCCGCGACGTTCGACGTCGTCGCCGAATCAGCCGGCGCCTACCCCCTCGTCACGCACTCGCTGACCGGCGCGCTGCGAGGCGCGATCGCGGTCCTCGTCGTCGGACCTGATGCGAAACCGGCGCCGCTCATGCCACAGACACCGTGGAAACTCGAGATCCCACCGCCCGGGATTACAGCGCCGGCCGTTCCCTAAGTTGTGCCTGCAGCCGGCGGGCGATTCGCTCGCCGGCTGCGTCCGCACTCCTGACCCACTCGTCCCGCACCTTGACGCCACTCCGGCCTCTCGACAATCATAGTGACAGCATTATCCCTTCTTGCCATCGCTCGTGTCAGACCATAGCGATCGCGCGGTGTCACGCCGCTGGCTCCTCGCTCGACTCTCCGAAGTCGGTCTATTGGCTCTGACCAATGGACCGCTGTCCCTTGTGCTCTCGTCAAGAGCGCGAGCCGACGACCGCCCACCCCCGCTCATCACCCGCGTCGCGCGGCCAGTCAATTACGAAACACCGGTGACGGACTTTACGACATGGATCACCCCGCTCGATCGCTTTTTCGTGCGCAGCCATTTCGGCCCGCCGGACACGGCCGATCCTCATGAATGGCGTCTGACCATCGAGGGCGAAGTGACCCGCTCGTCGGTCTTCTCGCTGGCCGACCTCACCCGCTTCCCTGCCGTCACGCAGGCCGCGCTCCTGCAATGCTCCGGCAACGGCCGCGCCTTCTTCTCCCCCAAGGTGCCCGGCGCCCAGTGGGAAAAAGGCGCGGTCGGCAATGCCCGCTGGACCGGCGTGCGACTCCGGGACGTGCTCGAGGCGGCCGGCGTGAAGGGCAACGGCCATCATGTGCAATTGACGGGAAGCGATCGCCCCTTGTTGCCGACGGTCCCCTCGTTCATTCGCAGCATCCCGATCGAGAAAGCGATGGACTCCGCCACGCTTCTTGCCTATCGAATGAACGACGAACCACTCCCGCTGCTACACGGCGGGCCGCTCCGTCTCGTCGTGCCGGGTTGGGCCGGCGATGCCTGGACGAAGTGGCTCACGTCGATCCGCGTGCAGGAACATGAGGCCGAGGGGTATTTCATGAAGAGCGCGTATCGCCTATCGACCTCAACGAAGCCGACCAGCGAGCCGTCCTCGAGCCCGATCGAATCCTATCCGGTCAAGTCACTGATCGCGTTCCCCGTCGACGGCAGCCTGATCAAGATCGGAGATATGATCGTTCAAGGGGTGGCATTTAGCGGTACCGGCCCTATTGCACGGGTCGAGGTGTCGGTCGACGGAGCGGGAAGCTGGCAGGAAGCGACATTGTTCGGGCCGTCTGAGTCCTATGCGTGGCGTCAGTGGCGATATCACTGGCGGCCAGCACGACCGGGCCCCTGTACGATCTTGTCACGCGCCACCTCGGCTGATGGGCAGACGCAACCGATCGCCACAGCATGGAATCCTGGCGGCTATCTATGGAATGCAATCGACCGCGTTCACGTGTCGATCGTGGATCAGCGTCCGTGATCCGAGCGCGGGCGAAGACGATCATCGCCGTCGGCCTATTGCTTTCGGCGGTCATGCATGGCGGACCGTGGGCAAGCGAACCTTCTCTCCCGCGGGCGGCACCTCAGGACCCCGTTGAGCATCCGGCCATCGAGCTACTCACCGGTCGCTGTGCGATCTGTCACAGTCTCGACCTCGTGACCCAGCAACGCTTGAGCAGGGACAGATGGACCAGCGTGGTGACGAAAATGGTCCATTGGGGCGCGCCGCTTTCACCTTCCGAGCAGGCCATGCTGATTGAGTACCTTGTCCAGCACTATGGGGATGGCGCGGCACCGTAAGGCGAGGCGGCGTCGGTGGCGGGAGAAGACCTCGTGGATGAGCGACGGCGGGACATGCCTCCGGCGTCATGAAGGATTCGGCGCAACGAAGACCAGCACTTTCAAACGCCCGGATGAGTAGTTGCGAACGCCATGTTCTTCCCCCGCCGGCGCCATCGTCGCCTGACCGGGACCAAGCACGCGTTCCTCGCTCCCAACCCGGAACGTGCCCTGCCCGTCCAAGACGAGGTAGATCTTGTCCTGATCGCCATGCACATGACCCTTCTGCTCCTGCCCCGGCTCGAAGCAGTACACATCGCAGAAGAACCGCGGCGTCTGAAACAAGTTGTTCTTCTTCATCTTCTCAGGATTGAACTGCGCATGCTCGGAGAGGCTCACGACCTTCATGCTTGCTCCTTGTCATCGCAAGGGACACCCTTACTGCCGCGCCACCTTCTCAACCTTCCGCACAATCGAATCGACCGGGACAATGTGTCGGGCGACGCCCAACTCTTTTGCAGGAATGCCCATCGCCATCCCAATCAATTGGGGCAGATGGAGGATCGGCAGATTCAACGGCGCTTGGACGGACTGCCCGGCCCGCTCTTGGTAGATATCGAGGCTCATGTGACAGAGCGGGCACGGGGTCACCATGCAATCCGCGCCTTCGTCCTTCGCCTCCTTCATGTTCCGGCCGGCCATCGCGACCGCGATCGCTTCCTTTTCGAGGATGACCGGGAAGCCGCAACATTTCGTGCGGCCGGCGTAGGTGACGGATTCGCCGCCGAGCGCCTGAATGACCTTCTCCAGCGACGTCGGGTTCTCCGGATCATCGAACCCCAGATCCCACGACGGACGCAAGATATAGCACCCGTAGAACGGCGCGATCCGGAGATCCTGAAGCGGCACCCGGACCTGTTCCCGGAGCCGGTGCAACCCGATTTCCCGTACCACGATCCACAACAAATGCTTCACCTGCACAGTCCCGCGATAGCTCACGCCGTCGGACGCTAAGAGCCGGTTGATCCGATCGCGGGTCGCCCCGTCTTTCAGCCGGTTGTTCGCGGCGCTCATGATACCCTGGCAGGTCCCGCAAATCGTCATGACGTCGAGACCCAGCGCTTCGGCTTGCGCGAACGTCCGCGCATTCAGCGCCAGCGCCGTATCCGCGTCGGCCTCGCTGATCACGCCGGCCCCACAACAGGACGCAGCCGTCAGTTCGACCACATCAATGCCGAGCCGGCCGATGATCGCCATCGTCGATTGATAGAGTTCCGAGGTCGCGCCTTTCGCCGCGCACCCCGGATATAAGGCGTACTTCAAGGCCATCGATTCCTCCCAGCGTTCAGCCTAGCACAGCCCTGCCTTCGAATCACAGGGACGAACGCCGCCAACCGCTCGCGTCGCCTGCTATACTTTTTTGGCATAAGGTTTTCTATGGATTGTCCACAGTGCCGCAGCAGCCTGGTCGAGATTTCGACTCTTCAACTCCCGCAGATCGATGTCTGCGCTCAAGCTCACGGTCTCTGGCTCGACACCAACGAGGCGTCACTGTTCATCGATGACGCAGTGGCCTTTCGCGCCGCGGTCGAGCATGAACAGGCAAGTGGGAGTCATGCCGAGCGTCAGTGTCCACGCTGTTCGGCTCCGTTACAGAGCCGACGTGTGATCGATGAAGTTCTCCTGACATGTCCCGGTTGCCAAGGAGGATGGTTTCCCAACGGGGCTTTGACCAGACTGCACGAACACTTCCGAGGTGGCCGGGTGTCGGGCAGGTTGGACGAATCTTCCTTCTATCGCCGTGCGGCCGCGCGGGTCGAGACCGGACGCCGACCGACAGCACGCGAAGGGCACCCCGTCCAGATCGTCGACCTGCTGTATTGGCTCCTCGTACTCGGAATTGGGTTTCTGCTGATCACCGTCCTCATGGGGGGAAGGCCTGCACCAAGTTTTCCTCAAGGGCCGGCTGAGCCGGCCTCCCGATGAACAATTCGTGCTGCTCCTGCTCGGTACGCTAGGCGGCATCATCCTCTTCGCCATCGGTTTTCGATTGCACCGCCGCGCCCGGCTGATCGAAAGCACACCCACGTCCACGGTCCGGTCGTTGGCCATGGGGCTGGTGGAGATCATCGGTCGCGCAGAGGCGGCCGGACCACTGCTGACGTCGCCCTTTGGTGACATGCCATGTGTCTTTTACTTTTACAAGGCGGAGGAACAGCGGCGGACGGGCAAAAGCACCAAATGGGTGACGGTCGCCAAAGGGCAATCGCACCAGCCCTTCCTTCTCAGGGATGACACCGGTGAGGTCATGGTTGTCCCCGTGGGAGCGCACCTCATGATCGAGCCACGTGCCAGGTTTCAATCCGGACCCGGTTGTGCGCTTTCCCCGACCGCCGCTTCGGGGTTGGCTTCTCTCGGCATCACGACGTCGGGATGGCTCTCGGAGAAGCCGATGCGATGTACCGAGGGCTTCATCCTTCCCGACGAGGAGGTGTACGTCCTCGGCAGCGCGCAAGAGAACAGCTCGGCCATCGGACGCAGCGACAACGCGAGCCGCCTCTTTATCGGGCACGGCCCCGACGGTGAATTCATCATCTCCGATCAGAGCGAGTCGGCACTGCTGTCCGCGCTGCGATGGAAATCAGCTGCGGCGCTTTTCGGTGGGCCGGCGTTGACCGCGGCGTGTGTATGGGCCGTCTTGTCCTGGTACGTGAGCGTCGGACGTTGAACACGTGAGAAGGTCTGAAGGTTAAGATTCGAGGCTCGGGGTTTCGGGGACGACCAGCGCTGTGAACTCTCTCATCAAGGAGTACCTATGACAACGCTCATGGTGGTGACCGTTCTCTTGTTGTTCGCCGTCGCGGGAATCATCGCATACGTCGTGACGACGTATAACGGCTTCGTTCGCCTGGCCAACAATATCGACAAGGCGTGGTCGAACATCGACGTGGTCCTCAAACAACGCCACGACGAATTGCCCAAACTGGTCGAGGTCTGCAACAGCTACATGGGACACGAGCGGGAGACGCTGCAGGCAGTGACGAAAGCCCGCTCCCTCTATGACAGAAGCGGGACGGTGGATGAGAAAGCGCACGCCGAGAATCAGTTGACGGGTGCCTTGCGGACGCTCTTCGCGGTGGCCGAGCAGTATCCGGAGCTGAAAGCGAATCAGGAGTTCCTGCACGTGCAGGAGCGGATTTCCGCCTTGGAGAGCACGATCGCGGACCGGCGGGAGTTCTACAACGACTCGGTCAATCTCTACAACATTCAGATCGCGCAAATCCCCGCACTGTTGGTCGCGCAACAGACCGGCTTTTGCGCGCGCCGTCTGCTGGAGGTGCCGCAAGTGGAGCGAGGCGACGTGACATTGACGTTTGCCAACCGCATCAAGCCGGCGATCGCCTCGACCTAAGGCGCCGGCATCGCCTGCTCGGCCTGCTTCCAGCTGTCCTCATACCGGCGGACGAGCTGCAACCAGTCGTTCACCTTGATCTCGGCATCCAAGACGCGGTTCATCGCATCACACGCGCGGAGCACGGTCAGGATCTCGCTGCGTTCGTCGTAGGCCAGCCCTTTGCGTCGGGCCGCGAGCACATGATCCTGGTCGTACTTGCGCACCTTGCGGATCAAGTCACTGACGGCTTTCCGCATGAGTAACACGTCGTCGCGCTTGATCAGCTCGCCGCGCTGCCGTGCGGCCCGAATCTCTTCCAGCAACGGCGTCGCCTTCTTGACGAGCTCATGGTACTCGCTGACAAAATACGCCGGCGTGGTAGGCTGAGCGGAGACGACGGCGGTCGACGCGATCCAGACAAGACAAAGGAGAGAGGCGAGCGTGGCCTTCCGACACATCCGCATGCTGAATGACACCACCGGCGGTTCTTGGCTGTGGGCCTCTATCGGACCTTCAGCAAGTCCATCGCTTTGTCCCGGTTCCCTTTCGTGATTTCCGCCTGGACCTGCTGCGCGGTGGACGCATCTTTATCTTTCAACGCATCGGCGATCGCCCGCAATTGCCGCGCGTCCTCATACTTGCCGTTGTTGGACTGAACCTGCGCGTCATGGCGAAGACGCTGCGCGAGATCGTGCTCGGCCTGTACAACGGACGCCATGGAAAGCGCAGCCGACATTCCGACGATCATCGCGGTGCCTAGCCTGCCCATGATACCTCCACCTAGTTATTCGCTGCTAGAGAAAGAAGCATCGGGCATGCCAGAACGCGACCTCTTGGAAATTCTAGAGCCCCAGTTTCAAAACAGGCGCGCGCGGCGATCATTGTCAACTTTTCCGTCACCTCAGTCGGTGGCGGTGTAGTGCGCTTGCACCCTCACGATCAAACCTCTGTCGTCGAATGCCATGACCTCGGCGGCCGGCAGGTCCTTCACGCTGCGATAATACAGCACGACACTGTCGACGCCGGTCAACACTTGCATCGATTCAAAGTGGAGCGCGGGATACGCCGCCAGCCCTTTCGCGAAGTAGGTGCGAAGGCCGGCTTTGCCGCGCACCGTGCCGCCCGGGATGCCGAGCAAGCTCACGACGAACGGTGAAGTAAAGACGACATCGTCGGCATAGTGTGAGAGGATCGCCTCGAGATCATGCCGGTTCCATGCTTCAATCCACTCCTTGGCAAACTGCTGGACGTTCGGCGGCCTCATCCCTTGATGTTGCCGATCGGCCGCAGTTCCGCAACCTTTTTCGTGATGCCGGCAAGATGAACAGTTTCCACCACGTCGGAAATGTTCTTATAGGCCGCGCCCGCTTCTTCCGCGAGCCCTGACATCGAGACCGCTTTCACGATGATCCCGCGTTCGGCCATGGCGCGCTTGAGCTGCTCGCCCCGGACCGTCCGTTTCGCTTGCGTCCGAGACATCGTGCGCCCGGACCCGTGCATCGTCGAGCCGAAGGTGTCGTGCATCGCCTGCTCCGTCCCCACGAGCAGGTACGATCCGGTCTCCATCGAACCGCCGCAGATGACCGGTTGACCCGTCTTCCGATAGCGTTCCGGCAACTCGGGCCGGCCCGGACCAAAGGCGCGCGTCGATCCCTTGCGGTGCACGACCAATTCTCCTTCCTCGTACCGCTCGACCTTCGCGATGTTGTGCGCGACGTCGTAGATCACGTGCATCCCAAGTTCCTCGGCCGATCGACCGAAGACCGCCGCAAACGCCTCGCGGATTTGATGCGTGATGACCTGCCGGTTGGCAAAGGCACTGTTCGCGGCGCAATTCATGGCGGCAAAGTAGTCCTGCCCTTCAACCGACCGAAACGGCGCGCACGCCAACTGTTGGTCCTTCACGGTAATCCCGTACCGCCGCATCGCCTTCTCGAACACCTTGAGATAATCGCTCGCGACCTGGTGGCCGAACCCCCGCGATCCGCAGTGCACCATCACGACGATTTGATCCTGGCCCGTGATGCCGAGCACCATGGCCGTCTCAGGATCGAAGATCCGATCATTGGACACGACCTGCACCTCCAGGTAGTGGTTTCCCGATCCAAGAGTTCCGAGCTGCGTGTGGCCGCGTTCAACCGCATGCTCGCTCACTTTTGAAGGATCGGCGCCTGGAATGCACCCTTGCTCCTCGGTCCGCTCGAGGTCCTCGTGCCAGCCGTAGCCGCGCTCGATGCACCAGCGCGCGCCGCGCCGCATGACGTCGTCAAATTCCCGGCGATTCACGCGCACGAACCCACGCGACCCGACCCCGGCCGGCACCTTGCGGAACAGTTCGGTCATCAGTTGTTCGAGCCGCGGCTTGACGTCCTCCAACGTCAAATCGGTTCTGAGCAGCCGCATCCCGCAGTTGACGTCGTAGCCGACCCCGCCCGGTGAGATCACGCCCTCGCGGGGATCGAACGCGGCGACGCCGCCGATCGGAAAACCATAGCCCCAATGGCCATCGGGCATGCACAAGGCATAGCGTCGAATGCCGGGGAGGCAGGCGACGTTCGTCACCTGCTCGAACACGCCGGTGTCCATCTCGGTCAAGATCCGCTCGGACGCGTAGATCCTCGCCGGCACGCGCATGCCGTCCTTCTCGGTCACGGGAATCTCCCACACCTGATCCGTGATCCGATTGACCGTCATGTGAGTGTTCAGCTTCATCGCAGATCGGATTCCTGCCCAGGAGGCGATCCAGATCGTTGCTACTCTCTCTCACTCAGCACTCAAGACTCAGCACTCAGCACTATTCTAGATGTCGAGCACAACGCGCGCCCGCCACCGCGGTCCGTCTTGACGCACGTCATACAGGTGCTTCGTGACGGCCTTCACGTCAGCGTGCAGCTCATGCCGGTCGGGATCGATCCTCTCGCCGATCAATTCGCCCTTCAACTGCCACGCGTGGCGCCCGGCGTCATAGATGACGTCCGCCCGTGCGCAATTGAACACGACCGCCTCCGCATCTTTTCGATACACGATTTCGGCCAGCCAGTCGAACAGCAGATCGGACAGTTCCGCGTCATCCCGTTGAACGACGCACCGCCAGGAGTCGCCGACAGTCGATGGCTTCACCATCGTCTCGACGACCGCCTGTGCAGCCGCCGTAAAAAGCTCGGACGGGGAATCGCCGACGGCCTCGAACGCGGCGTCGGCCACGGCGATCTCTTCGAGGAAGCGAAACGAGCCGGACATGGTTCAGCGGGTCGGCTGCCGGCGGCGGGCGGCGAAGATCGAGCGGACTTGCGCGATGCCGGGAATCGGCGGATGCAACGGATTCGGGACTTTGCCGTGCAGGAGCATGTTCAAGCCGAGCGGTAAGACGTGCCACAGACGTTTCAGATTGAAGCCGACGACTTTGAGCGGCATCCGGGCCTCGTTCAGTCGGCCTTCCTGTTCGACGAGTTGCGTAAAGCCGGTGATGTGCCGCGCGCCCCCGCTCTGACTCACGCCGCGCTCAATGGACGCCCGGCGCAGGCGCACGATGCCCTCCATGGGGCGGACGTCCTTGGGGCAGACCTGAACACACATATTGCAGCGCACGCAGTCCCAGATCCCGTCTCGCCCATCCAGCTCAACGAGCCGCTTCGTCTTCGCTTGATCGGGCTCGCGTGGATCTTCGAGAAACCGATCCGCCTTCGCGAGCGCGGCCGGCCCGAGAAATCCTCTCGACACCTCATGCGACGTGCACGCGGCAACGCAGGCGCCGCACATGATGCAGGCATCCACGTTGTGAAAATCAAACGTACCGGGGAGCAATCTGTATTGCCCCTTCCCCGTTCGCTTGCCACCCGGCACATCGGTCGTGAGCCAAGGAGTGACGGCCCGAACCTTCTGCCAGAACGGCCCCATCTCGACGACCAGGTCCTTGATGATCGGCATGTTCTTGAGCGGCTGAATCCTAATCTGACCGTGCCGCTCCAACTCGCGCCGCACCGACGTCCGGCAGGCGAGCTTCTCATGGCCGTTGATCGTCATCGCACACGAGCCGCAGATCGCCGACCGGCACGAATACCGGAACGATAGAGTGCCGTCCTGTTCATTCTTCAGCCGAATCAATCCGTCCAAGATCGTCGTGCCCCGTCCGACTTCGAGGCGATACTCCTCGTCGTGTGGCTGCTCGTCCGTCTCGGGATTGAAGCGGCGAATGGTAAACGTGAGGCGCATGGCTCTACGGCAGTGAGTGCTGAGTCGTGAGTGCTGAGTTTCGTTTTGAGTTCATCGGATCACGACAACAATACAACCTAAAAATGTCCCGCCCTATTCCAGCTCGAAAGTCTTCGGATACTGCGTGAGGTTTCTGCATCCGTCTTTGGTCACGAGCACCATGTCTTCGATCCGGACGGCGCCGAGGCCGGGATAGTATAAGCCCGGTTCGACCGTCACGATCTGCCCCTCCTGCAGGATCGACCCGGTCCGGCTGATCCGCGGCGGTTCGTGGATGTCCAAGCCGACGCCGTGGCCGGTGCCGTGGAAATAGCCCTGCATGCGGCCATTGACCAGGCCGGTCTTGTACCCGGCCGCCTCGAACCGCTCGCAGATGCCCTGATGGATCCTTGCGCCGTCCGCCCCGTCGCGAATCTTCGTGATCGCCTCTTCTTGCGCATCCTTGACCGTCTGATACAGCCGCCGCAATTCCGGCGATGGCCGGCCCTTCACGACGGTGCGCGACATGTCGGCGAAGTAGCGCGAATGGGCCGATCGCGGAAAGACGTCGAAAATAATGCTTCGATCCGCAGGCAACGGCCCGGTGCCCTCATTGTGAGGATCGCAGGCCTGATCGCCGCCCGCGACGATCGTATGCTGCGCGATACAGTCGCGCTCCATCAGCGTAACGTTGATCAGTTTCTTGATGCGCTCGGAGGTCAACACCTCCCCGTCGAGCCAGAGGACCCCGTCACGAACACTCGCTCGCTTCAAGGCCACATGCGCGGCTGAGACCGCCTCCTCGGTCGCCCGTTGCGCCGCCTCGATGTGCCGGACCTCCTCGTCGGTCTTGATGGCGCGTTGCTCAAAGAACGGCTCCTTCTTCATGTCCAACTCGTAGCCCAGTTGCTGGAGCCGAGCCGCATAGGCGTACGGAAACGTCCCCGGGACGAGTACCCGTTTGATGCCGGCGCCTTGCAAGAACGCGTCGACCACATCGATGGTCCCCGGCTCTGCCACACCCCGCGCCTTCAGCGCACGCTCGATCTCGCTCAGCGACAAGACGCGATCGACGGCCGCCTGTTCCCGCGCCCGATCCATCTCCAAATCGCTCATCACCATCACGCGCTCCCCCTTGATCTCGAGAAAGATGAAGGGATCGGGCGCGATGAAGCGCGTGGCATAGTACAGATTCGAATCGGTCTCGCTCGCCGCGATCATCAAGGTCGCACGGTCGCTCGTCATCAACACCTCCAATCGTGAATTCATCGTAGCATCGGGGTGGGGGGCGTTCAAGGCAACCGCGGTTCGGGCCGATCTTCGCCCCGGCCTTTGGCACGCGACGCCTCCGTGGCCGACTCATCGGCGGGCGAGACGATTTCTTTCGGCAGCATGATCGTGTTGCGCAGCATGTCGAACGCGAGTTGAGCCAGCCCGGTCATGCTCTTGGCCAGTGACCGAAACGGGAGATAGTTGACGTCGGGATCTTTCAGCGACCCCTTGACCTCGAAGAGCGCCGTCCCCTCGCGCTCGCCTTTGAAGAGCTTGCCGAACAGGGGAATGCTTTTCAGGAGCTGCGAATAGGAGCCGAAGGGGCTGACGACCACGATGCCGTTCACATGATCGGCCTGGATCTCGTAATGCCCGGCCGCGCTCATTTTCATCACCGGACTGTCGATGACGAGATTGTCTTCCGTCACGGTGCCGTTGGCGAGCGAAAGGGAGCCGATCACCTTATCGAACGGGAAGCCGTCCTTGTTCAGGTCCACTTTGCCTTGGAGCAAGGTCGGCAGGTTGAGGATCGTGATGATCTTCGGCACCACCTTTCCCCTTCGAATCCGACCGCCCTCGATGAGAAATTCCGTCTTCCCTTCCAGGCTGTGCAGAAAGCCGCCGGGATCCGCCTCGTTGGCCCGAAAGTTTCCGCTCGCGGACAACTCGCCCGTCATCAACCGAGAGTCATCACCGGTGAGTTGCATCAGCTTCTCGAAGGGTAAGCCCGATACCCGGAAACTCACGTCCAACTCCGCCGGTTTTTCCTTGGGCAAGTAAATCACGAGACGCCCGCCGAGGTGCCCGTCGTCCGTGTCCCCGCTGATGCGGTCGATATCGAGCGTGTTGTTCCGGATCATCAACCGGCACGAGACGCCACTCAGCATGATGGTCTTGTAGACCGCATGATCCATTGAGACGAGGGCCGTGACGCGGCTCGTGTCGGCGAATGATTCGAGAAAATCCCGAATGGGGGACCGCTTGCCCTTGGGAATCAGCAGATCGAGATCCAACTGGGCCGACTCGATATCGACGTTGAACAGCGGGTTGCGATTCCAATTTCGCACCATGCCGGAGACCCGCACGTCGCTGTCCTTGATCTTGAAGGCCAACCGCTTGATCTCCGCCGAATTGCGTACCAGCTTCAGGCGCAAATAGAGATCGGTCAGCGTGTGCTCGGCGCCCTTTGCGCTGATCAGGCCGTCGGTCAGGGCGACCCAGCCGCCCATCTGCCAGGTCCGCCACTCCGTCCCTCTGCCTTTCACGTCGAGCGACACTTCGAGAATCCCGTCCTTCAATGGGCCCAGTGTGATGCCGGGCGGCAGGCCGCCGATGGAGACCGGCCCAGACACGAACGTCGCGTCGATCGTGAACGGCGAATCAAGCCGGACCTTCCCCTTGGTCGCCAGCCGAAACGGGGGCAGCACCACTTCGAATCGATCGACGGCGAGCGACGAATCGCCCGTCCACGTGCCCTCGAACTCCATGGACGCCGCGGCCCCGGCCGGCTTATGGAACCAGTCGGGCACGACAAATTCCGTCTCCCGCACATCCATCACGCTTTTGATCCGCGGCGACTTCAACGGGCCGCCGAGCACGACCGCCCCGCTCGCCCCGCCTTGCCACGACAGTCCGTCCGGCAGACCGAGAGAAAGCAATCGCAAGAGCTGCCCCACGTCACCGCGACTGCGCACCGTGAAGTCCTGATAGAGGCTCGGCTCCCCGAATGAAATGCCCCCGCCCAACTCGACCAGCACTCGACCGAGCCGTCCCCCGAGTTTGTCGAATTCGATCCCGGTTTTCGAATAGAGGAACCGTCCGTTGAGGTCGACGACCCGCTCGGCAAGCAGCGGGCTGCGAAACCAGACGTCCCGGGCGACGACTTCCGCGCGGACGATCTTGACGCTGTCGGCATTCTTGAGCGGCCCGCCAATGACGACGGCCACCTGAGACTGGCCCTTGATGTCCGACACGTCTGAAAAGGCTTTGGCCACTTGCGGCACGGTGATGCTTTTCGCCAAGGTCGCCATCAGATCGGCGGCCGAGACCTCGCCTCGTACCTCCAAGTCCAACCAGGGATCCAGTTCCAGCGGGCTCACCAGCGCCTTTCCAGCCGTAATCCGAAACGGGCCGTATGCGCCGCTCAGCTCCACGACCCGCACACGATCCGGCTCGACGAAGACGGTGCCCGAGACCTGCTGGATCAGCGTTCGGTCCGACCCGACGATCATCCGGCCGTCCTTGACCTGAAACTCCCCGGTCAACGAAAAGCGCGGTTCGGGGGTCGTCGAGCCCGTCACCGTGGCGGTGGCCACCCGAATCGTGCCGCCGATCGTGCGCTCTTTGAGTCCCTGCTGCCATTGGGCCGGGAGCCACTGGACCGGAAACCGGGTGAGCGCGTCCTCGATATTCACCGGGGAGGACGAGAAGGTCAGCGAGAAGGTCGGCTGCGCGGCCAGCAGACCGGAGACGCTTGCCTGCCCGCTGATGGAAAGGTCCTCCAGATCGGCCTTCATGTTCGACAGCACCATGTCATAACCCATGATGCCCGGCACGACGCTGATCTGCCCCTGCAGGTCGGCCTTCCCACGGACCCGTTCGGGGACCGGCCGGGGCCCGAAGAACTCCGCGAGATGATACAGATCGAGTTGCTTCGCTTCCGCCATTCCGGCGAACGTCAGCGCCGGCGCCCCTCCTTCCTCAGGGGCCACTTTCACGGCCGGCTCCCGTTGGGCAATTTGCCCGGCAAGGACGAACGGCGCGTGGCCGTCTGGCGAGGCCACATTGCCATCCAACTCGAGATCGGCCTGCTGCCCCTTCGGATCGACCGACAACCGCGCCTCCAATCCCTCGATCGTCAACGTACGCGGGCCGTCGGGACGAAAGTCGTCCACCACACTGACCGCCCCGTCTGTCAAGACGGTTTCCCGAATACGAAACAAGAGGCCCAGGGGGTCGCCCATGTCGGTCGCCGCCCCGCCTGGTCCCGCAGGCGCCGGCTCGACATTCCACCGCCCCTCGTGATCGCGATGCAGATGCAGGCGCGGATGATCGATCGCAAGGCGCTTTCCCACGACCTGTTGCCGGAGAAGAGAATAGGCCCGCAGCACCAAATCCAGGCGGTCGGCCGTGAAAAACACGTCCGACGGGTTCACATCTCTGATCGTGACCTGGGACAACTCCAAGCGGATGCGAGGAAAGACTTCGAGCCGCGCTTGCCCCACCTCGATCTTACGGCCCAGTTGCTGCTCGACTTGCTTTAGCAGGAACTGCTTGACGGCATCGGGATCGTAGAGAAGGGGAAACGCCAAAATGCCGAGTGCGAGAAGCAAAATCGCCAGGACGGCGATGATCAGCGTGCGGACGCGAACGGTCTTCCTCCTCTCAAAAAAAATTACCTAATCGCGAGCGGTGACGAGTCAATGGTTCGTCTTCCGCGATAGGCCTCTTCCGTGTCGCCTTCACTGTATCATCTACTCTCGAATTTATCATTCAACATTCAGCGTTCAACATTCAACGTGCCGGCATTCATGAAGCCATCTGCCGGGTCCACCGTCTGCGAGAGCGTGCCAGGAACGCGCACGCCTTTCGGCATCCATGGCCATTCTCCGAGACGGCAGTGGCTTTCCCTGCCGGCTCTGTACCTACTTCAGTCGCTTTACGATGAATCATCGAATTGCTTTTATTTGCCATCCCAGGCAGGCTTGCCCGCTGAACAGTGCTGAGTGATGAGTGCTGAGTGCTGAGTCTTCCAGCTCATCACACCGCGCACGGCACTTCAAAGAGGTTCTTTCCGAAACTCAGCACTCAACGCGTTCAACTCAGCACTTCCTAAGAGATGGCTGACTTTTACCAGACCGGCTCGATCGCCACGCTGCATCGCCTCGGACGGGACAATCTCGAGCTGATCGAGCAGCAGTTACGGGAGTACACCGTCAGCAATCCGATTGCACTCGTGCTCCCCTGCCTCTATTCGGAGCTCCAAGGCCCGGCATTGAGCGGCATCCTGGAGCACCTGCGCCAGGTCTCATACCTGCGGGAAATCGTGATCGCCCTCGGCACGGCCTCCGCGCTGGAATTCCGTCGCGCCAAGGATTATTTCAAGCGGCTCCCGCAGGAGGTCCGGCTGATTTGGATCGAGAGTCCGCGCATTCAGGAGATCCTCAAACTTCTGGTCAACCACGAGATCGACATCGGGCTGCCGGGCAAGGGGCAGTCTTGCTGGATTGCATTTGGATACGTCCTGGCGCGGCAAAAGAGCAAGGTCATCGCGCTGCACGACTGCGATATCTTGAGCTACCACCGGAGCTACCTGGCCCGGCTCTGCTATCCGGTGACCAATCCCAACCTCGGCTACGAATTCTGCAAAGGCTATTATGCGCGGGTGACGGACCATTTCGGCGGCCGTGTCACCCGCTTATTTATTACGCCGTTGATCCGCAGCCTGGAACGGCTCGTCGGCCATCACGCCATGCTGGCGTTCTTCGACAGTTTCCGCTATCCGCTGGCGGGGGAATTTGCGATGGTGAGCGATTTGGCGTGGACAAACCGTATTCCCGGTGATTGGGGCTTGGAGGTCGGCGTGCTCGCGGAGGTGTATCGGAACTGCGCCTTGCGCCGTGTCTGCCAAGTCGACTTGACGGATAGCTACGATCACAAGCATCAGACGCTCTCCGCCGAGGACCCGAACAGCGGGCTGCACAAGATGTGCGTCGATATCGCCAAGTCCATGTTCCGCAACTTGGCAAGCGAAGGCGTGGTCCTCTCCGATGGCTTGCTGAAAACCCTGCGCGCCACGTATCTGCAGATCGCCCAGGAAGCGATCAAAAAATATGAAGATGATGCGGCGATCAACAGTTTGTACTTCGATCGGCATCAAGAGCGGATGGCGGTCGAAGTCTTTCTCAAGGGCATCGGGCTTGCCACCGAGGTGTTCCTGAAGGATCCGCTCGGCATCCCGATGATCTCCAATTGGAGCCGTGTGGCCGCGGCCGTCCCCGACGTGTTCGAGCGCCTGGTGCAGGCCGTGGAGGCCGACCACGAGTGGAACCCGAAGGGGGACTGAGGGCTGAGGCCCGTTTCTCCACCTTCATCACATCTTCTTCTCCTACCGTCAGCACAGACCGGACACGAATTCGGACACCCTCCCGATAGTCATACATACGAATTTTGTTTTAGGAATGTCATGGCATGACGGCGCGGCCGTGAAAGCCCCGCCGCAGCTCCCGGGCCTCCGCGGTGGGTTGGCACAGGCCCGTCCTACAAAGGAGAAGCATCATGGCGCGACATCGCTTGGGAGTGTGGATCGCCATCGGAATCGCGGTCACGGCTTTGGTCGGCGGTCCGTCGATCGCGGGTGCAGGAACCCCGATCGAGGCGATGAAGCTCACCAGCGAGAAGGTCATCTTGGTGCTCAACGACGATGAGCTGAGGCAGCCGGACCGTGCCGCCGAACGACGCCAGCGGCTTTTGGAGACGGTCGGCCAACGCTTCAGCTATGAAGATATGTCGAAGCGCGCCATGGGCGAGCACTGGCAGAGGTTGTCCGAGGAGCAGAAGCGCGAGTTCGTCGGCCTCTTCCAAGCCCTGCTCTGCAAGTCCTATCTCAACAAGATCGAAGGCTACGCGGGCGAGCAGATCGAATATCTCGGGGAGCGGCTGGCGAACGGCTATGCCGAGGTGCGAGCGCGCTTGGTCTCAGCAAAACATGATTTCCTGCTGGATTTCCGCCTCGTCGACCGAGCCGGCGAGTGGCTGGTCTTCGATGTCGTCGTGGATGGCATCAGCCTGATCAACAGTTATCGCGGTCAATTCGCCCGCATGCTCCGCCTCCTCTCCTATGACGACGTGATCGCCCGGATGAGGGAGAAGGCGGACGTGGCACTGGAAGCGCGCGTCCGCTGAACCGCGCGGCCGAGTGATGGTGCGCGGATACCGGGCTCATGACTCGCCGGCACCTCTTCTTGGCGGTCTTCCTCCTCCTGTTCCTGCTCGTCTTCGTCCAGCTCATCCTGATTTTTCGACCCTTCCTCGTTCCGATTGCCTGGGCGATCATTCTCGCGAGTACCACGTATCCGGTCCACCGCCGCATCATGCGATGGACGCGCGATCGTCGGGGACTGGCGGCGGGGCTGTCCACGATCCTCATCACGGTCACGGCCGTCGTCCCGGCGATCGCCCTGTTGCTGCTGGGCCTGGAAGAGACGGCGCAGCTAGTCGAATGGCTGAATGAGGCGATCAAACGCCGTGAGTTTGCCGCGCTGGGCGAGGCGGTGTCCGTCGTCCCGAGCATCGGGCATCTTCTCCAAGAGATCCTGGGCCGCGTCATCGTATCCCATACGGGGATCGAAACGTCGGTCCTCGAGGTGAGTCGGACGCTCGGGGCCTTTCTCGCTGAACAAGGTCCCGATCTAGCCAAAAATGCCGCGCTGTTTGCCGTGGATTTCTTGCTCATGATGTTTACGCTCTTTTTTCTGTACCACGACGGCGAGCAACTCCAGCGTCGGTTGTATCACGTCATTCCGCTCGAGGAAGAGCACAAGGAGAAGATGTTCGGTCGGCTCAACCACACGATCATGGCGGTGGTGCGCGGAACGCTGTTGAGCGCGCTGGCCCAAGGAACCGTCGCGGGAATCGTCTATGCGGCGCTCGGGGTGTCCTACCCGATTTTTCTCGGCGCCCTGAGCGGATTGCTCGCCCTCCTGCCGATGGGCGGCACCGCGTTCGTCTGGGCACCGGTCGCCATTCATCTCGTGGCCCAGGATCAGATTGCGCGCGCCGTCATCCTCGTCTTGGCGGGGGCGGCGTTGGTCGGCTTGATGGATAATCTACTCTGGCCGTTTCTCGTGGGCAAAACCACCCGCCTCCCCATGCTGTTTCTGTTCTTTGCCAGCCTCGGCGGCATGTCGTATTTCGGATTCATCGGCGTGTTCATCGGCCCGCTGCTGCTTGCGATCATGGTCGAAGCGCTCCACGTGTACGAGGACATCTTCGCGCTCGAGCGAGCCGAATATCCAATCGTAAAAACTTGAAACCCGCAAACGGCCTCGCAGACGAGAATCCTTTTCTCACGCTGCCATTGCCGATCCTGGGCCCTGGGACGTGGGAGCACCACGTACGAAATCGCCGCCTGATTGCCGTACTCCCAGCTACGTACCGGCTTGTCCTCGGCACGGAAACCCGCGTCATCGCATTCGAACAGCAGCGTGCCGTCCGTCTGATTCTGCAACCTATTGGGACATGCTACAAGAAGCACAATACGCGAGGATATTGGCATGATAACGGGCTCTGTATCTCCCTCCCGCCAGGACGAACGCGCCAAGCAGGATGAACGGGTCAAGTGGCTGTGTCGGCACGTCGCCTTGTGGCGCGGATTTCCGACCAGACGGTCGGAGATGACGGACGAACACTGGCAACACCAACATTCCATCGTCAATGCGATGAAGAAGGAAGGGTTGTTCAGCGGCAGCACGTATTGGATGGATGTCAATCTCAGTACGTTGATCCGATTGGCGACCGCGCACGTGCGCGCCGAGAAAGAGAGGCAGTGCGGGGTGGGCGGCCCTTCTCACCTCGGAAAGTAAAACGCTCCAAAGAGAATGCCGCGTGCTCACACGCGCGGCATGGCGAAAGGCGGCGTGCGATGGACCTGTCACCTCCTTGTTGCACGCTGTAGTGCCGCGTGAATCGCACGCCGCTCTTCTCGCTGAGGCCTCGCGGATGCTGATACGCGAGCCCCTCCGTCTGACGCCGGAATTCCTCTCCCTTCGATCACAGTCTTCTCCTGCCGTCACTGCTGCCCAGCCCGGTGCGTCCTCATAATAGAAACCAGGTAACGGGATCATCGTTTTCGATGGAGCTGCACGATTCACATCCTCGTCCCGTCCCCCCGCGTGGGTCTTCTCCTATTGTCGATCTGACTGCGTACATCGAACGGCTCTCCGCCTTGATCAAGAGTCCTGAAGACACGGACACGCACGCCGAGCTTCAGAATGCGTTGGAGGAGCTGAAAATCGCGGAGGAGACGTTGATCGAACAAAACCATGCGCTGGCGGACGCGCTCGAACGAGCCCAGGCGGATCGTCAGCGCTATGTCGAGCTGTTCGAGCTCGCGCCCGACGGATACTGCGTGACGGACGAGCATGGCGTGATCCAGGAAGCGAATCGGTCACTCTGTGATCTGTTGCAGGCCGATCCGGCCGGGATTCTCGGGAAGCCGCTGCCGGTCTTTGTAGCCCCGGAGCACCGAGCGGAACTCCGAGCTTTTGTGGCGAGAGTCGCGCAGCAGACGCCGCAGCCGAACGCCTACCCGGTGATCTGGCAAACCGAATTTCGGATTAACACCACCAAACCGGTGGACGTGTCGGCGCGCTGCAGTGCGAGCCGGAAACGGGACAATCCGAGCGCCGAGATCCGGTGGGTGTTGCATGACATCAGCCGCCGGAAGGAATTGGAAGACGCGGCGAAGCAGCTCAACGTGAAATTGGAGCAGGCGGTACGCGCGAAGACGAGCGAGCTCGTGGACAAGGTTCAGGAGCTGGAACAATTCCACGACGTCGCGGTCGGTCGCGAACTGCGGTTGATGGAATTGGAAAAGAAGATCGACCGTCTCGAGAAGGCGACGAAGGACGATCCACTGACAGGGTGAGAGGGCTGGAGGGACCTGGCGCTGTCCGGCTCGACGCGTCCCGGCAGTGTCGTTCGTGCCGGCTGACGTCGCAAGCGGCGGCGTACGTTACGGATGGCGGCTGCCGTGCGGCAGCCGCCGCCCATGCTTATCGACCACCTCCGCCCGTGCCACCCGATCCTGTCCCACCGCCGCCCATCGCTCCTCCCGTTCCTCCGCCCATGGAGCCGCTCGCCCCGGTCCCTGATCCTTTGGTACCGGGACTGGACGTGCCGCCCGTGGACCCCGTGCCGCTGCCTGGCCCGGTTCCGCCTGGCGAACCTTTTCCCGTTCCACCGGTCGCGCCCATGCCGCTTCCAGGACCTGTCCCTCCCGGTGTGCTTTGTCCCGCTCCTCGACCGCCCTCGGCGATGAGGACGAGCGGCGCCTGAATCGTCCGCTCGTCACTCTGCGTCCCGCGAACCATACCGGCGGACGCGAGGCCGCTGGTGGCTGCGACAGCAATCAGCGCGCCGGCTGTTATGACCGCTCCTCGAACATCCATCTTCATGCTCCTTTTCTTCTCTTCGTCAGAAGTTCCCTTCACGAAAAAAAGAGGGGGCCGATGACGGCCCCCTCCATCTTTGACTGCTCAGTCGCCCGGCGCGCCAATGACTCCGGGCTGGCCTTGTTGCTGCTTGAGGCCGGTAATCGACCAAGCATAGCCATCTGGCGTGGCCAAGGCCTCCACACGGTCTCCTTCGACAAACTGCGCAGCTCGGGGTTGGCTAAAATTGCTGAGCTGCGTCTTGTCGCTCAGCTTGAGGCGCACTTCTTTTTCCGACGCGTCCTTGATGAGGATCGAATCTCGATCGTTGAGCAACACCTGTCCCCGAATGACCTTGCAGTTCTCACAGAGGTTCTTCGGCTGTGCCTCCGCCTTCGCGGTCTGCTGGCCTTCGCGCGTGGTTGTACCCGGGCTTTGCAGATCCGCCGGAGCCGGCACGCTGCCCGGCTTCATCATCTGTGCACGCTGCTCGGCCGACTCACGCTGTCCCGGCGGAATGCCTTCCGACATGGGCAGCATCTGGCCGCTCGCGGTCTGCGTGGACCGCAGATCCTCCTCCGTCAACTGCTTGATGTACAGGACGGTGCCCAGATCCGACACCTGCGCGCGGACTTTATCTCCGGTCTTGAACTGGCAGCCGCCTTTCGGGCCGATGGAAAAGCCGGAGCCCTGCGCGATGTCGCCGCCCGACTCCTTGCCCAACGACGATCGGGTTTGTGTGCCGCTCTGGTCGCCGATCCGCTCACCGCGTTGCGCGGGTTGGCCCTGGCCCGTTCCCTGACGGCCCTGCGCGCTGCTCTGGCTCCCCTGCTGACCCATGGAGCGTTGCCCTTGCCCGATGTCCTGCTGCGTCTGCCCCATGGCCTGCTGCGACTGCTGCGCCTGGCTCATCTGCTGCTGTCCCTGGGCGGGAAATTCACCGGAATGCGAGAACGAGGTGCTTCCCTCCTGGGGACCCAGATGGCCGGCACCGGCCGCCGCGCTCTTATCCTTCGCGCTCTCGCGGACATCCTTCCCCGTCAAACCCTCCGATTCAGGACGGCCCTGACCGGCTCGCGCACTCTGCTGACCTGCGCTCCCCTGCTGCCGGGATTGCAGTTGCTCTTGCACGATCTGCTGACCGATCTGCGGCTGGCTCTGACCCTGTTGGCTTTGCCCGCTCTGACGAGCCTGCTCTTGGCCTTGCTGGCCGCCGCTCCGCTCCTGCATGTGTGCCGTCGGCGGAATCTCGCGCTGCTCGTCGCGCCCGCGGCCCGTCGTCATCGCGGTTTGCTGTCCCTGGCCGCCGGCGCACACCATGTCGCTGTCCTTGTTCACCCGGACACGGACATGGCTGCCGCTCGTGTCCTTGATGATGTAATCTTCGCCGGCAATTTTGAGAATCTCTCCTTCGACGACCGGCCGAGCGCCGCCGAGGGTGACCTGGACGTCTTGCCCGAGCGTCGATTCGGGATTTTGGCCCCGCCCTTTGATCGTCTGCTCTTCGCTGAATCCTTCACCTTGATTGCCGACCCGGCCGAACGGCGAGTTCTTCTGCCCTTCGCCTTGGCTCTGGCTCTGCTGACCGGATTTCGATTGACTTCGCTGCTCACCGGCCGTCACGAAGTCGAGCCCCACCGCGCCCGCCACGAGGACGGCGCCGAGGGCCACCACATGTTGCTTCTTCATATCCCTGATCCTCCTCCGTTATTGTCGCGATAGAAGCCTACGGACTTCAAACCTTCCGGCAGTGGCGCGCCAGATACCCCCTCTCGCTGCGATTGATTACCGGAAGCGGTGTCGCTGCGCGACGCGTCATTCGAGTTTTGTCGCGAGAGAAACATTCCGACTTGAAACCCACCGGCAATGGCGGTACTCGAAAAGGGGACGGAGTCGGCGAAGCCGACACCGCGTCCGGTGTCCGATGGCATGGCCGGTTGGTCGGTCTGGCGCGTCACGGTCGATACCTTACGTACGATGGGCGTCGCGCCAACATCATCCGCCGCCCTGTCGTGTGGTTGGGTTCAAGGGCTCGCCGCCCTTGTGCTGGAAGTCCTGTGACTTTTCCTTCCCGCCGAGATTCGGTCCCCCGCGCTGCAACTGCTCTTTGCTCGCGTTGAGGATCAATCCCGTCTCGCTTTCCTTGAAGCGATTGAACGGAATCGGCATCGGCTGCATGTTGTCCGCGATCTTCAGCATCGCATAGACGTCCTTGCCGCTCTTGGTGTCGACCATGACGTGATCGATCTTCCCCAGCGATTCGCCCTTGAGGTTTTTGACTTCCTTGTTGTTCCAGGGATGGTTGTCGGCGTTCTTGAGCGATTTCGGATTCACCGGGGGAATCGAATATTCGTCGGGGGTCGTCCCCGCCGCCGTATCGGGAGGCACCCGTCCACCTTGCTCGCCTTCGACCGCCGCCAACGCCGGCACGGAGCATACGAGCGCGCTGAATGACAGCACCAAGGCTGCCTGTCTGACATGGTTCATCGTCACCCTCCTTTCGTTGACCACACGCCGAGTTTCTTCCTGCCGTTTATTCGCAAACGATGCGCCCGGAACGGCGCACGCAATACGGCATTAGATTTATAGGCAGAACTCGTCATCCATCACCGGGAGGAGTGCGCATCTCAAGGCGCCGTACCGGTTGTGATGAGTTGGGTGACCAAGCGACCGGAGTCGAGGGAGGCGGGTTCCAAAGACAAGAAGGCTGGACTGACTGTCCAGTTCGGACACTGCGTGCTGACGCGGCCCGAACAATCACGTTTGACGAGTTTGCGGAGTGCCGGTCAGCCGGAATGAACCGTCTCGGTGAACGCGGGCGGGATACTAGCGCCGGAAACGGTGTTAGCGAGCTTTTTCGATCGCCTCACCGTGGGCCAGGCGGACGAGCAGACCGGGGATATCGGCGAGGCTCGCGACGAGGTCGACGTCGTCTTGGGTCAACGCGTTCATGGGCATCGACGGCATCTTGGCTTCTTGGGGGTCTTGCGTGATCGAAAGGCCACCTCGTGCCGAAATGGCGACCAAGCCGCTCACCCCGTCCGCACCGCCCCCGGTCAGCAGCACGCCGACCACGCGATTGCCGAACGACCCGGCCGCGGTCGCGAACAACGGATCGATCGCGGGCCGGGTAAAATGCTCTTTGGGCCCGCGATTGAGGATCACCTTGCCCCCGTCCAACAGCATGTGGTGATCCCGGGGCGCGAGGTAGATCGTGCCGGGTCGGAGCGGCTCATCGTGATCGGGTTCCCGTACCGGCAAGGAAGACCGACGACCCAGCACGGGCCCGAGGTACAGGTTGTAGAGCGGGCTCCGGTGGAGGACAGCGCCAATGATGGCCGGAAGATCGGCCGGCAGCGCGGCGAAGATCCGCGTGAGCGCCTCCACGCCCCCGGCCGAGGCGCCGAGGACGATCACATCTCGCCGAATCCGCTCGCTGTTGACCATGATGGATCGTTACGAGCGCGGATCGAGGTCCGGCGGCTGCGTCTCGTCAATGAGTCGCCGAATCGTGGTCGATTGACTCCGCACTTGGTCCCGGCGGGCCAGCAAACCCTCCTTCTCAACGGGTAATGTGCCGTCCTCCACTTGCTTCACAAAGAATTCCAGGATCATGTCAATGTGTTCCATCAACGAGATGACGGACCAGAGCCCGGTCTCCAGTTGGCTTTCCTTGGCTTCCAACAACGTTTGCAGGGCGAAGGTATGGCCGATGCTGCAGATGAACTGGATGTGGCGCGTGTCATCCTCGCGCACGACACTCAGCACGCCGGAACAACTCGGACACCCGATCAGCGTCGCGCGCGCATTGGCCGCAGGCTTTGGCATAGAGGATCCTCGGCGGTTAGTTTACCGATGTGTCGGGTTGTTGATTCCATTCTTCCATAAAGACGATCACCCCGTGCACGATCCCCGTGTTGTCACGTAAGGGAGAACAGCTCACGCGGCACGTCACGGCTTTGCCTCGGCGATTGACGGCGGAGACCTTCAACGTGTGCGGCTGCTCGGTCGGGGGGAGCGCAGCACCGATCGCCCCCACAAGCTCGGAGATCGGGAGCCCGATATCGAGGCTGACGAACGATTTGCCCTTCACCTCGTCGGCCCGTACCCCCCACATCTCCTCCGCCTCATGATTCCAGAGCAGCACATTAAGCTGCTCGTCGAGCACGGCCACGCCGTAGCCGAGACTGGCGAGAATCGATTCCTGGAATCGGTTGGCTCGTTGCAAGTCGTCCGACCGGTCGCGAAGCTCCGTATTCACGGTTTGCAGCTCCTCGTTCGTGGACTGCAGCTCCTCGTTCATCGTTTCCAGTTCTTCGTTCGTCGATTGCAGCTCCTCGTTCGTGGTCTCCAATTCCTCGACGGTCGTTTGGAGTTCTTCGTTCGTCAACTCTTCGTTGGTCAATTGGAGTTCTTCGTAGGCCGTCTCCAGCTCCTGCTTGGAGCGTTGCAAGTCGGCCTGCAGCGCGAAGGTCGGAGTCACATCGAAAAACGTGATGGCGACCCCGACGATGGTGCCGCCGTTTTCGATCAGCGGGATGAGGTCGACGTCGAAGTGTTGCGTCGTGCCGGTGGCCAACGGGCGTTCCACATTTTTGAGCTGCACCGGTTTCCGCTCACTGAAGACCTGCTCGATCGGTCCACGCAGTTCGGCCGGGCGATAGGAAATCTCGAGATCCCGGAAGGGCCGGCCCACATCCTTGGGCGTCACGCTGAATTGACCCCGCGCTTGACTGTTCGCCAGACAGAGCGTGCCGTCGCTGTCCACGACGAACTGCGGGAGGCGGGTCATCTCGAACGCCAACTCGCGGGCCCGCAACTGTCGGGCTACATGTGCCCCCGCCTCGACGTCGCCCATTTGGTTCAGCACCAACAGTCGATCCCTCAGCGTCATTTTGGCGACCTTCATGAAGATCCGGTATTTCAGCTCGACCGGCGTAAAGAGATCCGCATGGGTCAACAGCATCTCCGCTTTGCCGAGAAACAGATAGCCGCTGTCGTTCAAGGCAAAGTGAAACCGCGCCAGAATATGCTGCTGCATCTCGGCGTTGAAATACATCAGCGTGTTCCGACACACCAAGAGGTCCAGGCGGGAAATCGGCGCGTCGGCCATGAGATCGTGTCGCCCGAAAATGACCGTGCGCCGCAGGTCAGGACGCACCGCAAACCGCGAGCCGACAGGCTCGAAGTATTTCTCGAACAGCGGCCGGGGGACGCCTTGGATATCTCGCTGGGCATAGGAGGCTTGCCTCGCTTCGGTCAGCGCTTCTTCGTCGATATCGGACGCGTAAATCTTCACCTGCTGTTGGAACCGCTCCGTTCCCAGACGCTCGCACAGCAGCATGGCCACGCTATACGGTTCCTGCCCGCCGGCACAGCCGGCGCTCCACACGCGAATCTGGTCATCGGGCTTCTTCTCGGCGATGATCTTCGGCAGAATCTCATGATCCAAATACTCCCACGCCTGAGGATCGCGGAAAAACGAGGTGACATTGATCAACAGATGATTGAACAGTTGGCTGAATTCTTCGGGATGGACTTCGAGGTAATCGATGTAGCGCTCGTAGTTTTCGATTTGGAGATGCTCGATGCGCTTTTGGACTCGCCGCACCAAGCTCGTACTTTTGTAGCCGGTCAGATCGAGTCCGCGGCTGCGTTTCAGATACGTGAGCAGCGCATCGAATGGATCGCGGGGCTTGGACGGTCCATTGGCATTCTGCTTCATCGGCTCTCTCCGGTCTTCTGTCGATGGACCAGCTCCACAAGCGCACGCGCCACACCGTCCAGCGGCAACACGCGATCGACGCAGCGCGTCGCGATGGCCGCTTGGGGCATCCCCGGAAACTCACAGGTCTCGGGATCTTGAACAAGGACCGTCCCGCCCATCTTCTTGATGGCGCACACGCCCATCGTCCCGTCGCTACCGCTTCCGGTCAAGATCACACCGATGGCGCGCTCCTTGTAGCTCGCCGCCACGGATTCGAACAAAAGATCGGCCGAGGGCCGCACGAAATGCACCAATTCGGACTGCGTCAACGAGAGCGACCGGTCGGGATTGACGAGCAGATGTCGATTTGGCGGCGCCACGAACACCGTGCCCGATTCCAGGCGGTCTCCTTCGGCGGCTTCTTTGACGACGAGCGAGGTTCGCCGTCCCAAAATATCGGCCATGAGGCTCCGATGATGTGGGTCGAGATGCTGCACGACGACCAGCGGAACGGGAAAGTCCGTAGGTAACGCTTCGAGCACTTCGCTCAACGCCTTCAACCCGCCGGCAGACGTCGCCACGGCGACGATCCCAAAACTCGTCGTCTTTAAATGTTGAGCAGGTACAGGCGTCATAGGCCGTCAGCGAGCTGGATAACGATTCAGCCTGAACCGTTCAGCCCCGAAGGTCAAGGGTTCAGCCTGAACCGTTCAGCCACGAAGGTGAAGAGTAACCGGCGGGGATTCCATGCCTTTTGGGCCTGGACGCCGACCGGAACGCCGTGTTAGCGTACTTCTCTCTACGGTTCCGAGGTGAGGAATCTTCGTGTCGGCTTCTCTGCTGCTGGTCGATGACGATCCTGCCCTGCTGGAAGCTCTGCCAATGACGCTCAAGTTGCGTGTGCCGTCCGTGCAGATCGAAACGTGTCCGTCACCCGTGGTCGCCCTGGAACTGATCCGCGCGGGTCGTTACGACACGCTGATTACCGATCTCCGGATGCCGCAGATGGATGGCGCCACACTGGCCGAGGAGATCAGGAAGGTCAGAGACGACATCCCGGTACTGCTCATCACCGGCGCGGCCGATCGCGAGTTGGCCAGTCGCGCGTTACACGCCGGCGCGTTTGATTTTCTCCTGAAGCCGTTCGATCGGAACGTGATCGCGGCGTCGGTGAGGGCCGCTCTGGAATGGCATCAGTTAAAGAAAAAATTGTCACACCATCAACTCTTGTATGCCGGCCTGAGCGTCAGGTATCAAGACCTGACACGAGCCTATCACGAGCATGATCACTCTCCGAGTCCGAGGGTGCGCAATCCTGAAACCCGCACACTGCTGGAACGATCGCATCGGACGGTCGAACGGTCCTTCGAACGGATCGCGCGGTCGTTAGCACGAATGGAGAGCCGCATCCGCCTGTACGAGTACCTCCTGGCGCGACAAGCTGAGCACGTCGCCGAACTGAGGGAGCAGGCCCGCCGGCGGGCCTTGACACGCCTCTTTCCCTGCTGACGCCCCTGCGCATTCGTCTGCCGCGGCTTTCTCGCTATGGCATCGGCGTATCTCGAACGGCCATCGAAACGACTAGGCACGGGCGGAGTACGGCTTGGGGGCAGGAATTAAGTCTCTCTTCGAGCTTGGTGTTTCGTCTGTTCGTGTTTGGCTTTTGGCCGGTGATAGACGCGATGCTTGTGCGTGCGCTCGTGTTCGCGGGCGTGTGGCTCGAACTCGGTCGACCATTCCGCCCCGCAGTCGTCACACACGAACTTCCAATCGCCATTCTGGTGCGCCATGGCATGACCTCGCGTGCACAGGTCGCTCTTACGGCGTCAGGCTAGGCGATGATAGGGCAGCGAGCGCGGTCGCCGTCATCCCCCGATCGGCGGATCGTGTGCGACCTGAACGAGTGACGGGCAGATCTCCGAGCGCCGCCACCCCGCCGTCAGGAGCAGGCAGTCGACGAACCTCTAGGGTGCCAGTCACTGCCGCGACCTCAGACTCTCTTACACGGTTGTCGGACTGCGGAGCAGTAGGTCTGCCGAGAGGCGCTACGGTCTCAGTCGAGATTCCAGTCGAGCCTTCACTGTTTCAGCATGTGCCGCCGCGGCCGCGGCCCGTTCTTTCACCGCAGCGGTGAACTCGCGAACGGATTTGCTTTGTTCCCGGCACGCGAACGTCCGTCGCAATGTGTCGATGAACTCCTGACGATCGATCGGCTTTTTGATAAAGCCCGTCGCATCCACATGCCGGTACATGTGCTCAGGATAGAGGCACCCTGTCAGCAGGTACACGGGGATCTCCGGGAAACGCGTTCGGATTTGCGGAATCAGCCGGCCTCCCCCGCCACCGGGCATGATCAGGTCGCAGATCACGAGGTCGAACTGATGCTCGTTCAACATCCGGAGTGCTTCCGGCTCGGAATCGGCGACGACCACGTTGACATCAGGGAAGTGAATCTGAATGGTCGCGGACAGCGCTTCCCGAAGAGCAGCATCGTCATCGATGAGTAAGAGGGACGGGTGAAACATAGTCCCGCACGCTAGCGGATACCTGGGAGCCCGTCAATCGTTCCAACTGTTACGTAATCCATTCAGGGGCCTGTATGGCTGCGCGGCTGTCATCGCGTCCTATCTCCTTGGCCCACGGTTCACACCGTCAGAGCGCTTGACCCTCGTCGGGTGGACGCGGCATACTGCCTCGCTCGGTCGTGCGTCCATGCTTGGACCGAAGCGAGAGGACATACCAGCCGGCAATACAGACACGTTGGCATTCACGAGACGGAGAGGTGGCCGAGTGGCCGAAGGCAACGGTTTGCTAAACCGTCACAGGGCCAAAAGCTCTGTCGCGGGTTCAAATCCCGCCCTCTCCGCCATACCAAGCGAGTGCCGAGTGACGAGTGCTGAGTGCTGAGTTGATGAAGACCAGAAAGACAGACACGAGGGCGGGATTTGAACGGGGATGCTGAAGGGGGTGTGCCCCCTTCATGGGGAGCTTACGAGGGGGCCGGCCCCCTTGTAGGAGCGCGTGCACGTCAGTGCACCCAAGCGCGACTTCAAATTCCCGCCCTCTCCGCCATACCAAGCTTCGCTTGACCCGTTTGCCACCATAATTTGCTCCTCTACCAATGTCGGGCAAACGGATGCTCTTTTCCCCTCACATGCCTACCAAGCGAGTGCTGAGGTGATGAAACGCAGAAGACAGACACGAGGAGGGATTTGAGGAGTGCTGCCTGTGACGTGCTGACCGTTCGCCCTCTCTGACTTTACGCCTCTCTCTCATTCTCTGTTGCCCGTTCCCTATTCCCCGCCGGCCGCTTCATAATTCCTCCTCTACGCGGTTTCCACTATTTTTGTTCTTCGTCCTCCCGTGGTATCCAACACTATGCCCGCCGTCGTGCTCCTGACCGTTCTGCTCCCGTTCCTTTCCTTCGGCGATCTCACGGGGGCATTCGCCAATCCCATTCAAGAGGAGAATAGCCGGCTTGGGACGGCGGAATGGCAATTGACGAACCCTGCAGTCCATCGCGAAATCGAAGGCTACGCCTCGTTGACCAGCGTGAACCGGGGCGGCCACATCAGCCTCTTCGTCAACACCACGGACCCGGAATACCGGATCGATATTTATCGCATGGGATGGTATGGCGGCGCCGGGGGGCGGCTCATTCGCGGCGGGATCGTGCGAAAGGGCGTGCGTCAGACGATGCCGATGATGGAGACGACAACCGGTCTGATTGAGTGCGACTGGACCGATCCATATGTTGTGGTGGCCGGCGGTGCGCGTGACGCGTCTGAATGGGTCAGCGGGGTGTACCTTGCGAAACTGACGGCGACCACCACCGGCGCACAGAGCTATGTGATCTTCGTCGTGCGGGACGATGAGCGAATCCCGGACTATGTCTTCCAATCCAGCGTGACGACATACCAGGCGTATAACAATTGGGGCGGTAAATCGCTCTATGACTTCAACAGCGTGGGAGGGCGCGCCCGCCTCGTGTCATTCAATCGTCCTTACGCGTCGAGCAGCAACCCGCTCGCCGCGTTCGGCATGGGCGCGGGAGAATTTCTCACGAATCTCTCGGTGCCGCCTCACGATCCTTCCTCGGCGGCCGGTTGGGAATATTCGATGGTCCGGTGGCTCGAACGCGAGGGGTACGACGTCAGCTATACGACCAATGTCGACACCCATGTGCAGGTGTCCATTCGGGCCCGACGCGGCTGGCTTTCGGTGGGCCACGACGAATATTGGACCTGGGACGCGCGTGCGCACGTCGAGGCGGCGCGAGACCGGGGTGTCGGGCTCGCCTTCTTCTCCGCCAATACGTGCTACTGGCAAATCCGACTGGCGCCCAGCCGCACGGGCGCTCCTCATCGGACGATCATCTCGTACAAAACGGACGACACCGGCTCTGAAGATCCGTTTGCCCGAGACGATGATCCGGCTAACGATCGCTTCATCACGACGCGCTGGCGCGACGCGCCGATCAACCGGCCGGAAGTTCAGCTCGTCGGGGTCATGTATGACGGGAATCCGGCCGACCGCGACCTCATCATCACCAACCCGGCGCACTGGGTTTTCGCCGGCACGGGGCTGCATCGCGGCGACCGGTTGCTGGGACTACTCGGCTACGAAGCCGACCGCGTCTTTCCCGGTGCGCCCGGCGACTTAGAAATTGTGGCCGAGGCGTTGTACTGGCATGACGGCGCAACGCATGTGGCCAACATGACGGTCTACCGCTCGTCCAGCGGCGCGATCGTCTTTGCCGCGGGCACCATTCAGTGGAGCTGGGGGCTTGATGATTATACCGTTCCCCTTCTGCGAGCGTCGATCCGTCAGCCGGCCGTCGAGCAGATTACGCGCAACGTCCTGGCCGGCCTGGCGGCGCCGCGACGTTCGCTCCTGACGCTCGAGTCCGATCATGCTCTGTCTTGGCAAGCCCGCCGTGGCGCAGTCGTAGCCGCCGCGGACGAGTGACAGACAAGCCGGAGGAAGGGACTGATGAAGATCGCGCAAGTCGCCCACCTCGCTGAAAGCGTCCCCCCCAGACAGTACGGAGGAACGGAACGCGTCGTCTCGTATCTCACGGAGGAACTCGTCGCGCTCGGTCATGACGTGACGTTGTACGCAAGTGGAGACTCCACGACCGGGGCGCACTTGGTCCCGCTCTGCGCCCGGGCCACGAGGCTGCTCCCGATCGTCAACCGCGACGCGTTGCTCGTGCGCCTGCTCGAGCAGGTGTTCCGGTCGGCGGGCGATTTCGACATCATTCATTCGCATGTCGATTTTCTGGCGTTCCCTCTGATCCGTCGCTGTCCGACACCCGTCATCAGTACCGTGCACGGGCGCCTGGACCTTCCTGAGTTCGCGCCGATCTACACCGAATTCTCCGATGTCCCGCTCGTCTCGGTTTCCAACTCACAGCGCGCGGCCTACCCGCGCGCCAATTGGCAGGCGACCATCTATCACGGCCTGCCGACCGACCTCTATCGCTATCATGGTGCACCGGGTCGTTATTTGGCGTTTCTGGGCCGCATGAGCCCGGAAAAATCACCCGACATCGCCATCCGAATTGCCAAGGCGGCCGGCGTGCCCCTGCGGATGGCGGCTAAGATCGATCCCGTCGATCGCGCGTACTTTCAGACGCAACTGGCACCACTCCTCGACCATCCGCTGATCGAGTACATCGGCGAAATCGGTGATGCCGAGAAGGACGGCTTCTTGGGCGACGCGGCCGCTGTCATTTGTCCGTCTCAGCCGGAACCGTTCGGGCTGGTGCTGATCGAAGCCCTCGCCTGCGGCACACCGGTCATTACCTACCGCCACGGCTCCTTTCCCGAAGTCATCGAAGACGGCGTCACGGGCTTTCTCTGCGGTTCACCGGACGAGATGATCGCGGCGGTCGGGCGCCTCGACCGCATCGATCGCCGGCGGTGCCGTGAGGCATTCGAAACGCGCTTCACCGCGGCGCGGATGGCGCGGGAGTATGTCGAGGTGTACGAGCGACTGTTGCGGACGGAACACCAGCGCATGCGCGAGGCCTCGCCCCGAGCCGGGCGGACGATATGGTGGTCCTAATCGAGGAGACGCAGACGGCCGTTCGCACGGCGGCCGAAGTGATCACAGACGCCATCCGGGCGCACCCGCGCCTGCGGCTCGGACTGGCCGCCGGCACGACGCCGCTTCCTCTCTATCGCGAGCTGATCGAGCTGTCGCGCCGGCACCGAGTGGATTACTCGCAGCTCATGATCTTCAGCCTCGATGAGTATGTCGACCTGCCGGCGACCCATCCCTCCCGATTCGAGGCGTTCCTACGCCGGCATTTCCTCGATCACGTCAATGTGACGATGGACCACGTGCACCTGCTGCACTCGGCGAGCCTCGAGGAGGCGGACCAGGCGTGCCGCGACTATGAGGCGAGCCTCCATGACGCGGGCGGCGTGGATCTCCAATTGCTGGGCATCGGACGGAATGCGCACGTGGGATTCAATGAGCCCGGGTCCAGCCTCGCGTCCCGGACACGCGTCGTGGTGTTGACACCCGGGACGATCGACGCCAACCGCCATCTCTTCCCCGATGGAGAAGAGCCTCAGTTCGCCGTGACAATGGGCCTCGGGACGATTCTCGAAGCCAGACGCCTGCTCCTGCTCGCCTTTGGTGAAGCGAAAGCGGGTGCGATCGCCAACGCGCTGGAAGGCCCGGTCACCGCCTCCGTTCCCGCCTCGTCCCTGCAACTTCACCCTGATGCGCTCGTCTTTCTTGACGCAGGCGCAGCCGCGCAGCTCACCCGCCGGGACCACTATCGCCGGACCGCAGAGCTGTGGCGGAGCCGAGGCGTTCGAGGTTCTGGGCTCGACGTCCGACGAGCACATGTGGAGCGCTGAAAGACTCCTCTATGCGGTGGCCCCCTTCAACCTCGAACCTTGCACCTCGGACTTCTTGAAGCCGTATCGCGATTGCGGTATCTTTTGGCGCCATTTTTTGAGGAGACACGATGCAGAAACGCGCGCCGAGCCGATTGACCAGAGGACTCTTCATCGAACGGGATCTCGAACGATTGACGGACCTGCTCACGCGGTTCAAACCGTTTCTTTCGCGGCGCGGGAGCACGGGCTCGCTCGTCGCCTTCGACCGGATCACGGAGCAGACGCTGAGCGAGATTTTTGGAGCCAGCTCCGAATGGCTCGAAGCCTATCAATACGCCAAATTCGGCGAAGCCGCCGGCCTCGTCAATTTGCCGGAGGAGGCACAGGAGAGCGGCGCGCAGGACCTCGAACGGGAAAGCTTGCAACAACGCAAACGCGTGCTGGAGAGCGCAATGGCCGAACTGGAGAAGCACCGGGCAGGGAACGGGAAGCGGTCGCGGCGGAACGCGAAATCGGCAATCCGCGTGGCGGATTACATGTCGCCGGAAGTGCGAAGCATCAGGGTCGATGCGACGCTGAAAGAGGCGGGGCGGCTGCTGCAGAAGCTTAAGGTCGGGTCGTTGCTGGTCGACGATGGCCGGCGCTATATCGGGATCATCACCGACACGGACCTCAGCCGCAAGGCGGTAGCGCGAGGGCTCGATCCAAACACCACGACCGTCAAGACGTGCATGAGCCGCCCGATCCTGACCATTGAGGATGACGAGCCGCTAGAAGCCGCCGTGAAGATGATGAAGGAGAACGGGGTGCGTCACCTGGCTATCACGGAGGACGGGACCATCATCGGCGTGCTCTCGGTCTCCGATCTGCTTCGCTATTACTCGAACATTACGTAGCGCGCAGCGCGCGACCGGAGCGGGCGGTTGAGCATCCCGGCCCCGGTCGGCGTAATATCTCCCTGCGGCTTGACCCACTCGATCAAAGCCCTGTATAACGTGTCGCGACTCGCCGACCCCGCCGAAGCCCCTTCTCTGCGCCCGTAGCTCAATGGATAGAGCATCAGACTACGGATCTGGGGGTTGCAGGTTCAAGTCCTGCCGGGCGCACCACTCCCGCTCCTCGCTCCTATAGGAGCGGTTTGGTTGTTTACCTTTATTTGCATGCAGTGTTTGATCAACAAGACTTGCCATGCTCAGTGCTGCCTCATGCTGTTGACTATTGCTGAATCGTGCAAAAATCCGGTGCCCGAACACACAGATTACACACGTCCACGTCGATAAGCGGCTTGTCACAGCGGATCCGCAAAGTTCGCACATAGGTCCCAACAATGACCAAAGGACCTCTCGATGCACAGCTCAAAAGTATATTTCGCGCAGGAGTTGAAGATCAGCGCCCAAGACCGTCTAAACACACCTCGACCGAATGAAGGAGAACCTAGGGGTGACGTCTCGGCACGAATTGGTGACGTGCGCAGTCCGGATGGCACGATCACATGGTCAGCGCACAATGAGCGTAAACCCTGAAGGGCAGGATTAGGCGAGAGTCCGATTCTGGGGAAGCGTGTGTTTGCGACAGTTGCAGATCATACAACTCCGTCTCATCGGTTGCTTCCGAATAGAGCGGTGCAACGCTGCCGGATGACCGCAGTGGCAGAGGTTTCCCCTGGTCGGCGTCTTTCTAAATCCCTTCTGGCCTGGCATTGATTCAGCGTATGGCACGGAGACCACACTCACCAATTCCTAACTTTCTTTAGGCAACCGGTTTAGGACTCCCGCGAACGACGCCACATCAACCATCATGATGCCTCATCCGGGTTCTTACGCCGATGCCACAGCAGGATCGTGAGCCCTGCAATCGCACTCAGACACATCAAGCCATTGGTAAAGAGAAACACGATATCGTCAATCAACCAGCTATACAGGAAAAAGCCGAACGACGCTGTCAGCTGCCCAATGAACAACCATTTCGACACTCCCTTACTCGAGCCCTGTTGCCACTGACGATAGACTTGTGTCCCGATCGTCAGCACCAACACCACGGAGGCCGTCCAACCCAACACCTGGCGCAACATCCACCCTCCCGTTTGCTCTCATGATGAGGCTCAACCGGAGCTGGGAGGCCCGAACCGTGCGGCGTAGCATCCCCTCTGTAACCTTTCATCTCTTGGCAACACTATATTATATTGACCAGGCGGCACCTAGAGCCGGCCGCGACGGCGATGTCGCCAGAGCCTGTACAGCGTGCTCGCCGCAAGCCAGACTTCCTGGTGATTCATCTTGCTCTTGGCCTCAGTCCGCTCCTCGAACAGAATCGGGATCTCGCAGGTCCGAAAGCCGAGGCATTGCGTGTAGTAGACCATCTCCATCTGGTACGCGTAGCCACCGGAGCGGATGTCGAGGCGATCGAGCGCGCGGATGAGCTTGGCGCTGTAAAACCGGAACCCCGCCGTGGCGTCGTACACGGTGAGGCCGAGCAGCGACCGGGATATCGCATTGGCGCTCCTGCTCAGCAGCTTTCGGAACGCGGACCAGTTCCGTGTTCCGCCGCCCGGACAGTACCGGCTGCCGATCACCAGATCGGCGCGATCGCTCGCAGCGAGCAAGGCGGGAATCCGTTCCGGCGGATGCGAGAGATCTGCGTCCATCGCCAGGAAGCCGTCATACGACTTGTCCAGCAACGTCCGATACGCCTCGCGATAGGCGCTGCCCAACCCCAATTTGCCCGGACGATGCAGCACATCGATCCGAGAATCCTTGCCCTTCAACTCCTCGAGATAGCGCCCGGTTCCGTCCGGAGAGCCGTCGTCGACGAAGAAGAGGTCGAGCGGCGGGATCGGGAGCGCCCGGATGCGCTCGATCAACGGCCCGACGTTGTGGTACTCCATGTAGGTGGGGATGACGACGACGGCTCTCATGCGACGCGATCTCCATGTTGACTCCATGCTGATGGCGCGGCGTTGAACCCTCCGGTGCGAGACTGCCGGCCGCCGGCTACGAGCAAGGCGATCAAGATGAGCATGGCAATCGCAAACGGGTGGTAGCTCAAGATTTGGGCGAAGCGCGTCTTCCCGAGCACTTCATAGTTCAAGATAACGGCGAGCAGCGCGTAGGCGGCCAATCCCGACGCTGTCAGCATGGTAAGGCCCCGTTTCGCGACGTCGGTCAGCACGACAAAGAGCGCGGGCAGCAGCCAGACGAGATGCTGCACCCACGTGATCGGCGAGAACAGCAGCGCCAGGATGAGTACCGCGGAGCATTCGCGTGCCCACTCGGGGTCTCGCACACGAAATGGCCGCCGCGACAGCCAGCCGACCGCGAGGATCAGCGCAAGTGCGGCTATGCCGACGATCGCCCGGGCGGCCGGCATCGGGAGGTCTAGAATCGGCATGTACCCCGGATCGTCGGCGCGAAAGGACTGGCCCTCAGGATACGCCACCAGATAGCGCATGAGGGAGTGCTTCAACGATTGGTTCCGGACGCGCTCCTCATTGATAATTTCATCGCCCACCCGCTGATCGAGCAGCGAGCGAATCACGCCCTGCGTCCATTCCACCTGATGCTCCAGCCAGGACGACGACCCCATCCAGAGAGCGGGAAGCACGATCCACGTGAGTGCCGCAATCGTCGTGAACAGTGCCAACTTGTACTGACGCTTCCATAGAAAGAAGGGCAGGAAGAGCGCCGGCGTTACTTTCACCGCAATGCCGAAGCCGATGGCGCAGGCGGCAGACACGGACCGGCCCTTCCACGCGGCATAGAGCCCGGCGGTCAGGATGGCGAGCAGGATCAGATGCGGTCCGCCGTCATCGAGGTCTTGCAGGATGAATTGCAGCGCGAGGACCACGGCCGCCCCGCTGATCAATCGTCGTTGCCATGGCGCCTGCGGCAGCCGGTGAGCGAGCAAGCGCTCGAGCAGGGCCAGCGTGACGAGCAGGCAGCCGACTGCGACGGCGTACCGCAGGGCAAGACCAACATGACGATCCAGCAGGGCCAGCGGAGAAAAGTACATCGCGGCCGTCGGCATGTAGGGATAGCAGAGGCCGTCCTCATACAGCGGTTCTCCCGTCAGGAACCGGCGCCCGACTTCGCGGTGGACATCGAAGTCGCGGAAATGCCACGTCCGCCCGAACGAGACGAAGTATCCCTGCACGGTGATGACCGCAAGCAGCGCGACCTCGATGGCCCGCGCAAGCGACGGGGACGACCAGACCACCTGCCTCATCGAGGAAACGTCCGAACGGCGAGAGTCTCACGCTGAGCGGGCAAGCGAGGAACAGCGGCTCTCGCTCCCCTCACCGCTGTGCCGGCGGGATGGCGGAGGCGCACGGGTCGTCCGCCCAGGCAATTGAAGACCGGGGGAAGATCGCCATCTCCAAGCATCCGCCGGTATGTCATGCTCATTGACGTCATGTCGCCCGCTAAGAGTGCTTCTTAAAGGCTATCGAACCTTGCTGTGCGTTACCACCAGCGGGTGAAATCAGCAGTCGGCTCCTTGAGTGATGATGCGTCGGTGTTGCGTCACCCTTGTTGGTCGCAACTTACGACGAAGGCAATGTCGTGGACGCAGCAGCGGCGAAGGTCGGCCTTGGCCCCACACAGCGTGGCAGGAATCTTTGTGAATAGTGCGCAGAGGAGGCAGGGCTCAAGCGGTCTCGGCCCGGCGCACGACAAGGCCAAGCAGTAAGGCTCGCAGTTCCCTCGGCCTCCGTTCGCGCTGACACAACGACGGGCTACACACGCGTTGACTTGGATGGCGAGCGCCTTATCGTGTCGATGAGCGTACGATTCGCCAAGCCGTGCCCAGCGTGATAAGCCCGGCCCTATGCCGTATGCGTCACTGATTTTGTTCTTCGGTTAGGATGGTGACATGCCGACCCTCTTCCGCGTTGGGAGTCCTTTGACAGTCGTTCTGGTGCTGTTGTCCGCGCTATTGGCTGTGACGGCCGGCTTTGGCTCGCGCATGGGCTGGTGGCATTATCGAATGGGCTTTCAACTCCTCTCCGCGGCGGCCTATCTCGGCCTTGCGACGGCAGTGAGCAGCATGGTCGTCATCTTGCTCTCGCTCCGATTCCGAACACCGTTGCGCGCGTTCATGGCAACCGGCGCGCTGGCACTGAGCTTTATCGTCGTCATTATCCCATGGCACATGCAACAGACGGCGCGCACTGTGCCCGCCATCCACGACATCACGACGGATACGAGCAACCCTCCAAGCTTTGTCGCGATTCTGCCGTTGCGCAAAGATGCCCCGAACTCCGTAGAGTATGCCGGCCCCGCACTCGCCACTCAGCAACTCAAAGCGTATCCCGATATTCAGCCGCTCGTGCTCCACCTGCCGCGAACACTCGCCTTGAACAAAGCGCTCAAAGCGGCGGAGGCACTTAGATGGGACATTGTGGCCGTCGATGCTGCGGAAGGCCGAATCGAAGCGACCGATACGACGTTTTGGTTCGGCTTCAAAGACGATATTGTGGTCAGGCTGACCGCGTTCGACGATACCACCCGTATCGATGTGCGCTCGGTGTCGCGCGTCGGCAAATCCGATGTCGGTGCCAATGCACGTCGCATTCGTGCCTTCCTGGAAAAGATTCGCTCCTATGCCGAGTAATTCCGGTCCTGACACACGCCCATGACCCGCCGGCTCTGTCTCATTGCCTTGATCGTCTGCGTGGGTTGTGCCGATCTCAGTCAGCGGGCATCACGGCCGGACTCGACAACGTTCGAGCGGCGTTGCCATCCCGTCCAAGATTACCGGCTTCCCTTGCGCGCGACCGCCAGCGAGAGCGGAGAAGCCGACGAGGCAACGCCCTCACAACTCGAGGAGATCGCACACGGGACGCGTTTTACGGTAGAAAGTATCCACGCGGCCCATGCCATTGATGCCTTGCCTCTGCTTCAGGACATCGCGGCGTCAGAGCAGCCGGTACTGGAAGGTCGAGAACTCCTCGAACGGCGGCGGGAACGGCTCCGGCAAGAATTATCGAATCGCGTGTTGCTGTCCCTCTTGCAGCTTGGGAGCGTCTTGTCGGAAATCGTCTGTGAGGCGGAGCGGGCCGACCAACTGGCGGATCGTCTCGAGGAACGCGAGGAACACTATGCCCGCGTCCTCACCGTCCTTGCTGTGGTGACGGCCGGTGTCGCCGGGCTGGTCGGCGGCGCGGTGGCGATCGCCAACGAATCGGTCGCGGAGGGCATCGTCGGCGTCGTGGGCGGGGTGGTCTCCACCGCATTCGGCTCTGCGGCGCTCATTCAGCACAAGACGCTCGACTTCAAGCATCCGCGAAATCTCCTGCGGGACATCTGGGAAGGCCCGCGCACGTCGACGCTCTACCCGCCCGCGGTCTAGCGGTTTTTGAATCGCCCGTTGGAAGAGGACCCCCGCGCGACCTTGCGCACGGCGATTATCGCCCGGTGGCGCCGCGATGGACGACTCGGTGAGCCGGGCTCGAAATTGGAGGCTCACCGCACTCAGATCTTATTCGCGGCCGGGGGACGGTATGACGTCGAAGATTTCCGCGCTCGGGCGCAAATGCTCGACATGCTGGAAGCGCAGATCGGCTTGATGCATCAATATCTGGAGCGACTGCTCGAGGAAGTCCTCGCCCGGACCCACGCGGCACAGGCTCCCCTCGCTGGGTAAACTACATCGCTGTTCCTCGATACGGTACGCTGAACTCTGGTGTGACAGCTTGATCACTCTTGACCGAAGTCCGCCCGGCTTGTTTCGATGCGCTGTGGCATGCGGCCGGCAGAAGATTGACCAACGATGGCAGCCGCCAATTGGGCTGCAACTCATCATCGCCGCGTATCTGCTCGGACCGATGGTAACGATCATCCTCACCTGGCTCCATCGAGACGCCATTGACAGCATGGGTGCGCTGTTTGCCGCGGTCATTGGATACGGCCTGTACCGGCGGCGGAATGCAGCCCGCATCCTTGCCATCGGCTACTCGCTGGGCATCCTTCTGTTCACCATTCCGATCGTCATCAAACTCGCCTTAGGCTTTCGTCTGTCGCTCGACATGCTGCTGGTGCTGGCGTCAGCGCCCGCGGCGCTCGGGTCACTCATCGTCTTCTCGACTGCTTCAGCCCGATGGAACTTTGACGACGGCAACCCATCACTCGCTTAGGTGGACCCGGATGCGGTCGTGTGACGACTCTCGACAGGCACGAACAGCCTGCATGAGACCTGAAGGCGGTCATCACCGTATTCCTCGCTGCACAATCGCGTACCATTTCGTCGACCAGGCTGAGTGCTACGGCTACGACATCGGAGTCCTTGCAGTCTGATAGCCACGCGATCGCGGCTGCGAGACCATGGAGACATGGAGTTGAGCCAACACCGAGAATCGGGAAACGACCTCCCACTGCGCCAGGCCGATTACTACCAAATGCTCCGATCGCAGATTGATGCCGAGAACGAACTGACGAGCAACCGCGTGATCTGGCTGCTCATTGCGGAAGCGTTTTTCGTTGGCGGCTTTGCGACGTTGCTCAACGCGCAGGCTCAGGCGAAGAATGGCCTCTTCGCCGGGCAACAGGATCTCTTGTTTTGGCTCGTCCCTATCGCCGCCCTTCTCGCCGCGCTCCTGGCACTCGGCGCTGTGACGGCTTCCATCATCCGCGTCCGCGAACTGCAACACTACTATCAAGCCTACGAAGAGCGAACGGGAAGTGACGACACCAGTACCAAGGCCTTCCCGCCCCTTCAGGACGGGCCCGTCGTACACTGGTTGACCACGGTGTCGCTGCTCGGTCTGCCGGGACTGTTTGTCGTGCTGTGGGCGATCATTTTGTTGAAGCAAATGCTATCGCCATAAAGGGAGAAGCCCGATGTTCAACAATCGGCATCAGAACTCATCTCGATCTCGACACCTCGAGCGGCACATCGTTTCTCCGAGCTGCGTCTCTGGCTCTGCTCTTGTTGTTGCTGTTCTCCTGAGTCTCGCCGCGGCAACACCGTTGACCTGCGCCGAGGACCAAAGTCCCAATGATTCCACCACCCGATCGGGATCGAGCGAGGACGAACACCTCCGCATCGAGGACCTTCCGAAGCCTGTCCAGGATGCGCTGAAGGAGATTCAACGCCTGAGTGCGAAAATCGAGCCTGAGGTGGAACGGTTCGGTAGCCGGTTCCGGCAGGAAGTCGATCAGGCGATCAAGAACCTCCGCGACGGCCTCAAGACGCAACAGCGCCGAGACTCATCACAGTAAGGCCTTTGACCCGGCCTGTGAGCCGGTCCGGTGACACCAAGCCGCATGGGACCGCAGTGCCACTTTCCAGCGGTGTCCGAGGCTCTGCAATTTAAACAACAACGCCACGATTTCATATTTCATTTTTCATTTCCATGGCAACTATGACGCCCGCCGTTCGGGACGAGCGGCAGGCTGCGATGCCAATCTGCTGTTCCGCCCCTGCCGCTGCTCGTCCACACGCAGCGCCTGTCCGGTGATTTTGAACCCGCAGTGCGCGCACCACCACAGTGCGCCGGTATGGCTGAATTCTTCGTTGAGACAACGAGGGCATGGCATAATCTGATCCTTTAATCGATATGCGAGTCTGTGTCTCCCTTTTAACGAAAACGGCCTGTCGTTCACATCGGGAGAGAGATAAATCGTATGTCCCAGATCGCCGCCCCCGGGCTGCAGTCCTCTCCCCCGCAAATGCCGGTTCATCCACTGTCGGCACATTTCCACGACGATGAGACCTGGAAGGAGGACCGCCCTTATTCCAGCAGTTCGATGACGACGCCTTCATCAGGACGGAGGTGAATCTCCCCGTGCAATTCTTCGTCCTCGCGATCACCGTAGGATGAGAGCAGGACACGGATCGAGCGGGGACCAGCCGGGGCAGTGACGTCTTGGGGTGCGTCTCGAAAGTTCAGCACGATCAGCAAAGCTTCGCCGTCGAGCTCCCGGATATATGCCATCAGATCATCCGTCGCGATCACCGGCCGGTATGCGCCACGGATCAGCGCGGACCTACTGCGTCGAAGATTAAGCAAGCGTTGGTGCAATCGGTACAAGGATGCCGGATCCGCACGAGCCGCGGCGACGTTCACGTTACCGGCATTGGGCGCGATGGGTAACCACGGCTCCACCGTGGAAAAGCCCGCGTACGGGATCGCATCCCATTGCATCGGCGTTCGGCAGCCATCACGGCCGAAGCCTTCCCGGGCACAAGGGTCTCGTGCCGATTCGAGCGTGAGCGCCACTTTCTCCATGCCGATTTCATCGCCGTAGTAAATGGTCGGCGTGCCACGTAACGTGAGCAAGAGCACGGCCGCGACCCGCGCCTGCCGAGATCCCACACGGCTGACCATGCGAGGTTGGTCGTGATTGCCGAGCACCCAGTTCGGCTACCCACCGGCCGGCAGCGCGGCCTCGTACTGCCCGATCAAGCTTGCAATGGTGCTCGCCTTCCATCGTGCGGTGAGTAAGCTAAAGTTGAACGGCAGATGTAAGCCCGTGAGGTCACGTCCATAGTAGGCCACGAGCCGTTCAATGGGGAGATAAATTTCCCCGATCAACACCCGGTCGGAGAATTCTTCGATGACCGCCCGCATCTCGGCGATGACGTCGTGGATCTCCGGCCGGTCGGTCGTGTAGAACGGAATCTGCGAATGATACGCAGGCTGGTCCGGCGTGAATGCCGGATTCGGGGGGTTGTCGCGGAATTGGTCATCCTTGATCAGATGCCAGATGACATCCACCCGAAACCCATCGACCCCACGCCGCAGCCAAAATCGCATCACGTCGTAGATGGCAGCACGCACCTGAGGATTCCGCCAGTTGAGATCAGGTTGCGCGGCCAAAAAAGCGTGATAGTAATACTGCCCCGTCACGGTGTCGTACTCCCAGGCCGCCGCGACCGGAGTGAACAGAACCACGGCGTCAGTGGTTGATCCTTGCCGTTGCCAGTGCTTCAAACTTCATCGTGATGGTCCTCGCACCACGACGGCAACGGCCGAGGGTAGGTACGTGAGACTTTCTACACCGACCCGCTCCTTGATGACCTGCACCGTTGCTCCTTGCAACTGAACTGCTGAAACATCGCCGCACCACAGCGCGCTACAAAGAACTTCCACGAGACAGTCGCCCTCAAGCCGATTACGTGACGCTCCGCCGAATGCGAGAATCACGACACGATCAACAGGAACGGAGGATGTAATGATGACAGGCGCGTGCAGTAAGACGGTCCTCGTGGCAATGTCGCTGGCCCTCACGTACGCCGCGGCAGGGCGCGCGGCAGACAGTACCGCCGCCCAATCGCACAATTTGTCGGACGGCAACATTATCTCGCTCCTGACGATTGCGAACCGAAGCGACATCGAAGGGTGGGGCAGTTGGCGCAACAGACGGGCGTAGACCCCAGGGTAAAAGCGTTCGCGGGCCACATGGTCAACGATCACTCGGCGATGCTTGAACAGGGGGCCCAATTATCCAATGCCCACATGATCCTCCCGGTTCAGCCGGACATCGGCCAAACTCTCGTCCGAGACCACATGGCGACACTGGACAGTTTAAAGGCCAAATCAGGGAAGGAGTTCGACCGGGCGTACATTGCGCATGAGATCACGATGCATCAGAAGGTTCTTTCCTTGGTAGAGGAAGCCAGTCGGTCCGCCAATAACCCGGCATTGAAGCACTTACTTCAGCAAACGCAGCCGGTCTTGGAACGCCATTTAATGTCGGCGCAGGACGTCCAACAGTCATTGCGATCCGCCTCCTAACGGTGTTCCGCGATGGCGCGGGCCGCGCGAGCCCGCGCCCGACTTTCCCACGGGGCACCTTCAGTGTGCCCCACTGGATGTCGCCGCATCGGCTTACGCCTTCCAGAGTTACCCATCGCCTTCGCAACCTGACCGCATCTCGCCCTCCGCTCTGGATGATGTCTGTGCTCGCTCCTTCCACCGAACAACCCGCGACTCCGATCATTCTGTGGTAGCGCTATAGAGCTAAATTACTTTACCGAGTTCATGGGCCGGGCGTGATACATGTCTTGCACGACACTTTAAATGGAGGAGATGCCATGTTGACGCACAAGCATTTTCGAACGACCGTTTTCAGTGTGACTCTCCTGCTGCTCGCTGTGCCGGCTCTTGTTGCCGGACAAGACACGACGGGGACAGCGGAGCCAGGGGTGCCGCGAGGAACGGATGTGCGGCGTGATACCGATCGCCCTGACCTCGGCACACGACGCGACTATGATCTGGCTTATGACTATCGCCGGCCGCCGGAGCTCTATGTCGCCGGCTTCGGGGGATACACCTTCGCGCACACGTTTAGCAATGTCCAGGGGACCAACGGGACGCCCTTGGGGAGCATCGATTTAAAGAATAGTGGAGTCTACGGGGCCAAGGTCGGCTATTTCCTACCGGACAATATGAATTGGCTCGGATTCGAGGTGGAGGCCTTTAATACGAGCCCGGGGTTGCAACAATCGGGGATTGGTCCCGGCGCCACGCTTCGGGTCACGACACTGGCCTTTAACGCGATTATCCGCGGCAAGTTCAGGTGTGAGGAATATCGTGACGAGGATCCGGCGCGCCGCCGGACCGATGTCCGATCGGCAGCGGATACGCGCAGCACACGCCTGTGTCGCATTCAACCGTATGTCGGGGCCGGCCTCGGCGTATTCTTTGCTCACGCCAATGGCGCCCTTTTGGGCAACACGAGCAGCTCTGACAACGCCGTCCCGGGCTTCAACGGTTTAGCCGGGCTGCGATACTTTTTCAACGAGCATGTCGCGCTGTTTGGCGAATACAAGTACAACCGGGCGACCTTCACGTTCGATAATCCGGTGACGCCGGGAGGCGGCTTGCGCGGAGATTACTCGGTGAGCATGGTCGTGGGCGGATTGTCGCTCCACTTTTAACCACATTCCGTTCAGGCAAGCACGATGACATCCCCTGATCCGCCACGCTTCTCGCCCGACATTTCTCTTCGCAGCTCGCCACAAGCACGCTCTCCGCGAGATCTTGTTGACCGAGGGCCGCCATGGAGTCCCACACTGAAGGGGAGCGATCGGCTGACGCTCGCCTATGGCGCTATGGCCATTTTGGACGGTGCGCGCGGCGCTCTCCTGAATCGTCTGGACGTCAGTTTACGTAGCAAGCCGCACGATTGACGGGACAGGGGCTCGTGCTATGGTACCTGCCTTGTATGCTCTCACCGTTGCACGTTCTACTCGTCCATGATGATGCCGTGCTCCGCGAGGCGCTCACGCTGACGTTGGTGGGGCGGTTCCCCCACATCTCTGTCATCCACGCGGTGTCCGGACAGGAAGCACTAGGTGTTGTCGGCCATCACGGAATCGATCTCGTAATCTGCGACGCGGTGATGCCAGAACTCGGGGCGGACCAGTTCATCGCCAGGCTCCGGAAGGAGCTACCCAAGATGCCGGTGTATGTATTGACCGGACATGGCTTGGAGGAGCCATACGATGCGTTAATGAAGGCGACTGGCTTCATCGAAAAGCCGATAGATCGCCCTCAATTCATCGAAATCATGGACCGAGCGTTCGCGTTCTGTCGGCACCGGAAGGAGGTCTCGCGCCGCCTCTCATCTGCACGGAGCGTCATCGAAAAGGCCAACGCGCGCATCAAGGTGGTACAGGACGTGTCTAGGGCGAGGCACCATACCGCGCCCTAACCCTTCGTCGGCTTTCCGCACCTCGACATCCATAACAAGCGCCCCAACGTTCGGCTCCACCTGCCCGCCGCTGTCATCGACGGGCGGCCCAATCCGACCTCACCCCTTCCCGCCGGGAACAAGACCGCCCCCGGTCACAATTTCAGTATCCGCTTCGTTTCGTTGAAAAAGAGACGCCATTCGCCTGGCCATCCCCTACACGTTTATTACACTAGGATAGTTAACTTAATTTTGGCCTGCGTTAATGATCACGCCTAGTACTTCGGTGTTGTCATGTAGGAATAAGTATGGTATACGGCGTCCTTGTAAGACTACGTTTTGTAACTTAGGCACAAGGAGGCTGGGTATGGGACTGAATCGGTTCCTTTGCTTCGGGCGACAGCAACAGCGCGGTGCCAAGCACCAACCGAGCAGGACGACGTGCTGGCTGGAGGCACTCGAAGAACGCCTGCTCCTGAATGCGGACCTGTCTGCCGTCGTCCAAGCGGTACAGATTCCCCAGTCCCTCACACCACAGTCACCAACGCACGTTACCGTGCAGGTCCAGAATACCGGGACCACGGCATCGGGGGCGATCAATCTTAATGCGTATGCCGCCTCACCGGGTCAGTCCACCCCCGCCACCTGGGTGGGAGCCACACTGGCGAGCCCGTTGGCACCTGGCGGGACGGAGTCGGCCGTCATCGCACTCACCGGCTTGGCGGATCGCGGCCTGCAGCCGTCCCCACTCCTCGTCGTGCCGACCGACATGGCCACGGTTGAAGGACTCACCACACCGGGAAGTGCCGCAAGTTCGCCCGGCCCGATCTCCGGCCAATTCGGCCAGGTCCCCGGACAACTGACGAACGTGGACCTGTCCCTCCAGGACGCAACCGGAAACGTCGCGGCATTTCACCTCGACGGTCCCGGCGTCGGAAACGTCAGCATGCAGAACGGTCAATGGACCATCCAACTGAGTGGAACGGACGCGACCTCCACACTGTCCGTCACCTCTCAGAACGGCACGCTCCTCCCGACGGGAGGAATGCAGATCGCGGGCGCGATCGGCAATCTCAATCTGGCGGCACTCGACTTACAAGGACCCATGGCGGTGAGCGGGCCGGTGAACGGGCTCACGCTCGGCGCGATCCATGGCGGCCGCATCACGGCGTCCCAAATTCAATTGCTCAACATCATCGGCGATATGAGTCAAAGTACCGTGAGCGTCGGATTCGGAGGTCCCGGTGACGCCACGGCATGGGGAGTGGGCGCCTTCTTTGTGGGGGGCTCCATGCACGGCAGCGTGGTGGGCGTGGGGTCGCAGGTGGGCAATGGCGCCATCGGGCTGATCTGGATCCAAGGCGGCTTCACCACCGACAATCTCATTGCGGCACCGGCGCTCCCGCAGGAGGTTCAGATTGGCTCGGCCTCGGTGTCGACAACGGCTCTGCCGCAGTTGACCGAGGGCCGGACGGCCGGGCCTCCCGATGCTTTTCGTGTCGTCTCATCGGAGAGCCTCACGGCGGGCCCTGCGATGTCGACGGCCGAGTGGAACCAGATTCTCCAGCAGTGGCAGCAGAACATGATTACCTTTGGACAGCAAACGGGCCAGGCGCTTCAGAATGCCACGGATTGGGGGACGCAACTCGAGATGACGTACTACGATGCCGCGCGGGTCTACTATCAAATTGCGCAATACACCGGTGATCCGAGTTGGCTGGGCTATGCGCAAACCGCGCTGCATATCTATCGGGATACCTATGTGCTCGCCAACTCGGGCGGCGTGCCGGGCTATTGGAACTTCTCGACCGGCCTGTTGATCGATTACCAGCAGACCGGGAATCCGCTCGACCTGCAAGCGATCCGAGAGCTGAGCACGAAGATGTGGAATGCGGACGGGGTCCCGTTATCGTGGACCCAATCCCCGGACTATAGTCGAGAGGTCGCATACTCGATCATGTCGTACGTCAACGGCATGACTGTCGGCGTAGCGGCTGATCCAAGAATGGGCGATCTGATCAATCAAGCGCTCGGGCACATTAACCAGTGGTTCGTCTCCCAGACGGCGCTGTACATCCGACCCTTTATGGTCGGCTTGACGGCGCAGGCGCTGATCCAGGCGTACGGGGTGACGGGCGACCCCAGAATTCCGGCCGCCATTCAAACAGCGCTGGACGGGCTATGGAACCAGATGTGGGTGCCGAGCGCGCACGCGTTTATGTATACCAACGTCGATACCAGCACGATCGACCCGTCCAGCGTCGGGTACAATACGGGCGGCACCGAGCCCTCCCCTGACCTGAATCTCCTCATCGCGCCCGCCTATGCCTGGATGTATAAGCAGACCGGGAATATTCAATATCTCAACAAGGGGGACCAGATTTTTGCTGGCGGGGTGCAGCAGGCGTACCTTGGCGATGGGAAGCATTTCGATCAAAACTATATGTGGAGTTTTGACTACGTCGCGTGGCGGAGCCAAGGGCTGAATCTGTGGATGAGTTAAAGAGCGGCGCGGGTTGCCCTTGAGATGCCGGTAGGCCGGACGCGTTCGTCGGAGATTCCTCAGCTAAAGCGCCGGGTAAGACGCCTTCAGCTTTGGATCGAAGCTGGCAAGGTGAAGCGTCTCATGGTGTCCCTGGTGTGGCGGAGGCCGACGCGGCGTTCGGCATCGTTGTCATGGACATGGGCGGCAAGGCCTGCAGCGGTCTGCCGGGCGTCGCCGCCTTCCGCCAGACGACGTAGAGCGGGCTCCACCAATAATTCTGATCAAACTGCTTGCCCAGATAAAGCCAATTCTTGGCGTTCGCCACTCCGCCGGCAAAGACCTGATCGCCTCGGTCCCGGTACGTGACGTCTCCCGTACGCGCATACCACCATGCGAAGGCAGGGGCCACCAGAAGATTGAGGTCCGGCGCGGGCTGGCGCCCGCCGGTGTTGTAGCCAGGAGCGTTCTGGGGAAACTTGCTCGTATCCACGTTCGTATACAGAAAGGCCTGCGCACCGGCATCCCAGAGGGACCAGAGGCCGTCGAGGCCGGTCTTGATGGCCGGCGGAATGCGGGGGTCCCCTGTCGCCGCGTGGGCCTGAATCAACGCCTGCATCGTGATCCCGACCATGAACGGCCGGACAAAGCTCGCCGATTTCCGGCCGAACCATTGATCGATATGGTCCAGCGCTTGGTTGATCATGTCAGTCAGCCGCGGCCGCCTCGGTTCGCCGACGGCCTCCGCGTTCAGATACGCCATGATGACGTACGCGACCTCCCGACTGTAGAAGGCATCGGCCGTCCAGTTGAGCGGGGTGCCGTCCTTCGCGAACGCTGCGTTCTGCGCGAGCAGTGTCACGGCCCGTTGCGACGTCGCATCCTGTGTCAGGTGATAATCCATCATGAGGCCGCCGCTAAAATTGTTGAACCCCGCCGCGCCGCCCTGATGAGGCAACACATACCCATCTCGATAAATGGCTTCCGCACGCGCCGCGCAATCTTTCCAGCTCGGGTCGTTCGTGTACAAGGCAATTTGGTAAAACACCCGCTCGCCGTCATAGTAAATACTCTCGGCCTGTGTGGCCCAATCGGCGGTCTTCGGCGCGAGCTTGGCGCAGTGCTGCTTGCCATACGTCGTCATGTTGGCTTCCCATTCCGCGAGGCGCGGAATGGGCGTGTCATCCGCCCAGATTGCAGCCGGTCGGAGCAAGACAGTCAAAAGCAACATCATGCCGTGGAGTAGTCCCATCGCATGGCTCCTATGCATGGACCGGTCTTCGATATCCTCTCGCGTAATACCGAGGACACCCACAATCCCAGAGGCGCAGTTAGGAGGCGTGGACTTTTGACCTGAGCCACCGGACATACCAAGGGGCAACGAGAAACGGCACGAGAAACAGCATGACGAGGCTCACACCCAAGTCCTGAGAGGCATTGAGCCAGCGTGTGACCCATGCACACATCACGTCGTACCAGGCCAGACCAAATCCGAGCATCATCAAACACAGCCGACGTGCACGCTCGCCATCGCCGGCGACAGAACCGGTCACCCGTGGTGTCACCATGAGGCCATAGATACTCGCCAAGCCCGCATCTTGCAGCGCTCCTTGCGCGAAGTCCGACCAGCGCACCGAGCGATAGAGGCCACGAGCCGCCGCGACGACCGCGACCCAATCGTAGATCAGCAAGGCGAGAAAGCACGGCAGTGCAATGAACACGGCACAGCTGAGGTAGCGCTTCATGTAGCGCTCACGTCTGGTCTTCCACCGACGTGGCGGCCGGCCCCCTGAATGGCCATGACGGTCAACGCGTCAGAATTCCCCGCTCGCCACGCACCACGCTTGTCAGGAAACGACAATACGCTCGGCCCAACTGCACACCGCGAAGCTGGACCGGTTCAAACCATACCTCATCGTCAGCGCTCGGTACTAAACCGCGATGCTCCTCGGTCCCCTCTCTACTGTCTGTCTAACGAGCCCCTGCACCCCAGTACATCGGTGACTGCGGCGGCATCTTGTCGATCAATTATCCAGTGGCTCCTCAGACGTATGCCTTGCGGGTCAACAGTCCGTCCACCTTTCAGTCTGCCACAATTCCAACATCGTTTGTGCTCCGGTCTCTCCTCCTTCGCTCGTGCGTCGCAGCGTTCGTCGCCCACCCTGTAGGTGAACGAGGGACGGCGGAACTTCCTCAATTGCCGATTTTTATTACCTAGGTGTAAGTGGCAGGATCGCGCCATGGGAAGAACCGATGCGTGCCGGCATCGGTTTGATGGCATGGCCGTTTCCCCTCCTGTACGGCCTGCCATCCTTCCCCTCGAGGACGCCATGCGGCTCTTCATTGATAATGTCCCCTCCTTCTACGGCGTCGAGGATCTCGTCCTGCTCTTCTCGCCACACGGTAGCGTGGTGAGCGCCGAAATCGAACGCGGCGACAATGGAGAATCACTGCGCTTTGGCTATGTCGAAATGGCCTGTGCGAGAGCGGCCCGTGACGCCGTGGAGCACCTGAACGGCTCGGTCGTTGACAATCATCTCCTCCTCGTTATGCCTGCCGACGACCATTTAGGCGGATCGCGCGGCCGGCACACTCGGTCATTCGGACTCACAGCTGGGCCTGCACCTCGCTGACAAGTCCGCTCGTCGGTTCATCGTCTCGTTCCCGCGCACGTTCCGTCTCCCGTCGACAGGAATCACGAGAAGCCTCTCCTTTAAAGGTGGCGATCCGGCTTGACGTCCGCGCTCAGATCCGTGTCAAACGCGTTTGACTCCTTCCCGCTGACATCGCCTCCGTACTCACTCCTACTCGCAGCGATAAATCCCATGCCTGCGGCAGCCCCAGGCCCTTTCCCTGACCATGTTTGTTCCTAGGTAGAGAAGGTCAAGTGGAAAGTTGTGGCGACACGGTGGCCCTGTTCCAGGTGTAGTACTTAGACGGATCAACGTGATCGGCGTTGGCACTTCCATTGCTCCCTCTCGATGCGGCTGCAGCCTTCCAACAACCATTTTTCAAGAGGAGAACGACCAATGAAACAAACATGTGTTCGTCTGGGTCTTGCGATGGCGCTCGTGGTGGGCGCTGCGAGTCCCAGCTTGGGTGTCACCATCGATCCGACGGCAATCGGCGCCCCGCAAGGACCATTTACCGCCAACCTCGTCGACTTCAGCTATAGCGCGACGGTCAATCAAACCGGTCCGGTCGGCTGCGTCCCTTCCTGCACCTTTACGGAAAGCGGGACAGGGTCGTTCAGTAATTGGAAGGTCGATTTCACGACCCCGGTCATCAATAGCGGGTTGAATGAGAGTCCCGGCTACACGTTGACGGGGCAATTCACGGCGTCCGGGACGGCAACGCCCGATGCATCGGGAGGAATCAATATCGCCTTCAATAGCTTTAATCTGCAGATGTTCGCGCAGAGCCAGCCGGGCGGCCTGTCAACGCTCGTGGCGACCACCGACTCGTTTCTCGCCGGCCAAGCGCACGTCTTTTCATCCCTGGCCCAAGGCGATTTTCACGTCGTGTTGGATTTGAAGCCGGTGGGCGGATTCTTTTCGAGCAACTTCGTTCTCAATGCCGACTTTGCAGGAAACAATACGAGTATTACCGGCGTGTCCCTTGGACCTTTCACCGGAGGCACCATTGTGGGCTCTGGAGACCTGACACTGCGGCCGGTCCCAGAGCCGTCGTCGTTGCTCCTGTTAGGGTCAGGGTTGGTGAGCGTGGGCTGGTTCGTGCGCCGTCGGCACATCGCCTAGAAGTACCGCGCGTACTCTGAAGTCCAGCAGCCGGAGGAGGGCGCCATACGGTTGGTGCCCTCCTCCGCCGTCACTTCCGCTCGAACCACTCAGGCGGCAAGTTGACCGTGAGATACAAGGGCTTGCTACTCTCGGGCAGCGTCAACATCCGCCGAAACGTCCAGCCATCGTGCCGTTTGACCGCCCGCTGGTCCGCACACTGACGACCCGTCTCTGTCTCGCTTCGACGTGTCATCCACCGCAACGCAAATCCATTCATAGGCGCCTCCCAAGACGGCAAGCATCCAATATCGGCGGTGCAAACTCAATCGATCTAGAGATGTAGGACTGCAGTCGGACTTCACTTCAGCTCGGCATTTCCCATATCAGAAGGGAGTTGGCGTCGCACGGGAAAAACCGTCGGGCCACCGACCGACAAAGGAGCGCCGGAGCTTCCCTTTCGCGACGCCGAGCCATCCCGTAAGAAAGAACGGCGGGAGCGCGATGTCACTTGGCTCACGTGCTTCCCTTTCCCGCTGTAGGACAATGGACCGCTGTCAACCGTTTTCTCATACACATTTTCTGTGGATAAGTCAGTGGAAACCCAACCGATACGTTGGCCGGAGGTCGATCAATACTGAGCGACAGCGTTTTGCTTATAAATTAGGCATTGTGGCATCCCTTGGAAATTCACCATATATAGCAGGACCGTGGGAAAGTGTGCCGAATAGATGACGACAGCGGTAAAAAAGGCGCGGTCTGTGACTTACCTGTGGAGGAATTAAGTACAGGCCCTTATAACGCCGTAGGCCTATGACTGACATCTGGCTACGCTTGCCGGGCGAGAGCCGGTGCGTCTCGCGGGACAGCGCGTAGGCGCATGGCTGGTAGGAACGGCTCGGCGGGCTCGGGTATGGTGACGTGAATCACGAACGGAGGTGCGAATGTCGATTGCCGATCTCCGAAAAAGTCGCATGATGGCTCACCTACTGGACGCGCTCGAGGCAAAGCGAGACATCGGCCACTACGGTCGGTTTGTCTTTGCCATGGTCGCGAGACATTTTCTCGAGGCGGAGGAACTGAGTGAATGGTTGAGGAAGAATCCCGGCGTGAGCGAGGAGCAGGCGAGGGCCTTGTGTCTTCAGGTTCAGGGCAAGGATTACAGTCCGCCGCGGCGGGAACGCATTCTAGAGTGGCAGCGGCAGCAGGATTTTCCCATTTGTCCGGATCCCGACAATCCGGACGAATGCAACGTCTACAAGGACCTTGCATTTCCTGCTGAAGTTTACGAGCACATCGGGGAATACTACGAACAGAAGGCGGACGCGAAGTCTTAATTCTCGCCTCGGCAGTCAAGCTCTGGAGAACGGCCAGCGCGGAAGAGTGACGGCAGGACGAGAATTAGCCCATAGAGATCTCGGCGCGCTGCTCTGAATGGACGTGAAGTGATCGATCTCGTGGCCGCTGAGGGGCACCCACGTGTTGTGATCTGTGGATGTCATCGAGATGAAGAGCGAAGGCGACGAGACGACGCAGCTCACCACAGTCGATCGGCTTTGGCAGAAACGCTAAGACGGCGAGTTGCTGGATCGTCGCATGATAGTCATCGTCACGCCCGCTCATCAGAATGACGGGCGTGTGGGGCTGTCGCTCCCGGACCTGCTCGACAAACTTGAGCCCGTTGATCCCGGGAATGACGATATCCACGATCAAGCAGTCATAGTCATATTGAGCAGCGAGGATCAGGCCGTCCGAGGCCGTATCGGCCGTGTCGATGACGAGTTTGAGACCCCGGAACCAAAACCGGAGACGGTCGGACAACGCCCTCAAACATTCTCGGTCGTCGTCGACGATCAAGATTCTGTGCATCGCTCTCTCTGCCCCCTCGTCTTGTTTTCCTTATACCGTACGTCTGTCTCGTTCGCATTCAGCATCTCGTCACTGCGAGCCCGCTGTTGCTTCCCATGCAACCGTCAGACATGTGCTTACCGCCCTACGGCTGCAATCAATCCTCGCTCGGGTTGGTTTTCCGGTTTCACCAGCAAAATACGTAACGATCGATGAGACGCCGAGTGTCGCTGTCTCCTACTCCCGTGGACAAGGCCGGAGCTTTAGAGTAGTCGGACGGTCGCGACGGCCACGTAACTGGAGTATTCGCTTTTATGCATGGGAAACTCGTTGGTCCGGAAGGACGATCACTCACGCCGTCCGAGCACCGGCTCGTGGCCTTCTTTGGATTGGCGTATTTTGTCCAGGGCATCACGGGCGGCCTTATCACGCAGCCGCTGGTCTATTATTTAAAATCGAATGGCATGGCCGTCGATGTGGTCGCGCAATCGCTGGCCGTCGTCGCACTGCCGTGGATCGTCAAGCCGCTCTGGGGACTGCTGAGCGATGTCGTCCCGCTCTTCGGCTATCATCGAAAAAGCTACCTCTTGCTCACAACCAGCCTCGCGGCCCTCGGGTATCTGATACTCACGCAATTGTTCGCGACCGATGTCATCATCCTGACGCTGACGCTCACGACGCTCGGCATCGCGGCAACGGACGTGGTTGTCGATGCCTTGACCGTGGAGCAGGGACAGCGGTCCGGGTTGCTGAGGCTCTTCCAAGGCCAGCAATTACTTTGGCTCAACGTCGCACGAATCGGAACCGGACTCCTGGGCGGGTGGCTTAGCCATCACCTGGGCCCTGAGGCCGCGCTCCGGACGGCGGCGGCCATCATCGCCGTTGCACCGGCAAGTCTCGCAGGCGCCGCTCTGTTCGCCGTACAGGAACCGCGGACGACGCTTGATCCGGCACGACTCCGCATGGCGGCTCGAACGGTGGGCCGGACCCTGGCGACGAGGCCTTTGTGGATTGCGGCCGCTTTCGTTGCCTTTTGGAACCTGACGCCGGGCTTTGGCACGCCGTTGTATTATCACCTGGTCGATCATCTGCACTTTGATCAGGCTTTCATCGGACACTTGAACGCGATTGGAGCCGCGGGCGCCGTGTGCGGAGCATGGCTCTATGGCCGGTATCTCTCGGAAGGCATTGCGCTTCGCCGTCTGCTCTGCATCAGCCTGCTCCTCGGCATCGCGACGACGATGGGATATCTCTTGATCACCGACTCTCAGACTGCGGTCATCTGGTATTTCGTCGCGGGGGCCGTCAGCATGATCCCCTTGTTGACGATTTTTTCTTTCGCCGCCGCATCGTGCCCGCCGGCGCACGCCGGGTTTGGCTTCGCGCTGTTCATGGCGATCTTCAGTGCCGCCGGCCAAGTCTCCGAGGTCTGCGGATCACTGCTCTTCGAGCTCTTCCATCATGACTTCGCGCCACTCCTTTACATCCATGCGGCGGTGACGGCCCTCGGCTTTGTGTGGCTGCCCTTTCTCCCCCTCGGCATGCCGAAGGAGGAAGACCGGTATCCGGTAGAGGCCGGTGTGGTCGCTCAGTAACGCCGCCCTTTTCGCCGGACGTCGAATTGCAGTCCGGCGGCGGCGACCCTCAAGGTTCTTGACCACGCGTCGTGAATCGCTCATCCTAAAGAACGTCCCTCTCTCCTGGAACGTCAGCGGATGCAGGGTTCTCGAGGTCATGTGGAGCCTGCCGTCATGCATCCCACTGTTCGTGCCATGCTGATGATCGCAACCGTGCTTGTGCTGCCACTGGCGGCCGCGAGCGCGTCCGGCTCCTCGTGGATCGGCGAGATCGCCGAACACCTCGACACCGCTGGTGCGAATCTTCCGGCACAACCCGTCTACCTCGATGCACTCGAACGCATCGAAGATGCCGTCTCAGCGGGCGACACAGCTCGCGCGCGGAAAGAGATGGGTCGGTTGATTGCCATGATCGGAAGCCGAGCCGGCGGCCTCTCGCCGGATGGAGCGAGAGACGTCCTCCATTTCATTCGCCACGTCACACCCCCGATCTACTTCGACGAGGAGGCGAAATCGCATCTTCGACTCATCGAGGAATTTTATAGCGGCAGGGACGAGCTGGACCTTCGGGATACGACCGAGTATCCGCTAGGCGGTCTCTCCCGCTGGACCTTCGAGAACGCCGACGCATTCGAATTTCCCTGGCCCCGCCGGACCAACCCGGTGGTGATTCTCGGCAGCGGCGTGCTCGGGCTCATTGTCATCGGCTCGCTGGTCTTCATCGGCCTCGCACTGAGGCTCCGTCAGCAGGCAGGACGAGCCGATGCGGCGCAGGGCGCCGTATCAAAAAAGAAGGGAGACGGGAGGAACCGGCAGCGCGTGGCATGAGCATGCCGACGCGGCGTCGCACCCAGTGTCCCTGAGGTAGCCGGCTCACCCCCGATACGACGAATCCCGCCTGGAGCGCTTGCATGCGGCCACGGTGCGGCCTTCGTGACAGACGTTCACACGCGGCAACGGAAACGAGGCCCCGCCTCGACGTGAGGCCATCGTTCAGTGGGACCTATGCGACGGCAATCGGGCTCGTCCTGGGCCTCCTTGTGCCGGTTCTCGCCTGCACAGCCACACCACCAGCGCCATACCCGTCAACGGATGCGAATCGGCAAACAGAGCGCGACGCGATGGTCGCCCACCAGCTCATCGCGCGTGGCATCACGGCGGAACATGTTCTGAACGCGATGCGGCACGTTCCCCGCCATCGGTTCGTCCCTGCGAGGTACGCCTCCATGGCCTATGATGACGCGCCGGTCCCGATCGGCTTCCGTCAGACGGCATCCCAGCCATTTATCATCGCGTACATGCTCGAAGCGCTGGAGCTTCACGCCGACGATCGCGTGTTGGAAATCGGCACAGGATCGGGGTATCAAACGGCCCTTCTGGCTGAGATCGCTCAGCGCGTGTTCACCATCGAAATCGTTCCGTCGCTCGCGGAGGGCGCGGCCCAGACGCTCCATGACCTCGGCTACACGAATGTCACAACGAGAGTAGGCGACGGGTCTGTGGGGTGGCCCGACGAAGCGCCGTTCGACGCGATCATTGTCGGGGCGGCCGCCGAGCAGGTTCCACCGCTCCTACTCCCGCAACTTGCAGAAGGCGGCCGGATGGTCATTCCCATCGGCCCTGACGAGGATCAACGCCTCGTGCTGTACCGCCGCACTGCCGACCGCATTGAGTCGACGGCGCTTGCACCGGTGGCGTTTGTACCGCTGATCGAAGGCGGGAAGGAACGGTAAGGAGGCCGGCTAGACTGATGACGATTCGGTTTCAGACCGCGATGCGTTGCTGATCATCCTTCCAGCATGGGGTGCAGCGGCCGCTGATGATGAAGCCATGGCTTCCGCAGAAGTGTCGGCCGCACTCGCCGCACACCTGCATGGTTCGCTGAACAAATCGGTGCGCTGCGCAGAGATAGCAGTCACGAAGATGTTCGGCTAATGACATCTGTTCTCTCCTCCGCGAAATGCGTCACAAGACCCTCGCAATCGTCGTGTAGTACGAAGATACCTGATGCCGCGCGTCTTGCCCATCGGCATCGCGCTGACATCAGACCCGCTGTGACACGACAGTGATCTCGGTGACGGGCGCACTGTCCTGGAAGGAATTCGCTCTGAGGACAGAGAGACGACCCTAAAGAAGAGGTTCGGAGGCGGGGGAATCCCCCGCCTATTGATGGACCTTAGGCAGCCTTCAAGCGAGAAGAGCCAGATGGGGCAACGGTGTGTTGATCTTCTTCTTCCTCAGCATACGTGGCCCACACGGCAGCCGCCCAGGTCAACAACATCAATCCGAACAAGCACCATACGGCTAGCATTGCTCCCTCCTCGTGTCGTTACGCCGACCGTTTGCCGATCGGGACATGCTGATTGATGTAATTGATGATCGGGGCAATGTCCGTTTCGTCGTAATAGCGCTTGTGCACGCCCTCCTCCAGTACCCCGATCGCCTGTTGCTTCAATTCCGCGGCAAGCCCCGAGTTGCCCGCCTCGGCCGCGACAGCGGCACGGTTCAAGAACCGAAGCACTGAGGTCTGCGGGGTACGAGGATCATTGAGGAACACGGCGCGATAGTCCGCCTTGTTCAACTCCTGCTCGATATCCTTGACCCAGCCGGCCGCGTACGTGTCGCCGGCGGAAATCCATGGCGCCGCGTGCGCCGTTGACGGCCACAATGCAATCCCGCCCAGCAGCAGGGACAGCATTGCGACGACCGAGATGATCTTTCGCATACGTCCCTCCTTTCGTGACCGGTTTCACTATGAGATCAGGACCGCCTGATCTCACTCAGACTCTACTTCTTGTTGCTGGCCAAGTAATAATGCCATCTCTCAAAAGGTCAAGAGGCGATGGTCTTCTTGACCTCGCCGTCGGCGAGATTAGTATCTCCATGAGGCATCACAAATAGAGAGAGAGTCGCAACGCGACACCGCTTCCGGTGGTCAATTGCCGTGACCGGTCGGTACCTGGCGCGTCACGGCCCGATGGTGACACGCCGGATGGAGGTCGCGCCAAAAACTGAAGGAGGTGAGAGTCAATGAACCTCGTGCGTTGGGATCCTGTCCATGAATTAGCCGAAATGACCGATCGCCTGAATCGGGTATTCGGCCGGACCAACGGCCGCCGCGACAATGACAAGGAGTGGCTCGCCGTTGCCGAGTGGTCTCCGGACGTCGATGTCACCGAAACCGATACGGAGTACCATCTCCAGGCTGAACTTCCCGGGCTCGACAAGGGCGACGTCAAGATCACGCTCGAAGACGGTGTGGTCACGCTCCAAGGCGAACGGAAGCAGGAGAAGGAGGAGAAGGGCAAGCGCTTCCACCGCGTGGAGCGGTCGTACGGTCGCTTCGTGCGGAGTTTTGCTCTCCCCGACTCTGTCGATGAGACGAAAGTCTCAGCGGAGTTCAAGCAAGGTGTCCTGCACGTGCGCCTTCCGAAATCCGAGAAGGCCAAACCGAAAGCCATCGAAGTAAAAGTGACGTGACGACGCGATCCGTGGACGGGACCGGTCCTGGATCGCCGTCCCGCCACGGATTCCCCCGAACAGCACATGCGAGGCCACATCGATGTGATCGATGTGGATGGCATCGGCTCCCGCCTGTGCAGTCCTTCTTCCGCGGGATTGGCCAAAGGCCCGGGGCGACAGGCGCCGCCGTGTATCGACGCGGCGCCCGCGGATCGAGACCGAGGAAAATGCGCGGTCAGAGACGTTAGGTGGAGACCTTGTCGAGTTGCGTCTTGAGAAGCTTGAGCATCGATTGCACACTGGCCTGCGCTTCTTTTGCCGTCCACTTCGCGCCGTCCGGTGTGTGTTCAACCTTCGGCACTTCGCGAAGGATATTGTCGCGAGTCTGGATCAGGTCGAGCAACGCCGGATCGGTCCCTTTGCTGTCCTTCGCTTTCTCGATGATGCTGCTGACCTTGCCGACGATTTGATCCACCTGCGCTCTGAAGGCCTTGGGATCGCCGGGCAGATTATCGACATTGAGTTCAGCCGCATAGGCAAGGCCGGTTGGGGCCACTGGTCCTGCCACAAGGCCCATGAAGACGAGACAACAAGCCACGACCGCGACGCCGCACGCGCGAATGTTCGTCATGCCAACCTCCTTTCGTCCAGAGTGGTGCTCGCGGAGCCGCCAATAATCATCGCCGGGCGGCTTGTCAAGAGAGGCGGAGCCGGGCTCGTGATCCGGACAGCCGGCGAGCCGTGTTCGTGCTGGTGGTCAGCCGCCTTCCTTCGGGATGTTCAGATTTCCAACACGAGACCGATCTCGATGACTTGGTCCGGGTGAATCCGGAAGTAGGAGCTGGATCGCTGAGAATTGCGGGCGAGGAAGACGAACAGGTGCTCTCGCCAGAGCGCCATCCCGGGCTTGGGCGTGGCCAGAAACGTCAGACGGCTGAGGAAGAAGGTCGTGTCGTGGAGCGGGATCTCCAGTCCTTGAGTCCGGCAGTCGCGCAAGGCTTGCGGCACGTCGGGCCGGTCCATGAATCCATACCGGATCAGCACCCGGCAAATTGAGTCCTTGATCGGCTTCACCTCGATCTGCTTGTCACAGGATACGTGCGGGACCTTTTCGGTGAGAATGGTCAGGAACACCAGATGGTCATGAAGCGCCTTGTTGTGCTTGACGTTTTGGAGAAATGCCGGTGGAGTGACATCCGACCGCGTCGTCATGAAGACCGCCCAGCCCGGGACCCGGACCGGGCACGAGGCCAACGCCTGTTCGACGAACCGATCAAACGGCGGGAATTGGGTGTTGATGTGCTGCACGACGATCGCTCGACCCCGGTGCCAGGTGGTCATCAAGGTAAAGAGGCACGCGCCGAGCACCAGGGGAAACCACCCGCCGTGCGGGATCTTCACGGCGTTGGCCAGGAAGAAAGTGACGTCGATCGACGCAAACGCCGCGATGACGGCCAGCACCGTCCACGGTCGCCAGCGCCAGATGTGCCGGACGACGGTGTACATCAACAGCGTCGTGATGACCATCGTGCCGGAGACGGCAATCCCATAGGCCGAGGCCAACCGACTCGACGACCCGAACGCCAACACAAGACTCAACGTACCGGCCGCCATGAGCCAATTGAGCGCGGGCACATAGATCTGCCCCATCTGTCGTTCCGAGGTATGGCGGATGTCGACCGGCGGGAAATACCCGAGTTGCACGGCCTGGAGTGTCAACGAAAACACACCAGTCAACATTGCCTGGGACGCAATGATCGTCGCGGACGTCGCCAAGGCGACCAGTGGATACAGCACCCAGTCAGGCGCCGCATGATAGAACGGGTTCACCACCGCCGATGGATCACGGAGCAGCAGTGCCCCTTGTCCGAAGTATTGGAAGAGCAGCGCGGGCAAGGCAATCAGCAACCAGCCGAGTTGGATCGGTCGCCGGCCGAAGTGCCCCATATCGGCGTACAGCGCTTCCGCTCCGGTCAACGCAAGAAACACGCTGCTCAGCACGACGAAGCCCTGCCCAGCGTGATGTATCAGGAACTGCGCGGCGTAGACGGGATTGACGGCCTGCACGACGCGCGGCGTACGGACGATGCTGATGAAGCCCAAGATACCAATGGTGAGGAACCACAGCAGCATGATGGGCCCGAATACACTGCCGATTCGACCGGTCCCGCGATACTGAATCAGAAACAGGGCCGTCAGAATCGCCACGGTCACGAGGACGATGTACGGCCGCACCGTGGGAAGCGCAATCTCCAGCCCTTCCACCGCGCTCAGCACCGAGATGGCGGGCGTGATAATGCCATCGCCGTACAGGAAAGATGCGCCAATCAATCCCAGTACGCCGACCACCCCGAGCACGCCCGGACGGACCGACGGGTGATGATGCAGCGCAAGGGCCGTCAAGGCAAAGATGCCGCCTTCGCCTTCGTTGTCGGCTCGCATGACGAAGAGGACGTACTTCACCGTCACCACGAGCACGAGCGCCCACACGATGAGCGACAGCACGCCGAGGATATTCGCGTCGTCCACCGGTACCCCGTGATCCGGATGGAAACATTCGCGGAGCGCGTAGAGCGGACTGGTCCCGATGTCGCCGTAGACGATGCCCAGCGCGCCGATGGTCAGCGCGGAAAGATGAGGAGCTGTCCGGGAAAACGCACCGAGGCCCACCGTGCACTACTAACGCGATGAGGTCAGGTTGTCTAGACGATCACGGCCGACCGCTCGCCGCCTCTCGGCCGTTCGCCATCGGTCGTGGCTCTTGAAGTCCGTGCAAGGAGGATTATTGTCTTCAACGTCACAGGATCATAGCTGCCCTGTCGACCGTGTTGGAGCGAAAGGAGGAACGGATGCAGTGTCCGAAATGCGGCGGACTGTTGATTGAAGAATCCTACATCGATGGGACTGTACGATTCGAAGAATGGAAGTGTGTGAATTGCGGCTATCGCGCTGACGATCCGTTACGTGGTCGCGTGTTACGATTCCCTGCCGTCGAACTTGCCGCATGACGCATGCGTGACTCGATCACGAGGCCTCGTGCCGTGTGACGAGTCTTCGACGATCGAATCGCCGGGAGGTGAGACCGATGGAATTCATCCTCGACTCCACGATGATCTTTCTCGTTGGCGTCACGGTAGTCATCATGGCCGCGTCGTCTTGGGATGCTCGTCAGCGAGGCCGGCAACTGCCGGCCGGCCAGGCACAGCGCCGGGTGGCTTAACCAGTGGCCGCCAACATCACGCCGAGCCGTCTTGGCTCGGCATTGCACTCTCCACGTGGTCACTGTCGCGCCGCCATGAGCGGTCCTCGAACTCTTCCGTGATCCCCGTGCCCCAACTCGGCGGATCCGTCGCCATCACGCGAAACGTATAACGGCCCGCCAGCGCTTCGGCGTTGAGCATGACGCACGCGCCGTCGGCCTGCTCCAATTCAACGTAGGCACATTTCAGCCGTCGCCCGATCGTATCGCGCAACCTGTAACAGGCCCGGACTCGCGCATGCCGCGCCACGACCGTTTGCAGTTGCTCCATGCTCATCGTGTCAGATAACCCGGCGACGAACAACCAAGGCGACTGCATTGTGCTCCTGCACCTCCGTACCTCGCCGTACATGACTAGGCGGCATCACGGACCTGGGAAGTAGCACGTCCGTGGGCGGAGTCAAGGCACGCCAGCCTGCGTCAAGGCGGGATTGACTTTGCGTGCGGCGGGATTACTAGACAGTCGTCAGTAGAGAATGACAAGGAGTCACATGACACTCGGAGACCTGTTCAGTCTTGTCGTGGCCATGATCGTGCTGTTGGTATGGCTCCTCGGCGCGATCGCGAGTTGGAAAGACGAGCGGGCGAAGGCCAGGAAGGCGTCGGGTCCTGTCGGTGAGCAGATGGCGGCATGAACGCGAAAGCGCGGACCATCGAGGACCATACTCTCTTCGCGCAGATCGCCCATACCCCGTACGCGAAGCGCTACGGGGAATGGCTCGCACGTCGCGCCGACGCGAAGGGGTACGACTTCGGCGTCAAGGTATCGAGTGCCACGACGCCGGCTTTCACCGTCGAATCGCCGCCTCGATGGTATTCGATTGACCGTCCCAGGCGGTTGGCGCGAGAGCGGGCGCAGCGCGATCGCTGGCAGATGGAGATTCTGGCCCTCGCGACAAAGCCGTCGGGGCACCACACGACTGATTTCATGACGCGGGTCGTGACGGGACCGGTTGTGGTTGACGTCACTGAAAAGCGTCACGTCCGATCCGCGGCTTAACAGAGGACAGCGACGGAGGACAGACCATGCGTACTGCGGCATTCATGATGTTTTGCACGCTTCTGATCCTCGGCGCGCCGGTGAGTGGAGTGAGCGCCGAGACGCAGTCATTACCGCGGAGCTTCGAGCATGCCCAACTTGGCATGACGTTTCACGACCTAACGCAGACGGTTCCGAGCTTGAAGGTCGCCCAGACCGGCGTGGAGCTTCGCCACGTGGTCGAGCGGCCGGCCAATCGGTACCTTAGACGGCTCGACTATGACTTCGTCGGTGATCGGCTGGAGCAGGTGACGATCCTGTACAACGCCGATCGGCTGCCGAGGCGAGGGGAGCGGATGATCGAACTGCTGAAGGAGCTGTACGGAGCGCCGACCAGCGAGAGCACCGACTACCGTCCGGAAGCGGGGTTTCTCTCTGAGAAGACTGAGAAGAAGACCACGTGGCAAGATCAACGCACGCGGGTGACGTTGACCCAGCGGCTTCGTTTCGATGACGACGCCGTGTTGGACCTCGAGCTGCAATTGGTCGATCTCGAATTGGAGGCCATCAAGCAGGCGCGACTTCAAGAGGAGGAACGGCGGCGGTTAGCGGGAATTCCGATTCCGCGCCCAGATCGGGGCGCCGTCCACACGGCAAGACAAGCTCGCTCCTGAGAGGGAGCGAGCGGGACGTTCATCGTGACGGCTTTTTCTCCCCAATGCGAGCGGCCTGACTGGATCCAATGAGCCGATTTCTTCGTGGTTGAAGCGCGGGAGAGGAGCGTACAATACCAGCGATCTTCCCGCGCTTCCCGATGACAGCACTGGACACCGTTCTCACAATTCTCATGTACATTTTCGCCGGATGGATTGCCTTGCTCGGCGTCCAGCACCTGAAGCAGTGGTACGAGCATCGCGACCGCCCGGCCCTCTGGACCGGGGCCGTCCACGCCTTGGCGGCGACGGTGGCGGTGGCCTATCTGGTATGGTGGCCGCTGTTGCTGGCCCTCACGTGGCAAGCCGCGCAGCTCTACAAGAACCGCCGCTCTCGCGAATAGAGGCGGCGACCGCCTGCTCTCCCGTCGAGCTCGAGCTGGACGGAGACATCGGCCCATCCCCGGCCGACCTGCGAGCCCCCGTTCTTCTCACGAGCCATCGCGCTCGAAATTGCCGCCAGAGCAGCTCACTGCGGGAGCACGTTTTCCACGACTCTTCAGCGGCGTCCCACCGGGCCAGCGTGCCGTTGCTCAATTGAATAATGAAATCCGACCCATCGTCCCACTGTAGTGTCGCGCTCGTGGGATACGTCCACAAAGGAAGAAGACCTCTCATCCCATTCTGCCGGTCGGCACGCGTCCGCGTCGCCAAGTAATCAGCCGGAACCGTCCAGCGCAACCGGCGTACGAACCGTCGAAGATCGGACACGGACCGTGCCGCTTGCAGTTCTGCCAACAGCGGTGCAGCCGACCGCAACACTGCCGATCCGACAGAGTGGTCTGTCAGCATAGGCCTCCATTGAAAGAATCACATGAAAGAATCACAGGGGATCAAGAGAGGCGACGACCCGCGCGCTAGGGCACGGAGCGGCACACCGGAACAGATCGGGCAGACATCATGATGGGAACCGGCGCCATAGAATTGCGGGGAGGAGGACGCTCCCTCAGGAGCGTCAGGTAACGGTGGAGCCGTAGGGAAGGACTTTAGGCTTCCCGGTCTGGGCCGGGCCTGCACACCATCCTCACGTCCTTGACCCCCGGTAGAACATCATTCCCCCCGGGCGTCCATTCCTCCCGCAGCCGGGTAGATAAGGCGCCGTCTGCGCAAGTCAAGAGCCGGATCCGCGCGCCTCTATAACTTGACCGAGCAGACATTTCCCTCCCGGCCGTGTGCGGCTCACAATGACGCGCGGGCTGTAGGCGACGCTCCGGCACAAAGATACCTAGAAAGAGGGTATGTTCGTGACAACTCGGTACGATAGCCTATCTTCGCTCGGACTTGAAAAGGAGACTGATTGCCGCCACCTCCGATTTCAGGCGTACCCCCGTCGCCCCTGTCGCAGGCGACGTCGCGCCACGCGGCGTCGCAGCAAGACCGGGAAGGCCACGCGGGAGGTCCGCAGGCTCACACAGTACCGCCGTCCGTCAGCGTCATTATCCCCTGCTACAACCAGGGTCACTTCCTGCGGGAAGCGATCGAGAGTGTGCTCGCACAAACATACCCGCACCACGAAATCATTGTCGTCGACGATGCGTCCCCGGATATGACCTCTCACGTCGTGCGGCAGTATCCGCAGGTGCGATACGTCAAGCATGATCGAAACAAGGGTCTGGGCGCCAGTCGCAATACCGGCGTCCGTCACAGCTCCGGCCCGTTTCTCGTCTTCCTCGACGCCGATGATCGGTTGCTCCCGCACCACTTCGAGACTTGCCTGCGTGTGTTCTCCGAACACCCGGAACTCGCGCTCGTCTGCGGCGATTTCCGCTGGTTCGGAGCGGAGGGAACCTGGCACCGCCATACGTGCTCCACGGAGCCCGACCAATACGCCGCCTTACTCCGCTTCGGATTCATCACGCCGCCTCATAGTGTGATGGTACGGCGCGAGGCGATGACGGCGGTGGGAGGATTCAAAGAGGATCGCACGTTCGAGGGCAGTGAGGACCGCGACTGTTGGCTTCATATCACACGGCGCTTTCCCATTCGGTGTCATCATCAATGCATCGCGGAATATCGGCGGCACCCCTCCCAAATGTCACAGCAATGGGGCCTGATGTTGAGCAGTGGGATTGCCGCCATGCGCGCGCAATGGCCCTATGTCCGGGGACATCCGGTCTACGAAAAGGCCTTTCGAGCCGGCGTCCGCCAATATCAGGATGCGTGCGGTCCCCCGCTCGTCTGGCAGATGGTGTCCGAAGCACGCCAGGGACGATGGCGCCGGGCGGCGGCCTCGTTGTCGATTCTGCTTCGCTTCTATCGCCAGGGACTGTTGAAGTTGATCGGGGGAAAGATCTCACGCGTAATGGGAAAGGAGTCGCTGCCCTATGCCTAGAGGCTTTAGATGCGATCCATCATCACTCGCCCTCCAGCATGATCCGCGGATACCGATGAGAGGGGACGCGTGAAACTCCTGGTGACGGGCTCAAGCGGCCTGATCGGGTCAGAGTTGGTCAGCTATTTCGACCCCCGAGCGAGTTCGATCATCGGCATCGACAACAACATGCGCGCCGATTTTTTCGGGCCCTCCGGCGATACGACTTGGAACTTGGAGCGATTGCGCGGTCTCACGCGGCGGTTTCGTCATTACGACTTGGACATCCGCGACCGTCAGGGTCTCCACGAACTGTTCGTTCAACAGGGGCCCTTCGATCTGATCGTCCACTGTGCTGCGCAACCGAGCCACGACTTAGCCGCGCGTCGTCCCATCGATGATTTTGATGTCAACGCCGTCGGCACGTTCAACCTGCTCGAGTTGACCCGCCAATTGAGCCCCCGGGCCGTGTTCGTCTTCATGTCGACCAACAAAGTCTACGGAGACGCACCGAACGAATTACCGTTGACCGAACTCGCGACGCGCTGGGAATACGCCCGCGCCGAGGACTATTGCGGCATCTCCGAAGAGATGCGCATCGATCGATCCAAACATTCGATCTTCGGCGCGAGCAAAGTGGCGGCGGATGTCATGGTGCAGGAGTACGGGCGCTATTACGGCCTGAACACCACTTCGCTGCGCGGCGGCTGCCTCACCGGACCCAACCATGCCAGCGTGGAACTGCACGGCTTCCTCTCCTTCCTCGTCAAGACGCAGCTCGAGGGCGGCACGTACCGGATCTATGGGTACAAAGGCAAACAGGTCCGGGACAATATTCACAGCTACGACGTCGCGCGGTTGATCGAAGCGATCTACGAACAGCCCCGTTGCGGCGCCGTCTACAACGTGGGTGGCGGCCGCGCCAACTCCTGTTCGATCCTGGAAGCCTTCGATATCGTCGAGCAGTTGACCGGCAAGCGGATGCGGGCCGAGTATCAGGAGGCGAACCGCGAAGGCGATCACATCTGCTACATCAGCGACCTCCGCCGTGTCCAGCGGGATTACCCTGGCTGGGCCGTCACGAAATCCCTCGACACGATCTTCCGTGAAATCGTGGCCTCCTGGCAGGAACGAGCCAGCGCTTCATTATCACGCGTGATGTGAAGACCTTCATCGACACATTGGCCATCCGGGAACGCTTTCGCGACCGCTATTGGGACGAGCGCGATCCCATCGTCGATGAACGGCTCCTCTGGCGCGCTCAGACGTTTCGGCACCGCGTCCATCTGCTCCCCACGCAGACGATCCTCGAACTCGGCTGCGGGCAAGCCCGCTTCACCAAGCATTTGCTGGCCGTCTCGCGTGGCGAAAACCCGCTGACGTGCATCACGTTCAACGGCCATCCGGGCCGGCCGCAGGCGCTTCCGTCCTCGGTCGAATATCTGGCGCTGTCGTCGCTTCCGGGCCTATTGGCCAGCCGGCAGTTCGATTTCATCGTTGCGATGGACCTCCTCGATCGCGCGAACTCCCCCTGGATGCTGCAGCAGGTCTACGATCTGCTGAAGCCGGGAGGACAAGCGCTCTTCTACGAGAGCAATCCTTGGAATCCCGTGCTGAAGCTGCACCGCGGACTGTCACGCTGGTTGGGTGTCCCCGATCCCCGTCAGCTGCTGAGCCGCCCCGAACTCTACGAGCTGATCTCCGAGATCGGCTTTATCCGCGTCTCCGCCGTTTACAACGACTTTGTCTTTCGGCCGATCCCTTACGCCCTCATGTGGCTGTTTCGCAATTTGTCCATCCTGCTGGAGAACGCCCCGGCCGTGCGCACGCTGGCCGGCTCGATTCTCGTGAGTTGCCAGAAACCGCCGCGCGTGGTCGAGCCGCCGCGCGTCTCCCTTTTCGAGCACGAAGCCCTGCGGCGCGCCGTGTCCGTCGTCATTCCCTGCCACAACGAGGACATGAATATCGAGCCGCTCGTCAGACGGTTGACGACGTTGTTCGATGAGTACCTGCACGAGATTATTCCGGTTGACGACAACAGCACCGACGGCACGCGTGCCGTCATCGAACGACTCGCGGCCACGGACGGGCGAATCAAGCCCATCTATCGGCGGCCACCGAATGGCGTCGGCTTGGCGATTCGTGACGGCTATCGCGCGGCCACGGGTCGGTATGTGTTGTCGATGGATTGCGACTTTCAACATCTATTGCCGGAAATACGAGATATGCTGGATGCCGCCGCTCTCTACGGCTACGATGTCGTGGTGGGCAGCCGGTTTTCGCGGCACAGCGTGCTCTTGAACTACCCGTTTTCGAAAATTGTGGCGAACCGCGCGTTTCACCTCTTGGCTCGCATGGTCCTGTTGCGGAGCTTTCGCGACCTCACGAACAATCTCAAGCTTCAGAAGCGCGAGGTGGTACAACGGCTCATTCTCACGCAGCCGTCCTTCGCTGTGAACGCGGAGACGGGGCTGCAGCCGCTCGTCATGGGCTATACGGTCAAAGAAGTACCGATCTCGTGGATCAACCGGACACCGGACATGGGCACCTCGTCGTTCCGGTTGGTGCGCGTAGGGCGAGGATACTTCCAGGTGTTGTGGAACCTCTGGCTCGCGAGTGTGCTGCGGGTCGGACCGTACAAGGGACTCGCGAGGCATGGCGACGTCCGAAGCACCTGGCGGAGCGACTATACGGCACCGCCGCAGTCGCCCGTCGCCCGGTGAATAGCGCGCTCATAGCCCGGCGCACCGACCGCCGCCTTTTCCTCCTCGGCGTCCTGTTCGTGTTCATCGTTGCTGCGGTCCTCCGCCTGGTCGTGCTCGATCGGCAGGGCTTGTGGGCCGATGAGGTCTTCTCGCTGGCCATGGCGACGGGGCATAGTCTCGAGCAGCCGCCATCGAAGACCGATCCGCAGCTCGGCGATTATGCCGAGTCACCAACGCCGCTCCCTGCCACAGAGTACAAACGGTATCTGGCGCACCACGTACCGCCTGTCCGGATGACGGGCGTCACGCGGGCCGTGTTTCTCTCGGATACGAGCCCTCCGCTCTACTATCTGCTGCTCCATTGGTGGACGCGCATCGTGGGGACCACGGACGCGGCCCTGCGCAGCTTCTCCGTTATCTGGGCACTCGCGGGCGTGCCGTTCATGGTCGCCATCGCGCGGAGCATTGGGGGGCAAGCCGCGTTACTACCCACCCTCGTGCTGTTTGCCGCATCTCCGGTCTCCATCTATTACTCGCTGGAAGGCCGGATGTATTCCCTGCTCTGGTTCCTGGCGCTCGCCCTCGCGTGGTTCACCCTCAAACTGGCCGGCCATGGCGGACGCATGCCGTTTCTCGCGGGGTGGGTCCTCGTCGCCGCGGCCGGCATGCTCACTCACTATTTCTTCGGCTTTGTGATGATCGCGTGCGGCATGTGGCTGATGATGTCGCCCGGGCGGCTTCCTCGTTTGTCGTTGATCGGCATGATGACCGCCGTGGTCTTGCTGGTCGCGCCGTGGTATGTCCACCTTTCGGAAAGCCTCTCTCTCTGGCGCGTCACCAAGGACTGGTTGCGGATGCCGACGGTGTCCAGCCGCTCGCTCGCGACGATCGAGTTACCGTGGACCTTTCTGTCACCGAACAATCGATTATGGAGGAGCCGTGCCTGGGTGGGATATGCAGCGGCGATCGTCTTCCTTGCAGTGGCGGTCGTCGGTCTCACTGTTCTCAGATCCCGCGTGTTCGCGCGGCGCGCGCAGCTTCTGTGGTTGTGGCTGCTCACGGCGTGTCTCGGCCCGTTCGCGTTCGACCGTGTGATGAACACCTACACCACCGCCCTTTCCCGTTACGCGATCGCCGGAATGCCCGCGTTGTTAATCCTCATCGGGATGGTGCTCGGCCAACTGGAAGGAAAGCTGCGCCGGTTTCTCCTCCTGCTCATCCTCCTGGTTTGGCTGCCCGGGGTCTGGTCGGTCCTCACGGAGTCGGTACGCGGGTGGGAACCATTTCGGCAGGTTGCGGCACTCCTCGACGAACGGGTGCATGACCGCGATCTCGTCGTCATCCACTCGATCCCCTCCGGAGTGCTGGGCGTGGCTCGCTACCTGGAGCGACCGATCGCCCTCTTCTCATGGGTCGGCCAACTCAAACAGCGGCACGTGCCCGACGATATTGCCCAATTGGCGTCGGGACGCCGGATCTTCTTGGTGAAGATTCACACGGTGGGCGAACCCGCGCCTGAGGAAGACTGGCTGCGGGCGCACATGCGGGTGGTGGAAGAGGTCAAGCTGTGGGCAGCCGTGGTCGCGGTGTTCGAGCCCATTTAGGGCAGTGCCTGCCGCACGCCGATGGTTTGACTCCTCCCATCGGGGCTTGCCGCCGCGTTGGTCACGATCCGTTCGGTATGGATCAATCCCAACGTATAATCGATGAGCCACGTGACGACGATGATGAATGCGGTCGTCCAGCAGAACGACATCACGATGAATCGCGACCAATGCTCATACGTGGCGCCCGTGCGCACGAGCTCGAGGAAACTGGGAAGCACCAACAGCCCGCCGCCGATGAGCAAGCCGATCACTGCCGGCCAGACGAGGCGGCTCGTGAAGAACGACTCGAGCAGGTTCGGCCGGTCCTGCACCATCCTCTGATCGGGCAACGCGAGGCCGACCATCTTTCCCGTGAGATAACTGGCCGACAGCAACAGACACGCCAAGGTCCCGGCCAAGTGGCTCACCACGAAGCGATAGATCATCCACTCCTGCACGGCGCGATGCTGAACATAGTAGATGGTCGGGGTGATCATGAGACTCGTCGCCACGGCGAGCCACACGAGGGCGAGGATCGCCAACGGCCTGGCCGGTCGATACAGGAACGCGGCATCGATGATCGCGCGCAAAAATCGAAGCCCATCTCGCCCGGGCCGGAGCTTGGACTCGCCTTCCCGTTCGTAATACGGCATGTCGACCTCGACGATCTTCAGCGCATGGCTGAGGAGCGCCCGCGCGCTCATCGCCGGGGTGAAGTGCAGCCCATCCGGCAAGGGCAGCAGCTTCCCCAGGCTCTGGCGCCGGACCACCCGCATGCCGCTCGCCGTATCCCTCACGAGCGCGGACGAGAGCACCGTCAGGATCGACGCGAAAAGCCGATTCCCGATGCGCCGCAGCCACGGCATTCGACTGTTCCTGTTCATGCGGCATCCCAGCGCGACGTCGGCCGCTTCGCTCACCAGCACGTTGCACAGCGTGGCGAAAAACACCGGGTCACAGGTGCCGTCGGCGTCGAGGAAGCCGAGGAGATCGGCATCCGAGCGCGCCCAGGCTTCCTTGATGGCCGCACCGTATCCCCTGTTGCGCTCGAAGACGATCAGATTGATCCGGCCATCATATTTCCGCGCGCGCTCGACGGTCCGGTCGGTCGAGCCATCGCTCACGACGGTGACCTCGACCTCCGTGACCGGGGAGTCATTGATGATCGTCTCCCGCGCGGCGAGCGATCGGACGATGATACTGTCGATGCTGTCTTCCTCGTTTAACGCCGGAATGGCGATGAGCAATTTCATCGTGGCTCCATCGCAGGCACCATCATCGACCGACGCGCTGGTAAATCTCGACGAATCGATCCGGATCAGAAGAGCCGCCGACGATGGAGTAGACCTGCCTCCAGCGGTGCGGATCCTCCTTCAGAAGAGCAAGCGTATACCGACGCGTAAAGTTGATCGGCGTACCGTCCACGACGACATAGCTGACCGGGACTGAGTCCAGCAGCGCTTGCATCTTGTCACGGTCCTGCTCGAACGGCGGCATCACGCTCTTCAAGCCGGTTCTGATGTACGCCCAATGCGGCATTGAGGCGGCAATGACCTCGTCTCCCCGTGCGTGGCTCCTCAACCAATCGAGCGCCGCATCGAGCTCGCTGTAGCCGTCTTCTTTGTAAAAGAACAACCGTGATGAGACGAGCTGACCGTTTCGATCCCGGTACTCGGCCTTGTCGATCTGCCGGGTATAGGCCGTGTAAAGCGCGAGCACTTGAAACACAAGAGTCAGGCCGACAAATAGATGGGCCAGTATACGCCACAGCTTCGCGCCGCGGGATTCATAATCCATCGGGCGTGCCATCGCCGCTCGATACAATCCCAACGCTAAGAATGGGACGACGGGCGCCCAATACCGGGGCCACTGCACAGGCCAGGGGATCAGGCACAGGGCGGCCAGCACCAATAACACGTACAGGGGAATCAGTTTCTCGCCGTCCCGAGCCAGAAGGAACAGGCCGGCCATAACGGTCAGACCTAACAATCCGAGGAGGAGAGGCGGCCCGTAGGTCCACACTCGCCAAATGCCGCGCAATCCTGTCGGCTCCAAGACCGCGGCGAGATAGTACTCCCAATATCCGATCCGCGCGCTGACCCCTTCTCCGACACTGAACGGCATCCGGACCAGATTCTCGACGAACCGTTGCAACAGTTCCTGAGCCGAGATGTGGCCGCGCTCCGGCGTGAAGGGATCCCGCAACGACATGTTCTTCGAATAGCTCACGTTGTAGAACAGGTACTCAGCCCGCTGATACGCATAGGCCGGATGGGTGTAGCTGGGACTCGACTCGACGGCATGAATATAGGCATGCCATGCGAACACCGGCAGCGCCGCCACCACCATACGGAAAGCCGCGGTCCGAAAGCGGCGCGTGAGCAGCGCTTCACCGATCCAGGCGACGAACAGCGCGATGCCGATCGTTCGCAACAGATACGCCGCGACGGCGCACACGCTCGCGAGCAATTGAGGCAGGAGGCCCGGTTTCCGATTGGCCAACACGAACAGCGTACTGATCAGTGCAAAGGGCAGTTCGGCGAAACACAGGTCCGACAAAAAGTGCGTGAACAGATTCAGGATGACGACGAGCGCCGCGCCCAATGCATACGGTTCGGGGAGAAACGTTCGCAGCAGCGCATACGCTCCGAACACATAGCCGACATAGATCACAAAAAAAGACAGTCGCAGCCACTTGCCGACAACAGTAGGATCGCTCGTCCCAAGCACGAGCTGATGGGCGGCCACGATGGCTGGCAGCAGCGGCGGATACTGCACCGCCTCGATCTCACCGGGCTCATTCAACAGCCGATACCCCTTGCCTTCTGCCAACGACGTGCCGAGCACGTAATAGGCTCCGCCGTCCCACCGAAGATCGAGCGGCCCTTCCATGCGGGGTAACCAGCTGATGACGGCAAGCGCGGCAAGCACGCAGAGGGAGAGCGGGCGGGTCCTGATAGAGTCGGCGATACGCGCCTTCGTCGCGGGCCGGCCCCGCCCTTCCTCAAGAACGATCGCCTCGCTCATGGTGCTCCGCAAACGACCGGCGACCTATTGCCCTGCTTCTGAAAAAGGCGGAGACGCCGCTCGTGATTCCCGCGCCATCATTGTTTCGGAGAACGCCGCCACTCCCGTGGCGATGAGATTGGCCGGTGCGTCGTTGCTCTCCTACATTGACGAAACCGCAGCAATGCCAGCCGGGCGGTAGAGACCGCGGTCTTCGCCGTCGTGACTGGTGGAGTCCGCACCGCCGACCTACGAGGGCATGCGACGACGAAGGCATTCGCCGATGAGCTCATCCGGCGCGTCCGAGAACTGCTGTGCTAGGACTTTTCCAAATGTCAGACACACGATGTCCCGCGATACCTCATTCCGGCTCGGCTGCATTCACGACGCGCCATAACAAATCCGCGACGCTTCAGAAAAGCAATCTGCCGGAGAATGGCACAACGGATGCTAGACCAAGCGGTTAACCGAAGGAGGAATGGCTGTGTCAGAGTTGCCGTGGGACGACCGGGGCCCTCTACACCAGGCTTTCATCGGGTGGAACCTCGACAATGCTGTGTGCGCGCTGTTTGCGAACCAGTCGGCTGATCGGACGCTCGAGCCGGCTACGGCCGAGAATGCTGACAGCGGTGGACTTGAAGGACACGATGTCCGGCCGAGCATGACCGGGCTCAACGAAAAACAGGATCTGTCACTTGTCTTTCTCGGTCCTGACGCGGCTCTCTTGCGGCGGTTTGCCGCCTTGCTCTCCGACATGCGGGCCGGCTTGCACGTGCCCGTCCCCCGGCTGTTTCGTCATTTCTTCGAGGAGCCGGAGCCGTTCCTTGAGGAGCCGTAACTCTGACCGATAGTTTTCCTGAAGCACGCCTGTCACTTGTTTCACCTGCGCATCGAGCTCTCCGGCAAGCGGTGTCAGCGTCTCGACGGATTTGGTCAGACCTTGAATCGTCCGCTGGACCTGCTCATGATCTTTGGCCAACTGCGCCCGGACGCCGATCTCATCGGCCATGCTCTGTATGAGCGCCTTCGTCTCCCGTTCCAGCCCTTCATTGGAGCGCCGGAGGGATTCGGTATTCGAATAGATGACCGTCTTCAACGAATCGAGAACTTTGGCCATCTCGTCATGCCGGCGCTCTTGATTGCGTAAGTCGTTCCGCATGTCGCGCAATTCGGTTTTGAGAGAAGCCGTAAGTGCGTCCATCTTCCGCGTCAACGTTTGATCGACCCGGTCGGCTTCCCCCATCGCGGAACATCCGGCCGCAGCCGTCCAGACGACCAAAAGCGGTCCAAACACACGAATACTCTTCATTATGACTCCTGTTGTTCAATGGACTGCCGACTGGTGATGATCGGCGCGTCATGTACCGGACGCCGACTCTGTCGAGCCCTGAATGGCCTTCGTCGCGTCGCCGAGGAGATCCGTCGCGATCCGTCTTAATCGCGGTCCACCCTGTCCACCGGCATGCGGCGCGAGCAGAATGCCGGTTCCAATTCCCAAAAAGAACCCCGCAATGAAAATGCTGGTCGCGATAGCGATGGCTTCTTCGTTCCGTTCCATAGCGTCACTCCTTTGCCGTGAAGTGACCGTCACGGCCGCTACGGGTCGCACTGTGCCAGGATTTCGGCACGAGACACTATCGGACGCGCGGCCGCTTCGCCGTGCGGGATCATGACGACCCGTGTCAGCACCCGGGCGTGCGGGACGAACGGTTCGGCACGCCGAGCGGGCTTTCAGTTACGTAAGGCGCCGTCGGCCCTGTCAGGTGAAAGGCTTCTGCTGGCGACGCCGCGCGCCGGCATGGTCAAGTACAGCTATGCGGCGGTTTAATGATAGCCAGGCAGAGCGGGAAGACCTGTACGAACTACTCATCCGTCACGTCCGCGACTTCGCAATCTTCTTACTCGATCGCGACGGGCTTATCACGACTTGGAATGAAGGAGCCGCCAGGTTATTCGGATATGACCGTGCCGAAATCATCGGCCAGCCGCTGTCCACCCTGTATCTCCCGGAAGACGTCGCCGCCGGCATCCCAGAGCGTGAACTCAACGACGCACGACAGCGGGGCCGCGCGTCCGATGATCGATGGCTCAAGCGCAAGGATGGGGGCCGCGTGTGGGTCACCGGCGTGACCGTGGCGATCCAACACGATGAGATTCGCGCGTTCGGCAAGATCATCCGTGATATGACCGTCCATAAAGAGAAGGACGAGCGGATTCGCAAGCTGAACGAAGAGCTGTCCGAACGATTGCGCGAGCTGGAGCAATTCGAAGAAGTGGTCGTGGGACGCGAATTGGAGATGATCAGACTGAAAGAAGAGATTCGCCGGCTGCATGAACGGCTCAAATCCACGGGGAGTGAGCCGTAATCAGTCGTCCCCGGCGATCGCTCCACCACTCCGCACGTCGTGCGGTGCATAGACCACCTTCTTGCCGCTCTGATTATCTCTTACGTCGCCTCACTACAGTCGAACACTCGTCGTGCGCCTTACTGCTGAAGCACGACTCCCGCTTGAATGAGTTCGCTGCTTTCCTCTACAGTACCCAAGTATGTCCGCCTCTCCTGAGATCGAGAAATCCCTTCTCCTGTTGGTCGACGACGACCCTGACTTCCTCCAATTCATGACGGACATGCTGTTGTTCCATCTTCCCGAGACGCGGGTGGAGAGGGCCGTGTCTGCGGAGGAGGCCTTGGAGCTCATCGCGCGCCGCGACTATGACGTGATCGTGAGCGACATCATGCTTCCGCAGATGGACGGCTTGGCGTTTATGAGCACGGTCTTTGAGCGGTGGCCGGATATCCCGACGCTGTTGATCACGGCCCACGGCGATCGCGATCTCGGCGTCAAGGCGCTGCGCAGCGGCGCGTACGCGTACATGCAGAAGCCGCTCGACCGCGAATATTTCTTGGCGTGGTTGAAGCGCGCCCTTGAACGACGCCGCCTGGGGCGGCAGGTTGCGGCGCACGATCAGGCCATGCAGGCGCGAGCCGAGCAGCTCGAGCGCGCGGTGCAGGCGCTGCAACGAGAGATCGAGGAACGCCACAAGACCGAAGCCTCGTTGCGTGAGAGTGAGGACCGCTTCCGCCGACTGGCGGATGCAACCTTTGAGGCGATCGCGGTGACCGAAGGCGGGCGCGTTCTAGAGGTCAACGACACTTTTCTGCGGATGTTCGGTTATACCCTTGACGAAATCGCATCCATGCATGCACCGGACTTTCATCCGTCAGACCAACGCGAGCTGGTCAGGCGGATGAACTTGTCTGGATATGAAGCGCCCTACGAAGCGATCTGCCAAACGAAGGATGGCCGCCGATTCCCGGCAGAAATCCGCGGCAAGGCGATGCCTTACCAAGGACGCAATGTACGGGTCACCGCCATTCGGGATATCAGCGCTCAAAAAGAGACACAGGAAGCCCTTCGGCAAAGTGAAGAACGATGCCGACTGTTGGTCGAACAGGTAAAGGACTACGCGATTTTTCTCGTCGATACGACCGGGCACATTGTCTCGTGGAGCGAAGGAGCGGAACTGCTAAAGGGCTACCGGCGCGACGAAGTCATCTGGCAGCCCATCACTCTTTTCTACACCGAAGAAGATCGACAGGCCCAGAAGGCGCGCCGGCTGCTGAGCCAGGCCGCCGAATACGGCCGGGTCGAAGACGAGGGCTGGCGCGTGCGCAAAGACGGATCACGGTTTTGGGCGGACGTCGTCATCACCGCGCTGAGGGACAGCGCCGGTCGTCTCCAGGGATATGCGAAGGTCACGCGAGATTTGAGCGAGCGCCGCCACGCCGAGGAACAGCTACGTGAAGCGCATCAGCAACTCGAACAGCGGGTGAAGGATCGGACGCGGGAATTGGAGGAAGCCAACCGGGCCCTGCAAGAGAAGAACCGTGAGTTAGAAGAATTTGCCGATGTCGTCGTGGGGCGCGAACTGAGGATGATCGAGCTCGAAAAGGAGATCAAGCGGCTGCGGGAAGAATTGGATCGCGTGTCCGCCGCGACCGCAATCAGATCGCCTGCCTCCTCCGCTGATCAGTAAGACATTTTCAGGATAAGCGTCCCCACGTCGACCGCGGCTTCACTCGTTCACGATCGAGAGCCGCTCATTCCCACCGGCCCACCGAAGCGCATCGACACCGCCTTTCTTCAACGAGCTCATTTTACGTAGCCTCGAACTGTAGAGTGAAGGACCACCTTAAGAGGAGGTGGTCATGGACGATCACTCGTCGCTCCCGTCAGAGGGAATGAAGGGAGTAGACTGGAGGTGTTATCCGTGTGTTCAAAGAGAAGGATCAGTGCCGCAATTCATTGGCCAAGCGGGAATTGAAGGAAAGCCACCGGAGGGTTTATCCGACTGCGCATATCAATAGCGCATCGGTACTCGCAAGCGCGGTATGGAGCGGGCGATGGGATTTGAACCCACGACAACTAGCTTGGGAAGCTAGGACTCTACCACTGAGCTACGCCCGCTCTCGCTGATCTTGTGGAGCCCGAGACAGGCATTGCGAAACGCCGTCCCGATGCGGTGAATCAGCTTTCCTTTATACAGGAACACGCGAGTAGTGTCCAGTCGCCTATCCTTCCAGAGTTCCACGAATACCTGATAGACGGCGGGCATCATCAGCATCGTCCGGAGTTCGTCGTTCTTGGTCTTGCGCAGCGTAAACTCTTTGCGTTTCAGATCCTCATCGGGCCATTCCAAGGCGAGCAATTCGCCACACCGCGGTCCCACATCCTTACGGGACGGGTGAGGAACCGCCGCAGATGGGACGCCAAGAACGGCTTCAGCCGTTCCCAGTCCTCGTGACTGTCAATCCGATCCCGTTCATTCTGGGGATTGAACTTCGGCCCCTGGGCCGCTCGATTATCGCGCCACCAACTTGCATCATATGATCATAATTGATCCTCTGCTCGGACACGGGCGCGCCGCATCCATCCCGGGTCCAGCCACACTACCGGCAGCCGGCGAGCCTGACGATGGCCTGACAGTCGGGACAGACCCTCCTGGTATAGTAACCCGCTGCGCGCGATACCGGAGGACGTCCTCCGGGGTAATGGCGCCAAGAGGTTTCCCGCCGAAGAACCAGACCAAGTTCTCCACATACAGCTTTCGCAAGGGAAATCCCTTCAGCCGCTTGATCTGCTCGAGCCCCACATACTCCGCGGCCCACTCGCGGAAGGTCACGATTGCGCGCGTGCCTTTCCAGGAGCTCGGCATCTCGCCCGTCAGCAGTTTGGTTTTGATAATGGCCTCGTGCTCTTTGGCGACCGTCTTGTTCAAGCACCCGACCTTCCAGCGCTTCAGCTGCCCCCTCCGGTCGCCAACTTTAGCGCGTTTCCGTCATCTGTCAGGTGCTCACAGTGGATCGCCACCGGTCCGCGGCCGTATGGCGGGCCTCTCATGCTTGCTCATTCGCGGGTACGCGCAACCCGGGATGGCCGACGACGCTCATCACATCCGGCTTCGAGGCGCTCGCCTTTTAGAACGAAGTCGAACACTTGCAGGCATGTTGTTTCTCGATCGGATCCAGTTCATCAGCACGACCTCTTCCGGCGAAAGGGCTCCGCAATCTGACCCGCTCCCTCTCCCTCCGTGAGGCACGGCATGCCAGTGGCGGCATACGGCTTTAGGCCTTAGGTCCATATTCCATAGAAACCCGTATTGTGCTAGAGTGCGCCGCTACAGTCTCCCGAGCCGTAGGGCATGCTCCAGACGTTCTCATTGGCGGTCTTCCGATTTGACTTGAAAGCGGAAGAGCGGCTCGCCCTCCATCCAAAAAATCCGGGTAATTCCCTCCGCGGCGCGTTCGGCTCGATCTTCAAGCGGCTCGTCTGCCCCATGCCAGCCGACTGCCGGCAGACCTGCGGGATGAAAGTCACGTGCCCGTACGGGCAGATTTTCGAACCGAGTCCCCCGCCGGGGAGCGATCGCTTGAGCCTGAATCAGGATATTCCGCGACCGTTCGTACTGCGGCCGCCGAACGGCGGTGAAACCAGCACGTTGCCCGGCGATTCCCTCCATTTCGATCTCGTCCTCATCGGCCTCGCAATTGAATATTTCCCCTACTTCCTCGTCACGTTCCGCGAGCTCGGCGATCATGGGATCGGGCTCGGCCGGGGCCGCTATCGCATCGCGCGCGTCGTGCTGCTCAACGAGGATGGACACGAAATCGCCGAAGTCTATTCAGGCACGAACAACTTGGTGCGCCCTTCGTCGATCCGAATCACGTACAAGGACTCCTGCCGCCTCGCTGCCGAACGATTCACGAATAACGGTGAACGAATAACGATCCGATTCTCCACCCCCACGCAGCTCAAAGCCGACGGCCGACTGGTCAGTCGCCCCGACTTCCACCATCTCATCAAGCGCCTGCGCGACCGCATCAACGCGCTTGCCTATTTCTATTGCGACGATTCGCTGGATGTGGATTTCAAGGCACTCGGCGAACGGGCCGAAGCGATTCGCACCGTGCACTCGCATCTGCGTTGGGAAGACAGGGACCGCCGGTCCTGGAAGACCGGTCTCGCCCATGATATGGGCGGGTTTGTGGGAGAGGTGACGTACGAGGGCAAGGTGGCGGAGTTCTTACCGCTGCTGATCCTGGGGCAGTTCACGCATGTGGGGAAATATGCGGTGTGGGGCAATGGGCGGTATGAAATACTTTAGTAAAGATCGAGAGGTACCTAGGCTTGTGGGAACACGAGGTGCTACCGGTAAGCTTCTCTGCGATGCGCAATGCGCAGAACAAGGATAGTCCGCGTCATGTCATCGACTTCAAAAAGGATGCGGTAATCGCCGGAACGAATACGCCAGAGATTGCTGCTATCGGTTAGCTTTGTCATATCGGGAGGGCGGGGATTTTGTTCAAGACCGAGAAGAACCTCCTTTATTCGAGATCGGACTCCCAGAGGAAGCTTCTTGAGGTCCCGTTCTGCTGCCGGTCGGAGCAGAACAGTATAGGGCATCAGGAGTGCCTGCCGGATTCGCTCAGCACATCTTGGAGCGGCTTGGAGGGTCCCTCTTCAGCCCTTGCTTCTTCGGCGAGCAGACGATCAATCGCGTCTTGCAAATAGGAAGGGAGGCTCTCCCAGTCGGCATGTGCAGCCAACGTCCGCAGAAAGCGCCGGTAGTCCTCAACGGAGACGATGACTTCCACAATTTCTCCCCGTTCGTTTTGAACGAATCGAGGGGGAGAGAGAAGTTCTTTTTGGTTCATACGGTGCCTCCAAGCCTTTCAGTCGGCGCCACCAGCTTTTGGTCTCACATACAAACAGTATCTGAGGGAGATTTAAAGATCAATAAGACCGTCTCTTCGACTATTTTTGCCCTTGGTGGCCGCTACCGGAGCGGGAGGCCGCATGAAAACGGTTGATCAGCTTTCACCACTCGAGCGAAAAGCCCTTGGCGAACTTCGAACACGTCTCACACGAGAGTTCCCGAACTGGAACATTCACATGACTCTCTTTGGCTCGCGGGCACGAGGCGAGGCGGCACCGGACTCCGATATGGATGTGCTCTTGGAGGTCGAGACGGAAACCGTGTCGTTCCCCGAGAAACAACGCATTCGGCGCATCGCCGGAGAAGTCTCGATGGACACGGGAATCATCCTCTCGCTCCTGACCGTTGATCGAGCCCTGAAGAGAGAACGCGGCGACTATTCCATTTTTCGGAACATCCGGGAGGAAGGCATCGCCGTATGAACCACAAGGAAATCCAGGAACTCCTGGACAAGGCGCAGCGCAGTCTTCACGCCGCAGAGCGGCTCCTTGAAGGCGGCGATTATGACTTCGCCGTGTCTCGTGCGTACTACGGCATGTTCTATGCCGCCCAGGCGCTGCTCCTCACGAGAGACATCCGCCGGTCCAAACACTCAGCCGTCATTGCGGCGTTCAATGAGCAGTTCGTCAAAAGCGGCGAGCTGCCCCCACAACTTTTTCAGCACCTCCGCGACGGATTCGAAGATCGTGTTGAAGGCGACTACGGCCTCACCGCCATTTCAGATGAGCAAGCTCGTGCAGGAATCTCGGCAGCGCGTGAATTCATAGAGGAGATCAGTCGGCGCATAACCCGGAGCTGAGAGCTTCCGATCAGGAAGACCGCGACCGAAAATCTTGGCGCACCGGCCACGCCCACGACATGGGCGGCTTCGTCGGCGAGGTGACGTATGAAGGGGACTTCGAAGAATTTCTGCCGCTCTTGGTCCTGGGCCAGTACACGCATGTGGGGAAGTATGCCGTGTGGGGAAATGGGCGGTATGAGATCGCAGAGTGAGCCGTTGTCCGTGAGCCGTCGACCGTTGTTCGTTCACGGTAAACGGGCTACGGGTTACGGGTTACGGAAGACGGATCACGGTTCACGGTTTGTGACCTCGGATGTCACGCGCCTGTGGTAGAGGAGGAACAGCCTCTTTCATTTAAGGAGATGCAGCCATGCTGGCTACCCAAGTCCGTCAGAAGATGGCCTATTCTACTTCGTCGCGTATCCGGCGGAGGACCTGCTTCGGAAAGTCCGCTTCATGAGCCGCTTCTATGGCGAGGGCGAACAGATCGTGCCGGAGGAAGCCTCCGAAGAAGACGACATCGAACGATTCATTGCCAAAATCGAGCGCAGCGACAAGGCCTTCCAGCGGCAGCTCTCGCGCGCCAAGGTGCGGGCCATCACGAACTTTTACGAAACCGCGGTGAGCCAGCCGCCCATCCCCGGCACCGTGTTGCTGTTCACCCCGGAGCGGCTCCGGTTCGAACCGGTCGGCAGTTTCCAGCACGCCGGCCATCTGGAGGAACCCGGCGGCGACTACCTGATCATCGACGGCCAGCATCGCCTGGCCGCGCTGCACTTTTATCACCACACGCATCCCGACGACGCCCGGACCATTCACATCCCGTGCATCATCTTCGACGGCCGCAGCGAAGACTTTGCCACCGAGATGTTCGTCATCATCAATTCAACGCCGACACGCATCAACAAGAGCCACCTGGTGGACCTCTATGAACGCGTGTCCTGGGCGGCCCCGGACAAGAAATTCGCCGCGCGGATCGTCGAGTCCCTTTACAGCGAGCCGGACAGCCCCCTCCGCTACCGGATCAACCGCCTTGGCGGGCGCAGCAAACAGGAGAAGTGGATTCTCCAGGCTGAACTGTTCAACGAGCTGCACCGCTGGGTGACCCGCGACTGGAAGCGGCTCGCGAAGGAAGGCACCGGCGCCCAGGAAGCCATGCGGTTCTACGGGCTCGTGCGCGATTTCTTCAAAGCGGCGGAACGGGTCTGGGGCGAGGCCTGGGGGCATGCGAGCTACATGGTGACCAAGCCCGTGACGATCAAGGCCCTGGTGCGGGTCTGCGCCGATCTGGCCGCGCAGGATCGCGGCGCAGCCGGCGAGCGCCTCACGCGCTGGGCGCAGCGCCTGGCTCCATGGAAAGACCTGGCCCGGCAGTTCCGGGCCGACGGCTTCTACGAACGCTTCCCGGCGAAAGGCCAAGTCGAGCGCGTCGCGCGGATTCACCGGGAGCTGGCCCGCGCCATCGGCCTGGAACCCACGCGCGCAGGCGCCAAGAATGCCGTGGAGGACTAAATGCCGGTTGCCCGTTCTCTGTTGCCCGTCGACCGATGGCCGTCTTCCGTTGCCCGTTGACTGTTATCCGTTAGCGGTCGACGGGTTACGGAAAACAGTTCACAGATAACCTGTTGTCCGTCTTCCGACGACCGATCACGGTGAACGGGTAACGGTGAACGGAAAACGGTCTACCCACGTGGGGAAATATGCGGTGTGGGGAAACGGGCGGTATACGGTTGTGACTGACGCGTAGAGGTTGAAAGCACCACCATGGAGCGATCAGAGCTTCTGTCAAAAGCGATGTCCTGGATGCAGGCCCGTGGCTGGAAGCAGAAGCTCGCAAGAACCGAGATGGAACCTATCCTGAGGAGCAACTTGTTCAAGTAGAGGCTGACGGAGATGACGCTTAATGATTGATATTATCTCCGCATACCGGACAGCAGGTATCACCAAACCGCATTCATTTCAGCGGGAGGCTTGGCACGGCATTGTAGACGGACTCAATGTGCTCATCTCTGCAGGAACCGGGAGCGGCAAGACCGAGGCAGCCTTTCTGCCAGCCCTCGCGACCGGCCGCCGAATCATCGCGCTCTACCCGACCAAGGCACTGCTTCAGGATCAGCTGCCGCGCGTCGGACATCTTGCAGCTGGCAAAACAATTGTGGTCGACACCGGCGACGAGGACGACAGAACCTTTTATCGTGCCGATGTGATCCTCTCGAGCCTTGACAAATTCCTGTACCGGTTCTTCGGCTATGGAAAGAAGCGATGGAGCTATCTCTACCCCTACCGCATCGGATTCGGCGACACACGCGGTACTACGTTGATCCTGGATGAGGCGCACGCATACGAGCAGGTCGCCTTTTCCCACTTCTGGTTCCTGCTCAAGAAGTTGACATACGAGCGCAGCGTTCAAACGGTTCTCCTTTCGGCCACCCTTCCGCCGGTTCTCATCGACGCGCTTGAAGACGCCGATCGCCGCTATTTCCCCCGCAGCACGGACGAAGGTCCGTTCTTCGAGAAGGTTGCGGACAATGAATCCAGATCCGGGAGACTGTCCTACGCAGGATGCATTGCTTCCTCTAGTATCGTCGAGAAAGCGCTCGATGCTTTCAACCGAGGCAAGCGTGTGATCATCGTTCTCGACACCGTTGTGCCGCCTCGCGATACCGACCGAGCCAAAGGACGCACCCTTCACGAGGTTTGGAAGCGGTTGGTTCACGACTTTGAAGTACGCCCAGGCAGGCCTCCTCAGGCTGCTGTTGCACAAGCAGATGGTGCAGGCAGGGTGAGAGGCAATATTCTCACCTACCATGGCCATCAGATGTCGGAGTATCGGAAGGAAGTTCTTCAGCGCTTGAAGGAACTCGATGAAGGCTGGAAGCCGAACGCAGATGGCAGCCTCAAGAAGGGTGAACCATTCATCCTCGTGACGACGTCCGCGATGGAGATGGGAGTCGACGTATCCTCGGACGTTATGATCACGGACCTATGCGAGTGCGACAGCTTCGTACAGCGCATAGGCCGTTGCGCCCGCCGTCCGGGCGAGTCCGGCGAGGTCTATTTGATCAACGACGATGGCGGCCAGAGACGGCGTGGCCGAGTGCTGTGGGAAGCTTTCAAGGATCGAGCTGTGGGCAGCTCGATTGATGCCGAAGTAAAGCAGGATCTGAACGAGCACAACTCCATTCCAGATTTGAGTCGGATTCACCTTCGCCTCGAATATCTCCAGGATCAGAGTCTGTACCGATACGTGTATGACTTCGTTCAAGAGAACCAGGAGCTTTGGGAAAAGGGTGTGGTCATTACGCGAGACTGGGAACCGTCTATCGCGCTTGTCCACAGCGAGCAGCGAGATGGGAAAGATTATATTGCGGGAATTCCTGCCCGCGACTTCTGGCGTGCGAAAGACCTCAAGGAGAAGCTATTGCTGCCACTCTCAGGTGCTGCAGATATTGCGCCGTACTGCGCATGGGTATTCGAAGGGTACAACGAGGCGAGTCAGTACACGCAGCGCGTTGCTGTGGGAGGGTCCAAAGACAGGACGCTCATCGAAGCCTTGAGACTAGCCGGCGTCAGCGCACGCAGCCGCAAGCAAGACGAGAACAAAGTGCAGCCCATCTACGCATTGGGGCTGCCACTGATTCTGATCATGGGTAGTCGGCGTGAAGGCACTGAGGTGGAGCACAACAGCACCTGGCCCTACGAGGACCCCAACATCGGTCTCTGCTACCTGCCTCGATTTGGAAAGCTAGACCAAGAGCCGAAGGTCTTCTCGCCTTCACCTCAGCTCAGAGCCCGTAAGGTGCTCCTGCGAAAGGAGAAAGGGAGATACGAATTGCCGCTCTACTGGTTTGAGCCCAATGATGAAGACCAGTCGGCGGAAGGCGGCACAGCGTGACCACCCCGAACCCATATCCTCAAATCTTTGTTCCGGGCAAGATCATCCAGGTGCGGAGCGTGAAAGACCCGTTCATTCTCAGCAAGTTAGTGCTCATCTCCGTCGAAGAACATGTGCGCCACGTCGTTGAAATGCTCGATTGGCTTTTCCCCGACGCAACCGAGGTACAGCACGCTGGCGCTGTCCTCCATGACGTCCACAAGAAGGTCGGTGCCCGCTACGACTTCTTTCATGCATGCGGCCGCAAGTCTGCTCCGTCCGAGGAGGATCTGCTGCTCGACTTCTATGGAAACGGGCGGGTTTCCAGGAGCCTCTCGGCCTGGGATGCATCCCAGGGGTTCTTGAAATTTGTTAATGATCCGAAGCGAAGACGACTTTGGCCCGTGCGACTTGATGACGAAGTTGTGAGCGAGGTCCGAGTTGACCTCGATCCTCCGTTTGGCAACCACGCTGCTGAGGCTACAGACGGCGACCTGCTCCCGTACCGCGACGGCTCAGTCGTTCTGGCTGAAGACCCAGCGCAACGCGACTATGTTCTCAACCTTGTTCGCTTGCACCACTCTTTCCAACCCGATCGCATCATTGGCGCATGCGCCCAACACGGCGATAGCATCGCGCGCGACCTTTACCGGCTTATCGTCGCCGACCACGCCGGATCTCGCTGGGCGGAGCACGTCGTTCAGCACCTCGAGGGTGGGTTGGAGAAACCCGAGCGCGTGGATTTCTTCGGTGACGTGGAGATCAAGGTTGCTATCGAGACTGCTGCGCGAGGCTCAGACCACGACCTTCAAGTCGGTGTTGTACACCTGCAACGGCCCAAGTTGCCGGGCGAGACTGGAGATGTGCGTGAGAAAGAACTGCTCGTGAGATATTACCCCGTGGCGGTGGATTGGGACCTGAGACAGTTGGTAGCCGGCGCGCGTACATCGGCGACAGATCCGCAACAGCAGGCGAGCAGACGCCCGCGCGCGCGAAGGGCCAGATTATGAACCGTCAGGAAGCCATTCAACTAATCATCTGGTCTCTGCTCGCACACGCCGATGCGCCGCGCAAGGCCGTGGCTGCTGCATTGACCGTGAAGCCTCATCTTGGAGATCGTGCCGAAGCGGACTTTCGCAACCTATTGCGTGCGGCAGGGCTATTTGCTCGGGATGACGACGGGTTCTTCATCCGATATCTACGGAATACGTCCACGCAAGCAAATCATGTATCGGTCCCGCCCCCGACGCACTTACTGACAGTGCCCGTCCCGGTGGAGCCTCGGATGCGGATAGCCTACGGCGTGTTCACAGGGCTGCTACTGAAGCACATCTATCACTGCCACGCGGCAGTTCCGCTTCAAGTGACCGAAGGTATGGCGTTGCTCTGGGCTCCCGAGCAACCGGCCGAGCCAGCTTCACCGCTTCCAGACGACGCAGAGCAAGTCTGGGATGAGTTCCAAAACTCCAAGCTTGCGGAGGACGCGCTTCGCGACGGAATCGAAGCGGCTCTGTCGGCTGTGGGGAATATCGGGGCGATCACCATAACAGACCCTCTCGCCCGGAGCGCACTCTTCCGGGTTCTCTTGGAAATCCTGCCGCGCCACGAGCGGGAGTTCCAAACTCAAGGTGGCATGCGGCTCGATTTTTATTCCCGGGACGATATCCAAGGGTGGAGAAGCGGCTTGTCGGTTACTGCCGAAGGTAATTGGACCGTCGAACACCTTTGGAGGCAAGGCTTGAACGGATCAGACCCCATGAGCATTGCCTGCGGCATTGCTGGATTGATGGTCAAAGCGGCGCAGGATGCCGTCAAGCCGATGGCCTTTCGAAATGTGCGAGGGTTGTGGCGCGGCGAAGGAAGCGGCAGAAACCGCAAAGCTGGACGGCGAGATGCTGTTTGGCCGCGAACAGACGACAAGGACACGAGCGCGAGGGCGGACGAGATCGACAAGGGCGTTGAAGAGGCATTGAGTAAACTGGAGCGGCGCCGATCTGGCACTCGTGAACTGGACCGATGGGTGGCGCGCACCCTAGACAACAACGATAGGGACCAAAAGCTGATTTCGTCTCTTGTATCTCATCTTGCCGCGATGAAGCCGGTATCGTTGAACGACGAAGAATTGAAGCAATGGAAGGAATTGCTGGACGATCTGTCCTCTTCATTTCGCAAAGACAATCTTATTGCGTTCCTCAAGAACAAGGAAGACAAAGCATTGGCAGAGGTCAACGCTGCTGTTTCAGAGACCTGCAAGAACGTCGTCGCCTGGTACCTGGCAAGAAAGACTGACCGCAACAACATCGCGATCTTCGGCTGGCCAGTGACGATTTTGAGAAATGTGCCGGAAGAGAAGAGGTTTGCCCTCCGGTTCGTCAACAAGCCCGACCCACCCGGAGCAAGAACGATTCTCCGAGTTCCCCCACTCGGCAACATCAGTGTTCTGGGTGGGCCGGACTCAAATTTCTCACCGCCATTCAGCCTCACACGACTCGAAGCATCGTCGGCCTCGATGACTGTCTCCGCGCTTACGTTGGCGTCCGGCAGTCGCTGCGTCGTGTGCGGAGCGAGATCTGACCTGCTAAAGGGCACGGCGAGCTTCTTACCTGAGTCCAAAAAACGCTGGTACGAGTCTCCAACAGCGTTCGTCGAGCCCAGGCTTTGCAGCAACTGTGCGTTCGTCGCCTACCTCTCGTCAATTTATCCGAATAGCGACACGAGCGTAGTTGAGTTTCCTTCCGACAACTTCCTCGAATTCTTCGCCTTGCACGAGCACCTGCAGGGAATCTCCGGTGCGGTGGCACTAAAAACCCTGAATCGGGTTGGGGCACTTTCGATTCTTCCCAGCCGCTATCTCTTGCTGTCGAAGAATTCCCGGCAGGGAAGGATGGACTCCAAGACGCAGGTCTACGTTGAATTGCGGCGTCACACGCCGCTGCTTCAGCACCTTGACCGGCCGATGCGGGTCCAGATCGAGGGGAGCCAACCTCACTTCTGGTCGGAGATTTACCCTCATGTGGCCATTGGCTTGTCGCACTTCGCCCGCATGCCAAGGCACTACGAGACCAAAGACCGCAAGGTTGTTGCTCAACGAGTTACTCGCGCGCTCATTGAGGGGCGCCCATTCTCTGCGCTTTATCTAGCTACGCAGGCACAGCAACCAGAGAAAGGCTTTGAACGCAATGTCTTGAGTAGAGGACTTCGGGCTTTCGAGAGAGAATTCATAGGAATTCCGCAATATGCAATCAAACTGGCACTGGGACTCGGAGGGAATGCCATGAGTTCTGACTTTTATGGGGACGTGATTGAGTTTTCGAACTACCTCCTGGATTTGGTCTGCCCACTTGTTCAGAGGGAAGTTTGTAAAAGTGGGTCCGCTGTTTCAGGCATAGCGCGCAAATACACGGTCCTCATTGTCCGTGATTTTAAGGATGGCCGTGTGGCAAAATTCCTTTATGCTATTTGTCAAGAGGCCGACTCAGCAGAGCGGGACGGTGACGGTTTGGCCAAATCGCAATCTCTAAAGAAACTCTACGGAAGCAAGCCCACCGTTGAAGGCAAATCGGCTGAAGAAACCGCTAGGCTATGGGCAGTGTTTCGAGATCAACATCCGAAGACCACCCTTGAAATTAAGATTGAGAGCTTTCAAGAAAAACACGGTAAAGATCCAGGTCTCTGGGCCAAGTTCCTTGGTGAAGTGCAAGCTCGTACCCTCGCTCTTTTAATGTTGAATGTTCGTAACGTATCGATCAGATAGGCAAAGGAGGCAAACGAAATGGCTCGGCCCAAGAGACAAGAAGGACAAAGCGGCGCGACCCTATCCGGTGGAAGTGGCAAGTTGTCCGTAACCCAACACACAGGCGTTAATGCCACTGGAACGAAGACGGTGCTTATAAGCGCCTTATTAGAAGTTACCGGCCAGGTTCGATTCGGCGACGGCACCGACATTGCCACGACCATAACGGAGAAAGATACGGTTCTGGGTCCGAATGGCGGTGTAGAGAAAGCGATATGGGCGGGAACGAAACGCCGCGGTGTGGATCGGCGAACAATCCATGAGTTTCGCGACCGCGTCGGCTGGAACGGTGGTGACTGCTACATCCCAAAGCTCTGCGGTGTGTGCCCGATCTGCTGGCTCTACGGTTTTACGGGAACCACCCAGGAACAGGGAAGTGAAGTCAAGGGAATCAACGCCAAGTCTCGTGTGCTCTATGCCACGTCGGTCTCATTTGAGGAGACCTCTCGTTGCCTTAACCGGCATTCGAGAAACCAAGTGGATGAAAAATCACAAACCACGGCTCGCGCTGCCGGTATACATGAAGAAGAGATGATTGTTGCCGGGACACATTTCCCTCTCTATACATCCCTCATTCACGTGCTTGATTGGGAGATCGGTGTCTTTGCTCACGCTTTTTTGGAAAATCTGAACGCCAACCGCTATACAGCCGCTTCACGGGCTCAAGGGGGAATGCGGTTTGTAGAGCATAATCATGAGCCAGTGCTGGTGGTAGACGAATCTCCAGTCGGCATTTTTCCTCTTTCCGCTCCTAAGGTTGCTGGTTGGGAAGCGGATTATAAGAAAGCCATTGAACTTTTCATGCCAACCCGGAATAGTCCAGTCTGTCTCCTCTCCTTTCAAGCCCAGCTACAGAAGCAAGGGTTTGCCGTCGAGTCAGGCGAGAAGAAGTTGACAGCAAAAGGAGGAAACATCGAGCTGACGATTGAAACACAGGAAAACTTCCTCGTTGTCCACCAGGGTTCTGACGAACTCATGAAACGCTACTATGGGAGCCAGGCTCTGGGCTACCTGCGGCAGAAACAGATGGAGGCTCAGAAGAACCTTGCAGATTCAAGTTGGCGGTCTCAATTTCAAACAGAGGTCAGAGGATATGCCCAAGCCATTCAGAAAAAAGGAGGCGGCACAGAAAGTGCTGGAGCAGCCGGAGACGACTCCAATGTAGCGGCGGACGAATCGATTAAAGAAGAAAGCAGTGGTGGAGATGAATAACGATCTTCTCTTTGTGCTCTTGCTCCGAGGGACACTCCTCACGCCGCTGATGGCTCGGAATGCCCTCAAGTCCAACGTGACATGGTCCAGCTACCCCTTTTTGCCGCCGACTGGAGCATCTGGTTGTCTTGCCGAGCTTGTAGGCCAGCATCGTTGGCATGAAGGCAACTCCCTTGGATTAGATGCAAGACGACTGCAAGACATATCCGGATACGAAAGAGCCTTTGCATTAGGCGCATATCCCCATCAATCTCAAATCTCCCGTCGGCACTTTCGTTCGCATCTCGGCTCGATCTTCAACTACGAGGCAACGGTTTGGTCTGCTGGACGGAATGAAGGCAAGAAGCTGGCTGTTGTGGAAGAAACTTTGGCGGATGCCATCACTTTTATCATGGCCTCCCGAGAACGTGGGCAATTAGAGAATCTTTCTCTTGTGGTCCGGGGTCGTCTAGCCCCGCTAGCAAAGAAGGGAGGCCTTCAAATCGCCTATTATTCACAACCAGAAATCGTAGAACTCACGAGGGCTACCGCAACCGGCCTCGAAGAGACTTTGGCTTTAGTGCCTATTGCAGAAATGGGCTCTCTACCCAAACAGCAACTTCTACCCGGACAGATGCTCGTTCACTACGTGCCAGTTCGTTCGCGTCTCCGAGGTAAGCAAATGGAATGGGACATATTACCTTGTACTTGGGAGAGCGGAATGAAGTTTCGAGCAGGCGTTTCCATCTTTACTGGTAGCCACAACGGACAAAGCATAGGGCTCTCCTGTCAAGTTTGGAATCGCATAAAAGAGCCTTGGATTTAAGCACATGAAGAATTGTTTGTGAGATCTTTGATTGGCCCCTTGCCCGTCTTCGAGGGCGGCCCGTACCTGCTCGCCTTCGACGGAGCGGCTCTGCTCCTTCTCGAACTATCGAGAAGGATGACGGTCGGTGCACGGCATGACGGTTGATCAGCGCATTCTCGAGAAGATCGTTCGCCGCGTTGTCGCAGTCGCGCGGCCGGAGCGGATCATTTTGTTCGGTTCGGCCGCGCGTGGCGAGATGGGACCGGACGGTGATCTTGATCTTCTGGTTGTCAAGGCGGGCGTCCCGCATCGAGAGCGACTGGCACAACACTGGTTGACGGTGTCGCCTTGTTCCTCTATTGTAGTGACATTACTACATTTGGAGGGACAGCCTGATGCGCATGGGGTTACGGGAGGCGAACCAGCACTTCTCGAAAGCGGTCCAGGCGGTCAAGAGCGGGCGTGAGGTGGTGTTGACGGAACGGGGCAAACCCATTGCGGTGATCAAGCCCTTGGAGCCATTGGCCAAGGGTGACGCCGTGATCCGACGGTTGGAAGCGGAGGGCCTGTTGCGGGCTGCCGCAACATCACGACCCTTGCCGCCATGGAGGCCGCGCCCGGTCAGGGGAGCGCCGCTTTCACGCACCCTTCGTGAAGAACGGGACGCGTCGTAATGCCGGCCGCCTGGGCGTATGTTGATACCAGTGTGCTGGTAAAACGGTACCTTCAGGAACCGGGCTCAACCCACGCCCGTGCCCTGCTGCGCCGCCATCGCCTCCTCGTCTCCGCGCTTGCTCCGGTGGAGATGCTGTCGTCGTTGTCTCGGCGCCGTACAGAGGGGGACCTTGCGGAGCGACACTTTCAAGCCATTGTGTCGCGCATGCAACATGACCGGGCCTACTGGGAATTGGTCGAGGTGAATCCGTTGGTGTTGAACAAGGCGGAGGAACTCGTCGCCGGGACCACGCTCCGGACACTGGATGCCATCCATGTCGCGTCAGCGCTGCTCTTTCAGAGCTTGTCGCGCCTCCGGATTCCGTTCATCACCGCCGACAGACGACAACATGAGGTCGCGGAGCAGTTGGCATTCGATGTCGTCTTGGTCGGCTGACGCTTCTCCCGTCACAAGAGCCTAACCATGAGTGCGCCCGCGCCTGAACCTGCTCCCCTCCCCCGCATCCATCCTGAAGTTGCGGCGTTCTTCATCGATGAGCTGAAGGGAGGCAGCGGTGTATGGGGAAGGTGAATGTCTGACGGTTGATCAGCGCATTCTCGACAAGATCATTCGCCGCGTTGTCGCAGTCGCGCGGCCGGACCGGATCATTTTATTCGGATGCGCGGCGCGTGGCACGGACAGCGATGTGGACCTGCTCGTGGTCAAATCCGGTGGCCCGCAGCCAGGCGAGGCAACAGCGAACCATCATCGGCCCGGCTCTTCTGGAAGGAACGGACAGACTGCCGTTCTCCGGCGCGACGCTGCTGGTGCTGGAGCGCTGGCGGCGGCAGGCTTGGACCCAAGCGGAATGAGATGACGAACGGTAGGCGTTGGGCGATAATGCGTAGCACGCTCTTTGGCTGGCAAGGGAGAACACGCCATGAAAACCTATAAGGGCATCGTCAAAGGGAGCACCGTGGTGCTCAAGGAAAAACCAGATGTAGCGGATGGAACTGAGGCCCTGGTGCTGGTGAAAGCCACAGAGGAAGAAGAGGAGGACATCATCAGCCGCCAGAAGGTCTTGCTTGAAAAGGGATTTGCGATGGGGAAGCTCCGGTATAGGAAGCGAGAAGAGCTGCATGAGCGTGGACAATAGGCTTATTGATACGAACATCCTCGTCTACGCCTACGACGTATCAGAGCGGGCCAAGCGCCACGTCGCTCGGGCTCTGCTTGATGAAGTCTGGGATCGAGGGGGTGGCGTACTCACTCTTCAGAACCTGTCCGAGTTCTTCGTTGCCGTGACCAAGAAGGTCGAGCATCCAATCTCTATCGCGAGCGCTCGCATGATTCTCTCCGACATCCTTCGTTCAGGCCGCTGGCTCGTGATCGACAGACAAGCACAGACCATGATGGCAGCCATTGGGCTCGTCGAGCAGACAGGAGCGCCATACTGGGATGCGCTGATCGCGGCGTGCATGTTGGAACATGGAGTCAGCACCATCGTCACGGAGAATGAACGGGACTTCAAAAAGATTCCCGACATTACGGTGATCAATCCGTTTCGGGTCCGCGCAAAGCCAGAGGATTAGCGGTGGCACCGGAACGGCCGCCCTGGGTTCCAGTCATTTTGGTGCTCGCCTTCGACGGCGCGGCCCGCCTGCCTGAGCGCGAGCAGGCGCTGCTGCTGCTCGAACTCTCGCGGAGGTTAACAGTCAATGCACGGCATGCCAATTGACAGAGTCGCTCGACGAAATCGTGCGCCGCATTGTTGAAGTGCGCATGCCGCCCATGGGCAAATCGGACCGGACAGCGATGTGGACCTGCTCGTGGTCAAATCCGGTGGCCCGCAGCGAGGCGAGGCAACAGCGAACCATCATCGGCCCGGCTGGTCTGGAAGACAAGGAATGTCGCACCGCCCTTCTCCGGCGCGGCGCTGCCGCCCGTGGAGACGGACCGGAAGTCGCGTGGGGTGACGGCGAACCCTACTTGGTGAGCCACCGGATCTTGATGAGATGTTCAACGGTGCGGAACCCTGAATCGTTGGTCAGCACGGTCCCGTCGACGCGTTGGGCGGTGGCGATGCAGAAGGCATCGGCATAGGAGACGGCATGATCGCTTTTGATCTCGGCCGCGGCTTTGACGAGCGACTGGTCCACAGGGAACAGCTCAATGGGAAGTTGCTCCAGCAGGTACAGGGCTTCCACGGCCTTGGCGGCACCGACTCGGCGCTTGACGATGTAGAAGAATTCACCCCAGTTGATCCAATTGAGGAAGGCACGGGTTCGCGCTTTCTCTTGGCCATACAGCGCAGTTTGCACGCGCTCCCACCCGGCTTCCCGGTGAAAGAGGCTCACCAGCGCAAAGCTATCGAGCACGAGCTTTTCGCTCACGCCGGGCCTCATCGCGGTGCTCGCGCTGTAAGTCTTGGGTCAGGGAGAATTTGCCTTTGAGAAATCCTGTGGCGGCGGCGATCGGATCGGCAGGGACTGCCGTAAGAACGAGGCGCCCTTCCTCTTCAGCGAGTTGGACTTTGCCCCCGGGCTTCAACCCCAGCTTCTTCCGCAACTGCTTGGGAATCAAGAGTTGGCCCTTTCCAGAGAGTTGTGTGACAGCCATGGCACTATGCTCCCGTTTTGAAAATAGTGTAACGATTCCGATAACAGTCGTCAATTCCGTTACTTTTGGCTACACTCTGCGATCTCTCCATGACTGAGCCTATGGCAGAGCCCGATTCCCTCCCCCGTGTTCATCCGGAACGGCCGACACCTGCCCGCGAATTGCCTCCGGCGCAGATCAATCTCTTCACCGGCAAGCCGGAGGCGGTGGTGGTGCCGATTGAGACCGAGCCGCCCGACGGCGAGGAGCGGATCATCAACGACGGCATCCGGATGGTGAAGACCGGCGACACGTCGCAGGTGGTCTTGTCCGGCTTTGGCATGTTTCTGTCCAAAAAGAGCGAGCGGCTGCTGGTGCGGCAGAACAAGACCGTCGTCTATGAGTTCCCCTTGTTTCGCTTGAGCGAGGTGGTCGTAGCCTCGCGCGGCGTGACGCTGTCTTCGGATTTAATTGAAGAGCTGTGCCAGCGGGGCATCCGGCTGAGTTTCCTTACGAGCGGCGGCAAGCCCTATGCGATGCTTTCCTCTCCCATGCTGACGGCCACGGTGATCTCACGACGCCAGCAGTTAGCGGCTCTCGATGACGAGCGCGGCGTGGCCTTTGCCAAGCTGATTGTCACCGGCAAGCTGATCAATCAGGAACGGCTGTTGCGCTATTTCGGCAAATATTTGAAGCAGGCCGATCCCGAGCGATTTGCGCGCGTGGATCGCGTGGCCGACCACATCAAGGCGCTTAAGCCTGCTATCGGTCAGGTGACCGGTCTCCGCATCGATGATGTGCGGGATTCGTTGATGGGCTATGAAGGCACGGCGGGACGCCTGTACTGGGATGGGGTGAAAGACATTATCAGCCAACGGATGGAATTCATGGGCCGCGAGCACCGAGGGGCGACCGATGTGGTCAACGCTTTGCTCAATTACGGTTATGGCATTCTCTACTCCCAGGTCTGGGGTGCGGTGCTGAATGCGGGCTTGGAACCGTTTGCCGGCTTCCTGCATGTGGACCGGCCCGGCAAACCGTCTCTCGTGCTGGACCTCGTGGAGGAGTTTCGGCAACCGGTGGTCGATCGCACGGTCATTGCACACGTGAATCTCGGTGAAGCGGTCACGATAAAAGATGGGATGCTGGATGAGGACACCCGCGCACGCTACGCCGCCAAGATTTTGGAACGGCTGGAGTCGACCGAGTCGGTGAAAGGCAAGAAGTACCAGATCAAGTCGATCATTCAAATGCAGGCACGATCCTTGTGCAGCTTTCTGCGCCGGGAGGGATCCTATACGCCGTTCACCTTTAAGTGGTGATGACCGTTGGATGAAGTTCAGACGTACGTCCTGTATGACATCCCGGACGATGCCGTCCGCACCCGGATCGCCGAGGTGTGCAAGGACTATGGGCTAACGCGCATTCAATTCAGCGCTTTTGCCGGGTACCTCACGCGAAACCGCCGTGAAGAATTGTTCCTTCGGTTGGACGAGACACTGGGCCGCGGCCCGGGGAAAATTCTGTTGCAGCCGGTCTGTGAAAAAGATATTCGAGACCAGCGAGAGATCGACAATGCCGAGGGAGATGGTGGCAGCACCGCCGAAATTGATGCTGCGGGTCAACGACCTGAAGCAGTATGAGTATTGCCCGCGCGTCGTGTACTACCAGTACGTCATGCCGGCAGATCGCAAGGCCACATTTAAGATGGAGCACGGCCGATCCGCCGAAGCAAGGATCGACACATTGGAGCAGCGGCGGACCGTCAAGCGGTACCGATTGCCGGACGGCCGGCGACACTTTCACATGTGGCTCGTGTCGGAATCCCTGGCCCTCTCCGGCAAGCTTGATTTATTGATCGAATCCTCCACCGGCTGGTATCCGGTCGATTTCAAGGAATCAACGGGGCCGGTTCGATCGAATCACGTGCGGCAGCTTTGCGGATACGCCCTGCTGGTCGAGAATATCTATGGGACGGCGGTCGGTCAGGGGTTTATTTACTTGATTCCCGGGCAGCGGATTGAGCCGATCACGTTTGATGATGCGTGCCGAACCGACACCCTACACGCTCTTGATAGGATTCGGGACATGATTGTCTCCCAGCGTGTGCCGGAACCGACGCCCGTTCGTACCCGGTGCCACGAATGCGAGTATCGCAATTATTGTGGAGATATCTTTTGACTCTCCGAATCGGTGTAGCGTCCGAGAGCGGGCCCGATAGGCGGTTTCGCAAACCCAAGCCGGTTTTACGCAGAACTCCTATTTTCGAAATGTCGGTCCGGCCGGGATGCATTTTCCTACACGATTTTGATGGGTTCCCGAGCGGTTGAAACCACCTTCCCTATGAAGAGGGAACTGAAAGGCTGAATTCGCCATTCCTCAAATTTTTGGGCTTGCGTTGAAACCACCTTCCCTATGAAGAGGGAACTGAAAGCGAAGAGAAACAACAAGAAATTGAGACTGTGCGGCAGTTGAAACCACCTTCCCTATGAAGAGGGAACTGAAAGGCGTACCCGATATCATGCGTGACGAACAGCTTTCCGTTGAAACCACCTTCCCTATGAAGAGGGAACTGAAAGTTTGGCACAGCCGTTCACGCCAGATTGGCAACTATGTTGAAACCACCTTCCCTATGAAGAGGGAACTGAAAGGAATATTACTGGGTACCGGGCGGCCACCGAGTACAAGTTGAAACCACCTTCCCTATGAAGAGGGAACTGAAAGCAATTGTCTGGCGCCGGGAATATCGCCGGCAAACTTAGTTGAAACCACCTTCCCTATGAAGAGGGAACTGAAAGGCATATACGGGACGTACTCCCATTTCTCTTCGTCGTTGAAACCACCTTCCCTATGAAGAGGGAACTGAAAGTGTTGGTCACATGGCACGTAGTTGGCACGGCCTTGTTGAAACCACCTTCCCTATGAAGAGGGAACTGAAAGTGGGTTCAGCCAACGCGAAGCCTTGGCCTCGCTCCGTTGAAACCACCTTCCCTATGAAGAGGGAACTGAAAGACCGGTGGGGCGCGGCCCTTCCGCGATCAGTTCCGAGTTGAAACCACCTTCCCTATGAAGAGGGAACTGAAAGCGGTTGGGGGATTATTCGCTTCCCAGTCGGCATCGAATGTTGAAACCACCTTCCCTATGAAGAGGGAACTGAAAGGTGGTTGATGTCGGAGTATGGATTGGCACTGGGGATTGTTGAAACCACCTTCCCTATGAAGAGGGAACTGAAAGAGGAATAGACTTTTTCTCTGGGATGACGTCTTGGTCGTTGAAACCACCTTCCCTATGAAGAGGGAACTGAAAGTGCATCAACGACTCGTTAGTAGGACATCCACGTTGGTTGAAACCACCTTCCCTATGAAGAGGGAACTGAAAGGCGGACAACAGAATGTTATTGACCTGCCCGCTCTGAGTTGAAACCACCTTCCCTATGAAGAGGGAACTGAAAGAAAAGCACCTCGCGCGCATACACCGGAATACGCTTCATGCGCAGTTGAAACCACCTTCCCTATGAAGAGGGAACTGAAAGTTGCTGAATATCCGACGCATATTTTCGCAAGACGTGGTTGAAACCACCTTCCCTATGAAGAGGGAACTGAAAGTGTGCCACGTGGTGACTCCCCGCGTGTGCAAGGAGTTGAAACCACCTTCCCTATGAAGAGGGAACTGAAAGAAGACATCTGATGTGTACGGGTGGCGCATTGTCAACAGTTGAAACCACCTTCCCTATGAAGAGGGAACTGAAAGTTGTCATAAATGAAGGATGTGGCTCGCCACTGTGTGTTGAAACCACCTTCCCTATGAAGAGGGAACTGAAAGTGTAGTCTCGCATACTTACAGCGATTAGTGAATGTATCGTTGAAACCACCTTCCCTATGAAGAGGGAACTGAAAGAGATACAGGATGCCATTTATCGCGACAAACCAATTGTTGAAACCACCTTCCCTATGAAGAGGGAACTGAAAGGAAGCTGTATGCATTCCTGGCCCAGGCGCGTACAGCGTTGAAACCACCTTCCCTATGAAGAGGGAACTGAAAGCCTGCTGCACGACTGGCCTTCATGAGAGGGTTGGAGAATGTTGAAACCACCTTCCCTATGAAGAGGGAACTGAAAGATGCGTGTCGCGCCAGGCGCTATTTTCTGGAGCCTGTTGAAACCACCTTCCCTATGAAGAGGGAACTGAAAGATCTGACGACCACACGGACAGCCGACCGCGACACCCAGTTGAAACCACCTTCCCTATGAAGAGGGAACTGAAAGCGGAGATCTAAAATCATGCCCTGATTCGCGGTGAACGTTGAAACCACCTTCCCTATGAAGAGGGAACTGAAAGTGCGGCACTGATGAGTTTGAGGATTGTGTGACGCAGTTGAAACCACCTTCCCTATGAAGAGGGAACTGAAAGAGCAGACCGCCCAAAACCATAAAGAACTCTGGGTCGTTGAAACCACCTTCCCTATGAAGAGGGAACTGAAAGATTGTGAAGAGGTCGCTAGGGAGATGGGCCTTGATGTTGAAACCACCTTCCCTATGAAGAGGGAACTGAAAGGGGCTCGCGGTCGGGTCGCGTGCCGCGATCTCACGGTAGTTGAAACCACCTTCCCTATGAAGAGGGAACTGAAAGCGCGTTGGCTGAACCCAAGGCCGGCGTACACATTGTTGAAACCACCTTCCCTATGAAGAGGGAACTGAAAGAGGTTATAGACCAAGTCGATCATAGCCCGATAGCGGTTGAAACCACCTTCCCTATGAAGAGGGAACTGAAAGTTTGGGGCGATTCGTGACCGGTTTTCCCCGACTGCGTTGAAACCACCTTCCCTATGAAGAGGGAACTGAAAGGTGAGAATCATCGGCGGCGTGATCCACTCCCGCCGGGTTGAAACCACCTTCCCTATGAAGAGGGAACTGAAAGTGTTTGCCGTGGTGGATGAGTATCGCGAGAACGGGGTTGAAACCACCTTCCCTATGAAGAGGGAACTGAAAGGCTGGCCATCATACGTGGAGGCTTGGTACAGTTGGTAGTTGAAACCACCTTCCCTATGAAGAGGGAACTGAAAGGTTGTAAAATTGAAGTCTTCCGCAATCTCCTTCCGCGTTGAAACCACCTTCCCTATGAAGAGGGAACTGAAAGCACCCCACCCGATCTTTAGGCGTGCGCACGCTCAGTTGAAACCACCTTCCCTATGAAGAGGGAACTGAAAGTCTTGACGGACGAGAACGCGCAGGGATTCTCAATGTGTTGAAACCACCTTCCCTATGAAGAGGGAACTGAAAGGATCAGTCCGGTTCCACTCCCGAGGACGGTTTCAAGTTGAAACCACCTTCCCTATGAAGAGGGAACTGAAAGTCTTGCAAGGCCAATTTGATACGTACTTGGCGAAGCGTTGAAACCACCTTCCCTATGAAGAGGGAACTGAAAGTCCGTTGCGTCGACGCGCGGCCCAGTCTATGGCGGCGTTGAAACCACCTTCCCTATGAAGAGGGAACTGAAAGGGAAATGATCCGCCTTGTTACAGGCCCACAATTCCGTGTTGAAACCACCTTCCCTATGAAGAGGGAACTGAAAGGCAGATAAATCGTCGCCGTATCGGCGCACCAGGCCGTTGAAACCACCTTCCCTATGAAGAGGGAACTGAAAGCGACATCCTTCGGCGCCCGGTTCTTTTGTCCAACCCGTTGAAACCACCTTCCCTATGAAGAGGGAACTGAAAGGCAAGGCGTACTTTGCGGTCGCGATGAAGGATCTGAGTTGAAACCACCTTCCCTATGAAGAGGGAACTGAAAGAGACGTCATTATCCTGGAAACCCTGTGCCGTTTGGTCGTTGAAACCACCTTCCCTATGAAGAGGGAACTGAAAGTGATTTATGACAATGGCTGTTGGCATGCCAGAATGTTGAAACCACCTTCCCTATGAAGAGGGAACTGAAAGAGGTAAAAAAAAAGCCTGTGCGTGAAAAAATTTCCTCAGTTGAAACCACCTTCCCTATGAAGAGGGAACTGAAAGATGTGGGAACCGCTCACCATGGTCACCACGGGCTACAGTTGAAACCACCTTCCCTATGAAGAGGGAACTGAAAGTGAGTAACTTGGCGTCACTGGTCGTCAGTTGGATTGTTGAAACCACCTTCCCTATGAAGAGGGAACTGAAAGGAACGCGGAGAAACTGGACAGCAAGGAGTCATACGCGTTGAAACCACCTTCCCTATGAAGAGGGAACTGAAAGGTTGAGGAGGATCCTCGCTATGAGCGTGCGCACACCGTTGAAACCACCTTCCCTATGAAGAGGGAACTGAAAGGGATGTGGCTCGCCACAGCCGGTGGCATGTTAGCGCCGTTGAAACCACCTTCCCTATGAAGAGGGAACTGAAAGACTTTCTGCTCGACTTTACCGGGATCGGCAACCAATTGTTGAAACCACCTTCCCTATGAAGAGGGAACTGAAAGCACCAAGCTGTCCACGCACGCGCCGGCGACCACGGTGTTGAAACCACCTTCCCTATGAAGAGGGAACTGAAAGAGGCAAGTCTGGACTGACGAAATGCGACGAGCTTAGTTGAAACCACCTTCCCTATGAAGAGGGAACTGAAAGCTCTGCGCTTGCGAAACGCCTGAACGGCCGCATGGAAGTTGAAACCACCTTCCCTATGAAGAGGGAACTGAAAGCGTCTCGCGATCAAACGGCGGGCTGACAGCAAGACAGTTGAAACCACCTTCCCTATGAAGAGGGAACTGAAAGGATCTGAGTATTCGACAGCGTGCGTGTCGATCGCCCGTTGAAACCACCTTCCCTATGAAGAGGGAACTGAAAGCCCGGTACGTCACACTGCCCCGTCTCGCGATCAAACGTTGAAACCACCTTCCCTATGAAGAGGGAACTGAAAGACACGAAAAGCCGGCTATCGGCCCATCGTGTCACCGTTGAAACCACCTTCCCTATGAAGAGGGAACTGAAAGTGTACGCTAACTCTGCCGCACGCAATTGCGCATCAGTTGAAACCACCTTCCCTATGAAGAGGGAACTGAAAGTGAAGGATGCCACCCCGACCGTGCTTGCCTATGGCGGTTGAAACCACCTTCCCTATGAAGAGGGAACTGAAAGCCGGGCCCCGACAGCGTGCGTGTCGATCGCCCCGTCCAGTTGAAACCACCTTCCCTATGAAGAGGGAACTGAAAGAAAAGCACACCGCGTGCATACGTCGGAATACGCTGTTGAAACCACCTTCCCTATGAAGAGGGAACTGAAAGTGTTAATAAATTCCCACATAAAACGGTGGGCTTTTCCGTAGTTGAAACCACCTTCCCTATGAAGAGGGAACTGAAAGGCTCCACCTTGCCATGCACATGGCCGCAGGAAAACCGTTGAAACCACCTTCCCTATGAAGAGGGAACTGAAAGTGGGTTGGAAAAATACGAGTGCACGACTCCGGACCAAGTTGAAACCACCTTCCCTATGAAGAGGGAACTGAAAGGTCGGCTGAGCAACGTCTCGCCACCAACGCGAATCGTTGAAACCACCTTCCCTATGAAGAGGGAACTGAAAGACTTTATCCGCGTACGGGAACAGCGGATTCGGCGTGTTGAAACCACCTTCCCTATGAAGAGGGAACTGAAAGTTATCCACCCGTATGTGTGGTTTGATCTCCAGAATAGTTGAAACCACCTTCCCTATGAAGAGGGAACTGAAAGTGACTACGTGTCCCAAGGGCATTGGACCGTCAAGAGTTGAAACCACCTTCCCTATGAAGAGGGAACTGAAAAAGCTCTTCGGCCTTGACCATCAAGGCATCGACCTGGGCGTTGAAACCACCTTCCCTATGAAGAGGGAACTGAAAAGATCGTCGAACAGGCGGTGGCTGTATGACAACGACAGTTGAAACCACCTTCCCTATGAAGAGGGAACTGAAAAGATGTTCACGCAGCCAGGGCGTGGGGGACGAAACGTAGTTGAAACCACCTTCCCTATGAAGAGGGAACTGAAAATCTATCTAAACCGGACGGCCGGTCCGTGGTGTCACAGTTGAAACCACCTTCCCTATGAAGAGGGAACTGAAAAACGATCATGGACGGTGCAGAGTCCGTAGCCCGGAATGTTGAAACCACCTTCCCTATGAAGAGGGAACTGAAAAAGCTGGCCATTCAGGGCGAAGGCGAGCAGACACCGCGTTGAAACCACCTTCCCTATGAAGAGGGAACTGAAAATGAGATGAATCATGACCGAGAGCGTATGCGAGTCAAGGTTGAAACCACCTTCCCTATGAAGAGGGAACTGAAAGAGGTAGATATCGATTTGAGTGGGCTCGTGCGTCTGGTTGAAACCACCTTCCCTATGAAGAGGGAACTGAAAGCGCGGGGATTACCAGGTAGTTCACCCCGTCAGCAGGTTGAAACCACCTTCCCTATGAAGAGGGAACTGAAAGCAGTATCGGGACTACCGGACGATCTCACGCGTATATGGTTGAAACCACCTTCCCTATGAAGAGGGAACTGAAAGCAATCAGGTCGCTGTTGGCCTGATCCTTGGCCCTACCGTTGAAACCACCTTCCCTATGAAGAGGGCGGCCGTTTCTTCTTTGCCATCGATGCGCGTCGGCGCCCCACCGGCCGGCACGTCATTGGCTCAAGCGCGACTGATCGCTGGAACGCACCTCCGGCACTTGGCCGGGCTCCGGGGGGCAGGCGGCGCGCTTGATGCTTGGAAAATTCGTCAACATCTTTTTTGTTGTTGCTCCAATCGATCATAGTACGCCTGTGCATCAGCTAATGACCGAAACGAGGGATCGCCCATGGAGGAGGCAGGAGTCGTGGCGCAACCGGACAGAACCAGCAGAAGGGCCGGAACAAGTGGGTAGTACCGCATTGGGGCCTCCCGTTTTCTATTGGGATGACGTTTCTTAGCTTCTTCAGCGTAGTCATCCCTGCTTGGTCGGTGCCGTCGGCGAGTTGGAACGTTTCGTGCCGGGCGTTCAAGAAGCTAGAGCAAGCCAGCCAAGCGGCCGAGCACAGGTCAGTGCGGGGCGGCCCCTGCGGAGGGATGTCGAGACGGTTCGGCAAACCTGAGGATGCGCACGAGGGGGTCTCTGGACCGCTCCCGCAGAGCCCTCGATGCAGGTTGCGGCATCATGACCGGCGGACGAGCGACACCAAAACGGATGGCGGTGGCTCCAACAGGAGAAAGACGAAGGGACGTACGGTGGTGAGCTACACGCGAACGTGTCTCATGTCTTCAGCGTCACGGTTGCGAATTTTCGACGGCCAATGCGCAGCCGATACTCATGTCCAGGTTCGAGCACGAGGGCGCCGTTCGGATCGCTCTGCTTCACGTCATCGATTTCGATGCCGCCCTGGACCACGAGCCGCCGGGCCTCGCTTTTGCTCGACACCAACTTTGTCCGCGCGACCAATTCCACGATGTTAATGATCGGTGAGACCGAGCCGCCGACGTCCTGGGCGCTCAGCGTCACCCGCGCATCCGGCTCGGCTGGAAACTCGCGTTCGCGGAACTTCTGCTGAAAGACCTGCCTCGCACGGCCCGCCGCCTCGACACCGTGGTAGCGAGTGACGATCATTTCGGCGAGCGACTGTTTCGCCTCCATGGGATGCTTCGCCTTGACCTGACTCAAGTCTTCCATCGTCAGGAGCTCATAGTAGCGAAGCATCAGCGCGTCGCTGATCGACATGATTTTCCCGAACATGTCCTCGGGCGCATCTTCGAGCGCGATGTAGTTGCCAAGGCTCTTGCTCATTTTTCGCACGCCGTCGGTACCCTCGAGCAGCGGCATCGTCAACACCACTTGCGCCTCTTGCCCGAAATCCCGCTGCAGGTCTCGCCCGACCAGCAAGTTGAATTTTTGATCGGTGCCACCCAGCTCCACGTCGGCGTTCAACGCTACCGAGTCGTAGCCCTGGACCAATGGATACAAAAACTCATGAATGCTGATCGGCTTCTGTTCGTGATAGCGCTTGTGAAAATCCTCGCGTTCTAACATACGGGCGACATTGTAATGCGCCGCGACGTGAATCAATTCTTCGGCCCGCATGGTACTCATCCACCGGCTGTTGAACTCGACGATGGTTCGCTGAGGGTCGAGAATCTTGAAGATTTGCCGCTCGTAGGTCTTGGCGTTCTCCTGGACTTTCTCCTTGGTCAGCGCAACTCGCGTCTCGGAGACACCGGTCGGGTCGCCGATCATGCCCGTAAAGTCGCCGATCAAGAAGATGACTTGATGTCCGAGGTCTTGAAAGTGTTTGAGCTTGTGGATCAGGACGGTATGACCGAGATGGAGATCAGGCGCCGTCGGATCGAATCCCGCCTTGACCCGAAGGGGCCGGTGCTCTTTCAACGAGCGGCTGATCTTGGCCTCCAGCTCGGCAGGCTGGATGACTTCCACCGCACCGCGGAGGATCAGCTCCGTTTGTCGCGCAAGCTCGCTCATAGCTTTTTGTGCCGGGGACCAGCGTCCAACGTCGGTGCCGGTTGGGCACCGCCGCCCTGCCCAACGTCTACGATGACCAGCGGTCGCAGCTGCTCCAACCGTTTCTTGCCGATACCCTTCACGTCCATCAAATCATCAACGGTCCGGTACCGCGCCTGTCGCCGATGCTCGATCATCCGCTCGGCAAGCACCGGCCCGATCCCCGGTAGCGCTTGCAACTCCTCGAGCGTCGCACGATTCAGATCGACCTTCTTCGATGTCCGGGGTCCGATGACCTGCTTTGCCGGCCCACGCGGCGCCGCCACTTTCTCAATCTGCGGGGCAGCGGCTCTTGATGCGGTCACGGGTTCAGCGGCAGGCGACTGAGCAGGTACCGTGATGGCCTGTTCCGGGCTTGGCTGTTCGTGTTCCTGCCAGCCCATCCACCCGAGCACCGACACCGCGAGAGCGATCATTCCCATTTTCAACAGCAACGATCGCCACACGTGCCATCCCACCATCCGCCCCGCCTACCGTCTGGGCTCTTTTTTCCTCGCCAGATGGATCGCAAGCCCGTCCACGTCCTCGGCCGCTTCCATCAGCCCTTCCGCGAGCGTCGGATGCGCATGGATCATCTCGGCGATGTCTGATGCCACCGCCCCCATCTCCATGGCCGCGGCCGCCTCGTGGATCAAGTCCGCCGCATGCGAGCCGACAATGTGCACGCCGAGGACACTGCCCGTCGTCCCATCGGCAATCACCTTATAGAATCCCGTGGTGTCGCCCGTCGCTTGGGCTTTGCCCAATCCAACGTGGCGGAACCGGCCCACCTTCACGGCCGTGGCCGGATCTTCTCCCCGCGCCTGCGCCTGTTCGCGTGCCTGTTGCTCGGTAAGCCCGACGCGGCCGACTTCGGGAAGCGTAAAGATGCCGGCAGGAATGACACGATAATCGATCTCGCGCGGGCCCAGCAAAATGTTCTCGACCACGATCTTTCCCTGAGCAAAGGCCACATGGGCGAGCATGGCTTTTCCCGTCACGTCCCCGATCGCGTAGACCCCCGGCACGTTTGTTTCGAGGCGCTCGTTCACGATGATTTCCCCGCGCCGCCCGACCTGCACGCCAATCTGCTCGAGCCCCAACCCCTTGGAATTCAATCCGCGCCCGACGGAGACCAAGACCACATCTGTCTCGATGCTCGTGCCATCCTTCAACGTTGAGACGATCGCTCCACCGCGCCGGTCAACCTTCTCCACCGTCGTCCCGGTCTGCACGGTCACGCCGCGCTTGGTCAGCTCCCTGGCGATCAAGGCCGACACCTCTTCATCTTCGAGCGGTAGGACCCGCGGCATCAGTTCCACCATCGTGACCTGCGTCCCCACGCCGCTATAGAGCGACGCGAACTCGCAGCCCTCGACGCCGGCACCGACGATCAACAGCCGTCTTGGAATCTCGGTCGCATCGAGCGCTTCCTTGCTCGTGATAATCTGTCGCCCGTCAATTGGAAAGAGCGGGAGATTCGGCCAGGACGATCCCGTGGCGATCACGACCGCATCGGCCTCGACGCGCCGCTCCCCGCCCTCGGCAGAGGACACGACGACCGTATGCGGATCGGCGAGGCGTCCCGTCCCCGTGATCGATTCAATCGACCACGTCTTGAACAGCGTCCCAATGCCTTTGACCAAGCCGTCCACGACCTTGTTTTTGCGCGCCACCATCTGCGCGAGGTCGTAGCTGACGCTGCCCCCAAGCTTGAGACCAAGCTCCGCAGCCTTCTTCGCTTTGTCGCCGAGCTCGACCACGGACAAGAGCGCCTTGCTGGGAATGCAGCCGCAATTCAAACACACGCCGCCCAGCCGCTGCTGCTCGACGACGGTGACGCGGCCGCCCAACTGCGCGGCGCGAATGGCCGCCACATAGCCGCCTGGTCCGGCTCCGATGATGGCAACGTGCTTGCCTGTCGTCATTTTTTCTCTGACGCCAGAAAGGCGCGGTACTGCTCGGCAGTCATCAACTCGTCGACTTCCGATGGCGCGGAGAGGTCAATCACCGCGATCCAGCCTTTGCCGTATGGATCGGTATTGACGAGTTCGGGGTGATCCTTGAGATCGGTATTGACCTTCACAATTTTTCCGCTGACCGGCGTATAGAGACTCGATGTGGTCTTGGTCGATTCCACTTCCCCGATCTGCTGACCGGCCGTGATCACGCTGCCGACCTTCGGCATATCGATGAACACGATATCGCCCAGTGCGTCTTGTGCGAAATCACTGATTCCCATCATGGCCTGCTTGCCGTCCACTCGAATCCATTCATGTTCTTTATGATACCGAAGATCGGCTGGTTCCATCGGATCCTCTCAGAGGGATAGAGAAAGGGTCGGCCGCGCGGCCGTCTCAAAGAATCTGAGCTTAGGGGGACCTCGTCGCCTTTGTCAAGGAACGTCCGGCACGGCGTCGAGATACACGAGGCCGACCCCGGCCGGCAGGCCGGCCGGTTGATCCGGTTGCGAGACAGCAGGCACGAGTTGCGTCGTCAAGCCGGGCGCGATCATGACCCAGACGCGCTCCGGTCTTCCCATTAACGACGCCATCTGCTCGACGACCGGGGCAAGGACCAGGTGGCGATTCGCGCGTGGCGCAACGGTCAGCACCTCATACCGGCATCGTCGCTTGGTCTCCAACAGATCTTCGCTGTACATCGCGAGCGCCCCGACGGGATCCGTGACGGCCTCGGGATGGAGCTCCACGGCACAATCAATCGCGGGCGTCTTCATCCGCATCGCCCGCATGAGACGATCGAGAAGCCGCAGTCGTTCCCGGGTCCTCCAGCCGACCCATTGCCAAAACTCGGGACGGTATCGTGACTGCCCGTGAGCCGATGCGTCCGCCGCCGTAAACAATCGTTGCGAATCGAGCGGCAGATGAAAGTCTCGTTCGAATCCGCGGAGCGCGAACGGGGTCAGGCCGTCGTAAATGCCGATCGGCGGCTCATCACTGAACAGCACGCCGTCGAGCCCGGTGGCTGCAAGGTCGGTCAAGAGGCCGACCAGATACTCCTGATACGCGGGATGAAAGACATCAAGGGCAGGAGAGACGGTGAGACGACGCGACGGCGGATCGAAGGCGCGGTCCAGCCATCCCAGGGCCGAATCAACCCACGGCATGTCGCGGAGTGACACGCGAGCAAACACGGCGATCCGATGCTGATGCGCAGCCGGCACGAGCGTCCCGAACAGATCGCGGACCGTCTCGGCCCACCCCGTGTGAAAATAGACTCCGTGCCGGGGTTGCTGCGTGACGGCAGCGTGTCTCGTCATGCCATTGGCGCGGCCCTGTGTCCCGATGTCGAGCAGGATGAGGGTCACGCCTCGGCGAGCCAACCGCTGCGCCCACGCGTCCAGATCGGACGTCGGGATCAGTGATGGAGCGATCGCCAGCGCGTTGACACGGCTGAGCGGTGGCTCGCCATCGAGGGTCCGGCGGGGGGACTCGGGAATGATGACCTTCGGCGGTGAGACCGCCTTGACTGAGCGGGTCTCTCGAGGTGGGACAACCGACGGCTCAGGGCCGGCACAGCCACCGAGCCAGGAGAGCACCATCCCAAACAGGACTGCCGCGATTGAAGCCCATCGTGGCCGACCTGCCGGGCAGGCGTGCAACCTATCCTCCCAACTCCATCCCTGAGAAGAAATACCCAATCTCGAATTTTGCCGTGTCCGGCGAATCGGACCCATGCACCGCGTTGTACTCGATGTTGGTGCCGTACGCCGCGCGGATCGTCCCGGGCGCGGCTTTCGCGGGGTCGGTGGCGCCCATCAGCTCGCGGTTGCGCTTGATCGCGTCTTTACCTTCGAGGACGAGCACCACAACGGGACCGGACGCCATGAACGTCGTCAGGCTGTCAAAGAACGGTCGCTGTCGGTGCACCGCGTAAAATCCCTCGGCCGCCTGTTTGGTCAGCCGCATCATTTTCATCGCGACCGGCCGCAGCCCCGCCGCTTCATACCGCCGGATGATATCGCCGACGGCATCCTTCTTCACCGCGTCCGGCTTGATGATGGCCAATGTATGCTCAGTCATGGGATGCGCATCCTCCTTCTCCTCTGCCGGAAAAACTGGTCATTATAGTGATACGCAGAGCGGCGGTTCAAGGCAGCCTATGCGAAATGCTCACTTGGGGAATTGTCGCGCGAGATCTTCCGGTCGGAAGACGCCGCGTTCGGTAATGATGCCGGTGACGTATTCGGCGGGTGTCACATCGAACGCGGGATTCAAGACCGCGACGTTGGACGGCGCAATCCGTGGTCCTCCAAAGATTGAAAGAACTTCGTCGCGGCCGCGTTGCTCGATCGGGATGTCGTCGCCGGACCCGGTGGCAAGATCGATCGTCGAGAGCGGCGCGGCGACGTAGAACGGAATGCCATGTGCTTTGGCCAACACGGCCACCGAATACGTGCCGATCTTGTTCGCCACATCGCCATTGGCCGCTACGCGGTCGGCTCCGACGATGCACAGATGAATCCGGCGTTGCCGCATCATTGCGCCCGCCATGTTGTCGGTAATCAAGGTGACCGGAATGTGATCCTGCATCAACTCCCAGACGGTCAGCCGCGCGCCTTGCAAGACGGGCCTCGTTTCATCGGCAATGACGTGGATCTTCTTTCCCTGCTCCCAGGCGGCCCGAACCACGCCGAGCGCAGTACCATAACCGGCCGTCGCCAGCGCCCCGGCATTACAGTGGGTCAAGATGGTCTGACCGTCGGCAATCAGGGCGGCGCCGTGCCGGCCGATCGCTTTGTTGATCGCAATATCTTCCTCCAAGATCCGCTGCGCTTCCTCCACAAGCCGGCGCTTGCGCTCGGGCACCGGCACGCTGGTGAGGGAGGCTAAGGCCCGTTTCATTCGCTCGATGGCCCAGAAGAGATTTACTGCGGTCGGCCGTGTGGCGGCGAGCTGATCACAGATCTCCAACACGCGTTTGTCAAACTCCTCGGCGCTCGCATCCGGCAACTGGGCCGCGCCAAGCGCGACACCCATGGCTGCCGTGACGCCAATCGCAGGCGCGCCTCGCACGCGTAGCTCGCGGATCGCCTCGGCCACGGCGCGGTCATCACGGCAGTCGAGAAATTCGACGTGCTCCGGCAACCGGCTTTGATCCAACAGCCGCACCGCTCCGTCTCGCCATTCCACCGTCGGAACCATGTTCACCTCTTGCAACCTGCAATACCGGCTCGACGAATCCCTTGTCAAGCCGGCGAAGCCCATTGTCGCCACAGCTTCGTCAGATTGTCACGCTCTACATCCCAGGCTTGCGCGTCAAACGGGCCGCCCCGCAGTCGGCGGATGACGCCGTCCCGCGTCCGCTCGACGATGAACTCACGGGAGCCGAGATTCGCATGAATGCGGATCGCTCCATCTTCATCAGTCCGCAGGATGCGGACGTGCTGGTGTTGGAACGCGGCCAGCACCGACCCAGCCGGATGGCCATAGGGATTCGTCCGACCGACCGAGATCACGGCCAACTCGGGGTGGGCTTCGGCAATCCAGACCGGATCGAGGGAACTCCGCGCGCCGTGATGAGGAACCTTCATGATTCGCGCGTTGAAGACGTCGTCGGTTTTTCGCAAGCGGTCGATGGATGGTGTCTCGATGTCGCCGGGAAAGAGAATCGAATGCGGACCGCAATCAAGTCGTGTGACGACGGACTGATTGTTGAGGTCGCTCCCGCCGGCATGCGCGGACGCGACGAACAACACATTGCCCCCGCGGGGTGGATTCAGCACCCGGAGCCGACAGCCGCCCGACTCGACGAGCAACATGTCCTGCCAGACCCGTCCATCCGTCACCTGATGCGCCTGCAATGCGGAGGTCAGCCGTTGGTAGAACGCTTCCTCCCGCGCCGTGCCGTTGCTCCAGTACTCACCGACCTCGAATTTCTCCACGAGGCTGGCCAGACCACCCACGTGGTCGAGCTGCGGATGTGTCGCGATGATGTGATCGATCCGGCGGATGCCCCGGTCCCACAGATACGGCGCCACGACCGCACGCCCCATATCAAGTCGGTCATAAGCCGCACCGCCATCGATGAGGATCGTCTGCCCGTCTGGCAACTCGATCACGGATGCATCGCCCTGACCGACGTCGAGAAACGTCACATGAAGATCATGCCCATCAGAGAGGCGCGGAGACCAGGCCCACCAGAGAAGCATGACACCGAGGACCGGCGCGAGCGCCGGTCGAAGCCAGCGAGGACGGCGGGCGTACGTGACGACGAGCAGGATGAGATAGAACAGAAGGATGGCACACACGCTTGGTGATGCCACGTGCCACTCCGCTCCCGGCAAGGCGGCAAACAACCGGACGAGGCCGACGATGAGGTCGCTCACCGCTTGATTCCAGCCGGCAAGCGGGAAGGTCGTGCTTCCGATGATGAGGGCCCAGATCGCGGACGCGAGGCCGAGCGGCACGAGGACAAAGCCGGCCAACGGGACCACGAGCAAATTGGCGAGCACGCCAAGCCACGCCATTTGGTTGAAGTAATACGCCACCAGGGGCACGGTTGCGAGCGTGATCCCGATCGAGAGCCACAGATACTCCTTCGACCATGCCCAGCCCCGCAGCCACCACCGCTCGTCTCGACCACGCTCCGGCAATTCGTCGTCATCATGCCGGGGAGCCAGCAGCGCAATCGCCAACACGGACGTGAAGGAGAGCTGAAAGGAAATATCGAACAGCGCCTTTGGGTCGGCCAAGAGAATCACCCACGCGGCCGTCGCGAGCGTCCATAACAGTTTGTTGTCGCGGCCGAGCCATACCGCAAGGAGAAAGAGCAGGATCATCACGAGCGACCGTACGGTGGCCACTTGCGCGCCAGCCAGCACGGTGTAGAACACGAGCACGGGGACGGTGAGGAGGACCGCGAGTCGTGTGGGCGTCACATACAGTGACAAGGTCAAGAGCCAGCGCTCCGGAAGGCGGCGCGTGACTGCCCGAATCACGAAAAAAACGGACACCGCGATCAAGCCTAGGTGCGAACCCGATATCGAGAGGATGTGGACGGTCCCGGTCGCCATGAAGAGATCGCGGATAGCGGGGGGGACATCATCCGCCTCGCCGATGATCATGCCCAAGAGGATACCGGCCGCCGGTTGAGGCAGCGTGACAAGGGCCGCTCGCCTGATCCGATCCCGCCACTCGTCGATCGAACGAAGGACCGACCAAAGCGGGCCGGCCCGGCGTTCCTCGACTGTGATGCGTCCTGGTCCCGACACGGACGCCACCGCCTCGATGCCCTGGCGCTCCAAATAGGCGGCGTAGTCGAAGCCGCCCGGATTCATCATCCCGGTGGGCGGCCGCAGGCGCGCCGTCATCACGATGATGTCTCCCTGGAACACTTCCCGATCGCGACCACGCCAGGTCAGCCGCACCCGTCCACGAACCGGATTCGCTCCTGATTCGTTTCGTATCTCGGATACGGAGACGACCAACACCGTCCGCTCAGGCCCACCACGAACCGGTTCGACGACCATCCCTTTCATCATGACGGGTTGCGCGCCGATAAATCGCAGCAGACTGGAATCATTCGTCGCCCAGGCAAATACATTCCAGTACAGCACTCCCGCGAGCAACACACCGAACAGCGTGCCTCCCTGTCGCACCTCCAGCTTCCCAGATCGTTCGAGCAGCGTGCACAGCATGGCGACGAGCAGCAGAATCCCTGTGATCGTCAGCGGGAGGAACGGAACGTAGGATCCAAGCAGGAGGCCGAACAGGAAGGCCAGCGTCAGCGGGAGCAACATGGGGTAGCCGCGGCGAGCGAACAGCCGAAGCCGTTCACCCGAGGCAGGCGCGGACGATGCCGGCGAGATCGTGTGCGACCGATTGAATCACCGCATCTTCCCGCCCCTCGACCATGATGCGCAGCAGCGGCTCGGTCCCGGAATATCGGACGAGGACTCGCCCGGCCCCGTTCAGTCGCCGCTCCGCGACAGAGATGGCATCTTGGACTTGAGGGAGGGAGGCGAGATCGGGCTTCGATTTGACGGGAACGCCCAACAGGACTTGAGGCACCGCCGTCATACAGCCGGCCAGTGCCGACAACGGTCGGCCCGTTCGTTTCATCAGCGAGAGGATCTGCAAGGCGGAAATGAGCCCATCGCCGGTCGTATTGTGGTCAAGGAAAATCAGATGGCCGGACTGCTCGCCACCCAAATTAAACCCGTCGGCCACCATGCGTTCAAGAATATACCGATCGCCCACCGGCGTGCGAATCAATGTAATGCCAGCATTCGCCATCGCGAGGTCGAGTCCAAAGTTACTCATGACCGTGCCGACGACCGTCCGCCGCTTGAGCTGGCCCCGTTCGTGTAAATCAAGGGCAAGCGCCGCGATGGCGTGATCGCCGTCGATGATCCTCCCCCGCTCGCAGACGAAGACGGCTCGATCCGCGTCCCCATCGTGCGCGATCCCGATGTCGGCACCGTGTTCGAGCACCGCTTGTTGGAGCGACTGGGGATAGACGGCGCCGCACCCGTCGTTGATATTCGTGCCGTCGGGCTTGTCGCCGATCACCCAGACGGTGGCGCCCAACTCCCGCAAGACCTTCGGCGCCACTTTGTATGCAGCGCCGTTCGCGCAATCGACGACGACCTTCAGCCCTTGAAAATCGAGGTCGCGGGGCAACGACCGCTTCACAAATTCGATATAACGGCCTTCGGCGTCGTCGATCCGGAAGGCCTTGCCGACTTCGTTCGCCGTAGGCCGGAGGTGCTCGATCTCATTCGACATCAGCAGTTGTTCAATTCGCGCTTCAAGTTCATCGGGCAACTTAAAGCCATCGCTTGAAAAAAACTTGATCCCATTGTCCTGATATGGATTGTGCGAGGCGGAGATCATCACGCCGGCGTCCGCACGCAAGCTGCGCGTCAAGAAGGCGATCGCCGGGGTGGGGAGCGGCCCGACCAGGAGCACATCGACGCCCATGGAACAGATGCCGGATGTGAGCGCGGATTCGAGCATGTACCCCGACAGGCGCGTATCCTTCCCGATCACAATCTGGTGCCGGCCCGAGCGTCGCTTGAACAGATAGGCGACGGCTCGGCCGAGCTTCATCGCCGTCTCGCTCGTCATCGGCTCGAGATTCGCCACACCACGCACGCCGTCCGTACCGAATAGCTTTCGCATAGGTTCCTCGATTGGCTTCCCTTTTAGTGATTCGCCTCTCCGCCTGCGGGCTTGCCGTCATTCAATGCCTCACGGGCCAAGATCGCGCCAACCACCGTGACGACATCCCGCATCTCACTGACGTCATGAACGCGAATGATCCGGGCCCCGTTGACAACGGCCACTGCGACGGCCGCGGCTGTCCCAATCACACGATCCCCGACCGGCCGGCTCACGAGCGTCCCAATGAACCCCTTCCGTGACACCCCGATCAACACCGGGCGGCCGAGTTCCCGAAACGCATTCAGGTTCGCAAGGAGGGTTAAGTTGTGGTTCAAATTCTTTCCGAAACCAATGCCGGGGTCAAGTACAATTCTCTCCGCCGGGATCCCGGCTTCGATCGCAACCCTGAGTCGCGCCCGCAACACCCCGGCCACTTCCTGGACGACATCATCATAGTGCGGATCGACTTGCATCGTCGCCGGCGTGCCGTGCATGTGCATGAGGACAAGGCTCGCGCCGGCCCGGGCCACGACCGCAGCCATCCCAGGATCGCCTCGCAAGGCGGTAATATCGTTGATGATCGACGCACCGAGATCAAGGGCTTGCTCAGCAACCGCGGCTTTCGTCGTATCGATGGAGACCGGCACGCGCACGCGTGGACAGACAGCCCGAACGACGGGAAGCAATCGGGACAGCTCCTCGTCCTCGCTGATCGGCGACGCGCCGGGCCTCGACGATTCGGCGCCGATGTCGAGGAAATCCGCACCTTGCTCCACCATCGCGACGGCGCGATCGACCGCAGCCGACGGCTCGGCAAACTGTCCTCCATCCGAAAATGAATCGGGCGTCACGTTGAGAATGCCCATGAGCCGCGGCTGTGTCACATCATACGCTTGGTGGCGAATCCGCCAGGAAGAAGCGGGTGTGGAGAAGGGCCAAGGGATGTGAAGAGACTGAACGCCGGCAGGGTGCTGTGCCACGGTAGAGGGCCGACGAGACGGGCCGGACGGTGCCCGCTGTGATGTCAGACCGGAATCGCCTGGGGCGCCGTTTGCCGGATGATCTCGTCGATTTCCGGCGCGTCCAAGACTTCCTTCTCGAGCAAAGCCTCGGCGAGCGCCTTGAGCGTCGCCATGTGGTCGGTGAGCATCTTCTTCGCGCGCTCGTAGTTCTCGATGACCAACCGCTTGACCTCGTGGTCGATCTCGAGCGCCACCTGTTCACTGAAATCGCGCCGGGTCGCGATCTCGCGGCCGAGGAAAATCTCTTCGTCCTTCTTGCCAAACGTCAGCGGGCCGAGTTTCTCGCTCATCCCCCACTCACAGACCATTTTCCGGGCGAGATCGGTGGCCCGCTCGATGTCGTTGCCCGCACCCGTCGTGATGTGATTCAAGACCAGCTCTTCGGCCACGCGGCCGCCCAACAGGATGGCGAGGTTGTTGTACAGGAATTCCTTGGAGTAGTTGTGGCGGTCGTCGGTCGGCAACTGCATGGTGACGCCCAGCGCGCGCCCGCGCGGAATGATCGTCACCTTGTGGACCGGATCGGTGCCGGGCAGGAGCTTGGCCATCAACGCATGACCGGCCTCGTGATAAGCCGTTGTGCGCTTTTCGGACTCGGTCAAGACCATGCTCTTGCGCTCGGCGCCCATCAGGACCTTGTCCTTCGCGTTCTCGAAGTCGATCAACTCGACCACCTTCTTGTCCTGGCGCGCGGCCCAGAGCGCCGCTTCGTTCACCAGATTCTCCAAATCGGCGCCTGAGAACCCCGGAGTACCGCGCGCGATCTTCTCCAATTCGACGTCGGCGGCGATGGGAACCTTTTTCGTGTGAACCTTCAAGATCTCGGTCCGACCGCGCAGGTCCGGACGATTGACGACGATCTGCCGATCGAACCGGCCCGGCCGCAGGAGAGCGGGATCGAGCACATCCGGTCGGTTCGTCGCCGCAATCAGAATCACCCCTTCGGTCGTGTCGAAGCCATCCATCTCGACGAGCAGTTGGTTCAATGTCTGCTCACGCTCATCGTGGCCTCCGCCCAACCCCGCCCCGCGAAGCCGGCCCACGGCGTCGATCTCATCGATGAAGATGATGCACGGCGCATGCTTCTTGCCCTGTTCGAAGAGATCCCGGACTCGCGAGGCGCCCACGCCGACGAACATTTCCACGAAATCCGAGCCGCTGATGCTGAAGAAGGGCACGCCCGCCTCACCGGCGATCGCTTTCGCGAGCAGCGTCTTCCCGGTTCCCGGTGGGCCGACGATCAGCACCCCCTTGGGAATACGCCCGCCGAGCTTCTGAAATTTTCTCGGGTCTTTCAAAAACTCGATGATCTCCGAGACTTCCTCCTTGGCTTCGTCGATGCCCGCCACGTCGCTGAAGGTGACCTTCTTGCGCTCCTCGGTCAAAAGCCGCGCCCGGCTCTTCCCGAACGACAAGGCCTTGTTCCCGCCGATCTGCATTTGACGCATCAGGAAGAACCAAAGCCCGAGGAACAGGATGAACGGTCCCCAGGTCACGAGAAACGTGATGTACCAGGGGCTTTCATCGGGTGGCTTCGCCTCGATCTGGACGTTTCGTTCACGAAGCAGCTTGACGAGATCGGGATAATCGGCGGAATACGTGCGTATTCGGGTGCCGTCTTTGAGAATCGCGCTGATATGATTGGCTTTGATTGTGACTTTCGTGACTTCGCCCTTGTCGAGTTGGCCCATGAAGTCACTGAAAATCACCTCTTCCTCCGGCGCATGCGTCGGCACGCTGAACAAATTGAACAGCAGGATCATGAACAGGCCGACGACGACCCAGAACAAGAGGTTCTTGACACGAGAATTCATCCAACCCCTCCTCAGGGAATCAGAAACGGAGAGAAATGACAGCGAATTTTAACATAGTGCCGGAAAACGTGACAAGGATCGGCTAGCCGCTTTGCTCGGCGTCGTCCACTTTGTCAAGGACAGCTAGTGTCCTGTCTCTGAAGTACGTGGAATAAGTTGTGCATTGGTGGTGTCCT